>CALWKI010000050.1 GCA_944381235.1 uncultured Clostridia bacterium
CTCTTCCTTCCCGTTTTCGTCAATGTAGGTGTAGGTGTGGTTGCTTTTACCATTTTCATCCACCTCTTCCTTTATGTACCTTTCAAGGCTAAGTTTAAAATTTTCCCCGTACAAACTTTTAACAAAATCGCCTTCTAAACCCGTAAAACCGTTTGAGTTATAAACATGATAAATTGGTAGACTTATAGCGTTACAACTAAGCCCCGCGTCGAAACTAGACACACTTAACTCCCCGCTACTAAGATTTATATTCCCACTACACGCCTCGGATAAATTTACCTTATAATTCGTCGCATTTTCTTCAAAATTACTTGGCATAAGATAGTCAACCTTTGCCTTATCGTCGACCTTTTCAAGTTGAATAATATTACCCTCTTCTCCCTCAAATTTAAGTGTGCCTACAGGCAAGTTATTTCGAACTAAGTAGTTTATTACATTTGTAACATTTAAATAAACGTTATCTTGATTTTCTAACTCCAACACCCTGTCAACAAGCCCACATTTTATGTCATCTACATAAAAATTTGCATCGAAACTTGCGTTTTCCGTCACATTTTTAACTTTTAAAACCAAAAACGCATTTTTAACTCTTATGTTTTTGGGTAAAGATGATATATTTATTTCAATTTTATCTAAATTTCCTATGATTTCATAATTAAGTTTTTGACTATTTACCATTATTCCTCCTTTTAGTGTGCATTGTTTAAAGTTTCTTCTTTTTCTTCTAACCTTTTTATTTCGCCCTCTATTTCAGTTAAAATCGTTAAGTTTTCATCTTTTTTAGAACTCTCTAGTTTTTCTTTTAAGTTTAAAAGCGTATCAATGCTTTTCTTTATTTTGTCGAGTTCAGTTTTACTAGCGTCAACCACACTCCCCTCCTCGCTCTTTAAACTTTGTGTAACATTTTCTATTGCGACGCCTACTTCTTGAAGAGTCACCTTCCCACTCATTACCCCGCGTACAATTTTTACAATTCGCGAAACTATAAGATAAATAGAAATTGACATTACAAAAACACTAAGCGCGCAAGATACATACTCAAGAGATAACACGTTCTTTTCTACGGTCAAAAAATAAATTAAATTTGCCACAAAAGAAAGCAAAAGCGGAATGAGAATTATTACACTATTAACTGCCTGCCTTTTATTTTCTTCAAGTTTACTTGTCGCATTTTTAATTGGAATTTTGATAATTAGCGTTAAAACAAAGACAATTAAACTCATTAAAAAAAATTCTAGAGAAAAATTATTCACTAAATACATTATGTAATCTTCCATTTTATTTAACTTACATTTGTTTTAAAAATTTAATTTTAAGGTCAAAAAAATAGCCAAAATTGGCGCCTTTGTCTTTTTAAAGATAACCTTAGTGCAATTAGTAACTATACAGATCTTCTAAGAAAAAATTAAATTTTTAAGTTGTGAACATTTCACAAACAAAAACCCTGACCTCCTTTCACTATTTAAGTACAAAATAGCAAAATTCGTCAGGGTAAATTTTTATTTTTTATTAAAACTAACCTAAAATATTTATGTAAAAGTGTTTTTTGTAAAAACACATACTCCTAAATTTTCCAATATTACCTAATAAAATTGGTGTGAAAATTAGTTTCTAGACGTGGTGGTAAAATATTTGATTTTGTGCCAGCCTCCAAACACTTTAAAATATAAGTCATGTTACGTGCGAGATTTCTCATGATTTGCAAGCCTTCTTCGTCGCGTACAACCTCTCCCGCCTCTCTTCCAAATGCAACGTTCCAATAGTTTGACCCCGGGATTATCACATTTGAAAGTAGTAAGTACTTGTTAAGATTATCTTGCGAAAAACTTGTCCCAGCGCGTCTTGCGACACTAACGACTGCCCCAACCTTATGACAAAACGCATTTTTATCTGCATAGAACATCCTATCCATTATACTTTGTATTCTTCCACTTGCGTGCGCAAAGTAAACCGGCGTCCCAAATATAAACCCATCAGCGTGTCTAACCTTATCGAGCCATAAATTTGCCACGTCGTCATCAAAAACACATTTTTTTGTTTTCACGCAGCCATTACACGCGATGCAATCTCGGACTGGCTTGTTTCCAATTTGAAGTATTTCCGTTTCTATATTTTCGTCTCTTAACACCTTTTCAATTTCTTGAAGGGCAAGCATTGTGTTCCCATTTGGTCTAGGGCTTCCATTAAAAAGTACTACTTTCATTTTGTATTCCCTTTATAAAATTTATTAAGCATTTAATAACAATAAAACAACTTTTTAAAATCTCACAAAAATTAAAACTATTTAGGTGAATTTTTTATACTTTTTAACTTTAGAATTACTTTTTAAAAGAATCTTTAAGGCTAATAGTTGAATTAAATATATAGTTATCCTCTGTTGAATCTTTGTCTAGTGCAAAATATCCTTTACGCATAAATTGGAACTTATCATAAGGTTTTGCATTTCTTAAAAAATTCTCTGCCTTTGCACTCGTTTCTATAAGAGAATCTTCTTCAAGTATTTCATTAATACTTACCCCTTGGCTAAGCGCCTTACCTGGCCATAAGTATTCTTTTTTGGTTAAATTTTTAAAATTTCTAATAGTACAATCAAAACTATTTTTTCTTGCCACAAAATGAATTGTGCCCTTTACCTTCATATTACTACCCGGTTGCCCGCTTTTTGTTCCCTCTAGATATTCACATTTAAGGTAGTCAATTTCGCCATTTTCCTTGTAGACAACTTCGTTACACTTAATTATATATGCGTCCTTAAGTCTAACTAGCCCTCCCACAACAAGCCTGTTATACTTTGGTGGAGGATTAAGCGAAAAGTCTTCCTTTTCAATATATAACTCACGGGCAAAAATACCTTTATGAGAACACGCACTCTCAATGTTTGGATTATTATTTGTTTCAATTTCTTCCGTATAGTCTTCAGGTAGATTTGTAATAACAACCCTTAGTGGATCAAGTACCACCATGGCACGCGTCGCTGTTTTATTAAGGTCTTCTCTAATATAGTACTCTAAAGAACTAAAAGGTATAGTGCTTTCACTTGCAACTACCCCGCAACTTTTGACAAAATTTTTTATACCTTCTGCCGTGTACCCTCGTCTTTTCATACCAACAATAGTAAGAAGTCTTGGGTCGTCCCACCCCATAACAACTTTGTTTTCAACAAGCTGCTTTAAATATCTCTTCCCAAGCAAAACATTTTCGAGATTAAGCGTCGAAAACTCTCTTTGTTTTGGTGTATAAGGATCGTCTAAACAATTTTTTACAAACCAATCATACACTTCTCTATGCACTCTAAATGTAATGTCGCATAGACTATACGTTACGCCTTCAAGTGCGTCTTCCATAGGATGCGCATAGTCATAAATAGGATAAATACACCACTTATCCCCCGTTTTGTAGTGATGTTCTCTTGAAATTTTATACATTATTGGGTCACGCATCAAAATATTTGGGTGACTCATATCAATTTTAGCACGAAGTGTTAAAGACCCATCAGGGTGCTTCCCATCCCTCATTTCACGGAAAAGTTTTAGGCTTTCCTCTTTTGGCCTATCTCTATATGGACTATTAACTCCCGGAGTCGTTAGCGTCCCTTTCATTTTAAGTTGTTCTTCTTGACTAAGTTCATCCACATACGCAAGTCCCTTCATAATAAGTTTTTCGGCCAAATTATAAATGCCTTCAAAGTACGCCTCACTAGCATAAATAACCGCCTTTGGCGTGTAACCAAGCCACTTTAAGTCATCAAGATAACTTTCGGCAAATTCGCCTTGCTCTCTAGATGGGTTCGTGTCGTCCATACGAAGATAAGTATATCCACCAAATTTAAGCGCTGTTTCAAAATTGATTACCCACGCCTTGCAATGCCCTATGTGCCAATAACCACTTGGTTCAGGCGGACAACGAGTGATTACCTCTTTTACTTTCCCTGCCTTTAAATCTTCTAAAATCTCATCTTCAATAAAATTTGAAGGAGTAATATTGTCTAAGTTCATTTTTTTATTCCCTATTTCAAAAATATGTGTAATTCGTCTTTTAAATTACCTTTAGGCAATTTACCTTTTAAATTACAATCTCGACTTAATAAAAAATATAATACGAGACCCTTTTTTGTCAAGTAATATAAAAAAATAATACACTTTTTTTGTATATTATTTTTTAGCGCTTTAAATTTACCTATCTAAATTTTTTTAATTTTATATTCAAGGAAGTTTTGAAGAAAAGAAATTTACTTGTTTTCTCAAAACTGACGCCGGAAACAAACAAGGAAGTCGAGCGAAAGCGAGGAAAAACGATAGTTTTCAAAAAAATTTTTATGATAA
>CALWKI010000051.1 GCA_944381235.1 uncultured Clostridia bacterium
ATTTGGCTTTGTCTCTTATAAAACCTAAAAATACGACATTGTCCGTTAAATTGTACTTTTTGACAAGACGCTTAAGTGTCTTTTCATAAGCACCGGAGCCTGCAATGAGGAAGTTAAAGTTTACGAAGTTATAATCATTTTTAAGTTTATAGAGTGCTTTAAGTGTAAATTGGATGTTCTTTATTTTTTCAAGTCGACCACAAAAAAGGAAATTAAAGCGGTTTTTTGTGTAGTTAATTTCAAATGGAGCAAGTGCGGTGTCAGACTTTGATATGCCATTTTTAATAATGATAGGGTCGAAGTTGTAACCATAACTTTTAAGTGTGTTTTTGGCGTCTTGAGATAGAGTTGAGGCAAGAGTTGTTTCGTTAAAAAACTTTTTAAGGTTACCAAGCATAAAATTTGTAATAAGGTGGCTTTTTGTTGAGTTGTACCACGCGAGTTTAAATTTAGTGTGCAAAGTTGCCACAAGGGGAAGGTTTAACTTTTTTGCAAACTTTACCGCCCATTTTGCCATTGGCCCCGCTGTCAAAAAATATATTATGTCTGGTGAAAAGTTTACTAAGTCATTTTCGAGTTTTTTCTTAACTAGACTTACAAAGGCGATATTATCGTTGTCACTAAGTCTAAGGCTCGGCACTCTAAAGACGTCAAAGCCGTCTATGTCTTGGTTAACATTTTTTATGTGATAGTTTGGAGCATAAATTCTGACAGTATCACCAAGCCCTTTTAAAAGAGGGACGAGGGTTCTAATTACATTTTCCGTTCCGCCATTTCCTGGGTAAAAGCAATCGGTGAAAAGGGCAATTTTTATATTTTTATTCATTTTTAACCTCTAAAATCATTTTACCATTTTTTTAAAACTCTCACAACAAAAAAGTAAATAAAAAAGAATATAAAAAGTCATAATTTAAGAAAGAGACATAGGTTTACGGAAACTACATAAGAAAGATAAAAATGTAAATTAAATAATAGAAAAAAAAAATAGAGGATAAATGACTTTTTTTCTAAATTTGTATAAGAATTGGCGTTGTTGACTATATTTTTCGTTAAAAACTATTGTTTTTAGCAAGATTAGAGTATAAAGCATTTAGGTTTAAAGGACAAAAACTTAGGGTTGTGGCATAATAAAACAATAAAAGACAAATTTTTGACGGTGTTTTAATAGTTGCAAAGGGAAGGAAAGTGTGATAAAATAAAATTCGGTAAGGGAAAATGAGGATAGTTGCAACAAATAAATTTGCGAATTTTAACTACTTTTTAATGGACAAATACACTGCTGGGATAGTTTTACGAGGGAGTGAAATTAAGTCTATTCGTCAAAACGGAATGAGTTTGAATGAGAGCTTTGTTTTGATATCAAAAAACGAAGCGTGGCTTAAAAATGCGTACATTAAACCCTACCAAAGTGTCAATAATTTTTCACCAAATCCAAGGCGAGATAGAAAGTTACTTTTAAATAGAAACGAAATTTTAAAGTTAAAGCAGGCGGTAGAACGTAATGGGCTTACCATTGTGCCTGTGCGTGCGTTTTTTGACAAGAATTTGCTCAAAATTGAAATTGCCCTTGCTCGAGGGAAGAAAAATTATGACAAAAAGGACGACCTAAAGGAGCGCGACGTGAGACGAAGTCAAGAAAGACTTATGAGACTATAGATTGTCGTTAAAATTGGGGGAATTTTTAACAAAGATGTGACCAAAAAAGTGTTGTGACGATAAGGCGTCAAAGTGACTTAGGTTGCGCTAAAAATTGAGGTTATGACGTGACGTAAAAAATGGTATGTCAAAAACATTATAAAGTAAACTAAAAAAACGATGGTTTGCTAGAGTAAACTATGCGGGGATGTAACTGGTTTTGACAGGGCGACTGAAGGAGAAAATAAGCGAGGTGTAGTTTTTGGAAAGTTCTACACTAAAAAAATTCCAAAAAATTTAGGTGCAAACCAAAAAACTAATGCTAGCCAAGTAGCTTATGCTGCTTAGTTTAAAGTCAAAAGACTTCTAGCCGTGAGGTAGATTGATTTTCTTGTGGTCAGTTACCTTGCGTGAGAAACACAAGAGGACTTTGCCTAGTGTTTGGGAGGCAATTTTATAAAACAAACTTGTCTTTTGCGTTTTTTGTCTTATGTTTTAGCGTAAAGATTAAATTTTAAAACTAGACTATTCTCGTAGAAAGTTTTTTTCTTGTCGTTCTGGACACGAGTTCGAGTCTCGTCATCTCCACCAGCGCGCAAATGCGACCTTTTAGATAACCCGCTTTTATTCAAAGCGGGTTTTATCATTTTTGGTCGATTTGCGCGCTTCACGGCCAAACGAAAAATGTTTTTTAACTATGTTAAAAAAATTTTTGCCGTGACTTTTCACAATAGGGCTCCCAAAAATTGTTAAAATTTTTGGGACAAACAAAAAATTTGAATTAAAAAAAGGAGACTGATTTTAAGAGGTCTCCGCTAGATGTTTTCAAATTTTTTGAGTGCCGGGGGCAACGCAATTTGCTTAAAATTGCGTAAAGCCGTTAGGCACTAATTTTTTTCTTTACCCCAAGCAAACTTCTTGCTTGGGGACCCCGCAAAAATGAAAAAGTAAGATACTTTTTACATTTTTGCTATTTATTATTGGATGCGCATTTGCGCGCTTCACGGACTGCTCGAAAATTGAGTATGATGACCGAGGAATTTTAAAATAATTCCTCTATTGTCTTTAACTCAATTTTCTCGCTTACCCCGTGGAAACCTTTTCCACGGGGACCCCGCAAAAATGTTTTTTAACTATGTTAAAAAAATTTTTGCCGTGACTTTTCACAATAGGGCTCTAAAAAAATTTGAGTAAAAGGCTAAGGGATTGGTTAAAAAGCCAACCCCTGCAAATCGTACTTAGATAGAAAAGCCTACAAAGAAGGGCTTTCATTGATACCGGGGTCCCCAAGCAAGATGTTTGCTTGGGGTGTAGAAAAAAAATTGAGTGGTATTGACATAATGCGTGTGTAAAGAACACACGCATTGTCCTAAACTCAATTTTTTTTCGTGTCACTAAAACTGGCTTTTCCCTCCTATCTAATTTTATAATAAAAATATAGACATATGAATTCGTATAAAATTATTAAGGCTTGTGTACTTTTTTACTTTAACGAGTTTTAATTATCACGAATTTTAGGATCTATTATTTTAGACGAGGAGGGAGAAGTAAAAATGAGGACAGAAAGAAAAAGTTTTTTAATTTACAAGAACTGGGCAGATGCGATAAACGCTCTTCCGGAAGAATATCAACTTGAGGCGTACAAGGCGCTTGTTTCTTATGGCGTTAGTGGAGAAATTCCAAAAGATACGTCTCAGATAGTAGGAGCAATACTTATTAGTTTTAGTGTAGGTATGGAAAATAATATTTCAAGTTACGAAAAGCGGATCGCAAACGGCAAAAAGGGCGGAAATCCAAATTTTCAGAAAGGCAAGCCAAATCCTTATTATGCAAAAAAGTCTCATGAAGGCAGTAGTGAAGAGTTAGTCAAAAATGGCAAAAGTATGATAAAAGAGAGTTGTGGGGAAAGTCAAGAAAGAGAGATACAAAGCGAGACTTTGAGGGAAAAGGACAGAGAAGAATTAGACGAGTTTTTTGATGAGTATATAAAAATTTTTGACGGCAATTTAGATGATTTTAACGAGGAAGAGACAAATAAGAAAGATAACCGAAACATAACCGAAGATAACCTGAATGAAAATGATAATGATAATGAAAACGAAAATGAAAATGATAATGACAATGCAAACTATCCTTCTCTTGTGAGTGAAAATACGGGAAGTCGGTCAGATAGGGTGCTTTTTTATCTTGACTGCCTAAGTGATAAACTTGGAAATATTTTTAGTAAGAAAAATTTGGATTTTGACGAAAACGTGTACTACTACTATAAAGACCTTTTTAATAAGATGAGTTTTGAAAAGACCTTAAAACTTGGCAATATGAGTCTTGAGGTTGACGACGGGATTAAGGAGTTCTTGGATATTTTTAGGAGAAGTGACGAGGAGATAGTTAAACTACTTTATGAGTGCTATGATGCAATTTTTGTTAAAAAAGACGTAAAAAACCGCTTTAAATATGCTGTAAGTGTCATTTACAACCGAATGAAAGGTTTGTAATGTGGTTTCGTGAAAAATGCTTATTTTGCATTTAGGTTAAAATAGATGCAAAGGTTATTACCTTGAAAAATTTAGTGGGATGGGTAGTGAGGTAAGAGTTAGGTTAGGTCAAAAAAATGACTAAGTTAGGTGGGGATGCCCCGCGAGAAGAGGATAAAAAAGGCAAAATATAAAAAACCCCGCGAGTATTGTCGCGGGGGGGAGTTTTAGGTTTTTGGTTAAGTGTTTTCTGTGCCAAATTTATATCCCAAAAACTTAAATTAGTTTTCTTTTAGGTAGTTGTTTAGGTAGTCAAGCCAAGAAGTTGCGTTCTGCTCGGTAAAGTATTCTATTAAAAAGTTGACTAAAAACTTGTGACGGCGTTTTGCTTCCTTTTTGCCAGGTGCGGTCAGCATGAGGTCCTTAAGACGTAAGGTCTTTTCAAAAAAGTGGTTGATTGACGAACTCGACGTGCGAGATTTGTATTGTGCACTTGACATATTGATAGTAGGTAAGGTGTTTTCGTCAAAAAAACTTGTGCTATGTGCGACAGAATATAGATGCGTCCTTATAATCCCGACGGCGCCAATGGCGTCACACATATCCGCGTCTGAGACGATTTTTCCTTCAAAAGTTTTTGGGCGAATGCCACTTAAAAGTTTGTTGTATCCCATAGTTGAAATGATGTCAAGGACGGCTTTTTGTGTGTCAGGGTCGATGTGGGCGTCACGTAAAATGTTTCTTGCATTGGTTAGGTTTTTTGCGTTTTCTTCACCAAAAAGTTTGTAGTCATCAACGTCGTGAAGAAGGCTCGCAAGTTCTACGACCTCTTCATTGATATGTGGTGTATTTTTGGTTTTTTTTGAGGTAAATGTGCGAGAAAAAGCGCGTGACAACTTTTGCACTCGCATTGTGTGATCAAATCCGTGACCCGACGACTCACCGTCAAGTAAAATCTTAACTCTTTCTTGTACTTGTTCTATTCTTTTTTGTTGTTCTTTTTTGTTTAGTTGCTCTTCATGTTCCATTTGATTTGACTCTTTTATATTTATTGTTTTTGCTTAAAATTTGATTTTTAATAAGTAATTTTTTAATTACCAAACTTATTATAACATATTTTTTTACTTCGTAAAAGCACTATAGCTCTTTTTAATTATAATCTTTTTAAAAAAATTATGTGAAAAGACAAAAATAGGGGATTGACTTTTTAGTCAATCCCTGCAAAACATAGCAAGTAAGATAGTAAAAATGTAAAAAACCAGTAATTGTATTAATTCTATTTACCTTTACAAAAAAACTTTTTAATTTTTTTGTAAAGCCCTATTAGAAAGTCGGGACAGGCTCGAAAATTTGGTGTACCGACTAAGAGATTGCAAGTTGCAATCTCTTCTTGTCTATTACCAAACTTTCTCGCTTATCCCAAAAAACTACAGTTTTTCGGGAGCCTTTTTATTAAGTCACAACTTCGTTTGGTCCCGAGAGCGGAAAAATCGGGTTAAAGACAATGAGAGCGTTATTTTATCCACGTATTATGTCTTTAGCACTCGATTTTTTGCTTTGTTTCCAAAAACTACAGTTTTTGGACCTATTAGAAAGTCACGGCAAAAATTTTTTTAATGAAATTAAAAAACATTTTTCGTTTGGCCGTGGAGCGCGCAAAGCGACCAAAAGAGATATAACCCGCTTTGAATAGAAGCGGGTTATCTAAAAGGTCGCATTTGCGCGCTGGTGTAGACAACAGGACTTGAACCTGCATGGGAATAAGCCCCACTAGAACCTGAATCTAGCGCGTCTACCAGTTCCGCCATGTCTACATAAAAAAGTGCTTTGGTCAATTTCAAAAAATTTTGCTTTCAATAGAAAGAAAACTTGGACGTACCTTTTAAAAGCTAAAAAAAAGGTTTTTTACCGTGTCTTATCTTTGCCAAAGAAGACGTAAGCAAGATAAGATAATGAAATACTTAATATTTTATATGCTGACCAAAGCACTATGAACATTATATAGTCTTTTGTTAGTATTGTCAACTAAAATAACATTTCTTTTTTTTTCTATTAAAAAATTTTGTAGCATGCGGTTTTGCTTGTAAAAAAGGGTATTACAGTTCAAGGTCCTTGGCGGCTTCTTTGTGCTTTTGAAGGAGGGCGAGGTTGAGCATTTGGCATTTTTCTTTGGCTTCGTCAAAATTTTCATAAAGTTTATCAACTCGGGCTGTTTTGTCAAATACAAAATTGGAGGTTTTTGGCTCGGGGCTAACAAATTCGATGATGTAACTTGATTTTTCTTCTGAGTTATCTTTGTAAGTTGTGATTTTTTCTTTTATCTTAACCTCGCTTGCGCGGTATTTTATGAGAGGTTCGTTTGACCAGTCGCCACTAATAAAGCGCTGAGGTGCGTAGTATTTTTGCATTTTTCTTCTCCTTTTTAACATAAATCATTTTATGCTTTTTATGGCGAAATTGTGACCTATACGTTAATAAATAAATATAAATAATTAAATAGTACTACATATATATCGTGCGCTGAAAAAACGAAAAGTCGGGTGTGGGGACAGAAACAAGCGTGAGAGGAAAACAAAAGCAAAGGGCAAACTATACGATTTCATTTTACAAATTAGGCTCAAAATGATAAAATGCAAATTAATGATGAACTTGCAGTTTTTGTGCATGGTGGTTTTTAAGGTTAAACATTGACACTTTGTACTAATAATTTTTTGGGAAAAATAGAAAACTAAAGATAAGGGGTTTTGTGTACTATGGGAAAAGTTAAAAAGAATTTATTAACGTCAGTTTTACTACTTGCCGTTATGGGTATTTTTGCAGTGCTCACAATTTTTGTCGTTGTCGACGCGGTCAACAAAAAATATTATGAAGATTTAAACGTCGACTATGAGGTGCAGGAGGAGTCACCAAACATAATTTTGACGTTTGCACGTCACGAGGGAAGTGAGGTAAATAACACCACTACAAAAGTATTTTTAAACGAGGAAAAGGATAAGTTCCGTCTTGACGGCATTGTGCCAGAGGTCACTGACGGCGAGGTCACAAATCTTGACGAGATA
>CALWKI010000052.1 GCA_944381235.1 uncultured Clostridia bacterium
TACAAAAACAATTAGCATGAAAATTTTAAATTTAAGTTTAATTTTTCTTATTTATATTTGTTTAGTTTTTTTTGTTTTTTGCATTGTAAAAGCGCTTAAAAATCATAAAAAGAAGAAAGACTTAGAAAATATATAAAAATTAGAACTTATTTGTTAATCACGTAGAATTTAGCATTGTGTTATTTTCTTTATTAACAAAAAAAATTTTATATATGATAAGTTAAATTTTTAATCAAATAATTTATGTACAATTGTTTTGGTGGATTTTATTATGTCTGAGTATGTAAATGGAAGATTGTTTTTGAGGTAATCTAGGTAAAGCCCTACGAGGCCGTCAACGACAAAATAGATAGAAACGGGAGAAATTCCGTGTAAGTTTATTTTTGTAATTTCTTCAATGAAGTTGTGCTTCATTTTTTCAACTGCTGAGTAGGGAATGGCTTTTACTATTACTCTATAGTCTTCTTCATTTTCAAGAAAATACTCATTTATTTTGTCAAGTAGTTCGTCAATGTTGGAATTTTTAGATATTGTCGATAAAACAAGGGAAAGTTTTTCAGTAAGTTCCTCTCGAATTTCGTCTAAAATATCAAGCGGGTTATTGTAGTGATTATAAAAAGTCCCTCGGTTTATACCTGCAAGTTCAACAATTTCTGTTACACTAATGTCAGAAATTTGTTTTTTTGACAAAAGAGAGATAAGTGCCTCTCTAAGTAGTTTTCTAGATCTAATTGCGTTTTTATAAGGTGCTTTCATTTTGCCTCCATTAATTTTGTACAAAGTACAGGTTTTTTGCTCAAAATTGTATACAAAACGCCTTTTTTGTATAATAAATTTGTGAAAAATTAGTTTAAAATACTATATCATAGTGTACAAAATTGGTCAAATGTCTAAAATTGCGTGCTAATTAATTTGTTTAACGCTTGTCATAATAAGTATAAATATGATAGCATAAATTGTAGACAAGATAAAAGGCTAAGATAAAAAAAGAAAACTAAAAGGAGTGGCGTGTGGGAGTAATTGACGTGTTGCATCTTACCAAGGACTACGGGTCGGGTAGAGGCGTGTTTGACATAAGTTTTAGTGTTGAAAAAGGGGAAGTTTTTGGTTTTCTTGGGCCAAATGGTGCCGGAAAAAGTACGACAATTAGGCATATTATGGCTTTTTCACGACCAGATGCAGGAGAGACGAGGCTATTTGGACTTGAGACTTTTAAAAATTACCCTAAAATTTTAAGTCGTGTCGGGTACATTCCGGGCGAAATTGCACTTCCACAGGGGCTAACTGGCTTAGAGTTTTTAAAAATGATACAAGATTTGCAAAAGATACATAATAACGCGAGGCTTCGCGAACTTCTTAGATACTTTGAACTTGATATGGTGACACTTAAAGGTGAGACAAAGAAAATGAGTCTTGGAGTTAAGAGAAAACTTGCCATTGTGTCAGCGTTTATGGGTGATCCTGAGGTTTATATTTTAGATGAGCCGACTAGTGGACTTGACCCTGTTATGCAAGAGAGATTTGTTGCTCTAATTAAAAAAGAAAAAGAAAGAGGTAAGACTATACTTTTATCTAGCCACATTTTTAGTGAGGTAGATGAGACATGTGATAGAGTGGCAATAATTAAAGATGGAAAAATTGTATCAGAGGTATTATTAAGCGACCTAAAGCATGCTTCGCAAAAGGTTTATCATATTATTTTTAAACAAAAAGAGGGCTTTGAGTATTTCAAGAACAAAACTAAAAAATGTGAATACATAAAGGTTATTGATATTGACAAGTCACTACTTAGCATTAAGATAATGACAAATGACAAGGATATTAATAAGGTTGTAAAAGATTTAAGCCAGTATGAAATAGAGGAATTTTCAAACATTAAAGAGACCTTAGAGGATTATTTTATGAAATATTATAGGGAAGATAATTCTTACTACACAATTAAGAAAAAATAATGGCGTTTGTAAGATCAAAACTAATGTAAGGCAAGTAAAATTTTAAGGTGAAAATGTGTAGAACTCATTTATTTAAAAAGAAGAAAAAGGCGGTAAATTAGAGGGAGCGAAGAATGGACGAAAAAAATAAAGAAATTGTAATTGAAATGGAGGGGCTTACAAAAGATTATGGAAAAAACAGAGGTGTGTTCAACCTAAATCTAACTATTAAACGAGGCGAAATGGTAGGGTTTGTTGGCACAAATGGATCGGGAAAAACGACAACTATTAGATGTCTTATGGGATACATTAAACCAACTAGTGGGGTTTGTAAAGTCTTAAATCTAACAAGTTTTGAAAATGCAAGCACAATTGCTCGTCATGTTGGATATGTGCCAGGTGAAATAGGGTTTCCAGACTTGCCTACTGGGACTGCGTTTTTGAAAAGCCAGGCGGAATTTTTCAAAATCAAAGATATGACAAAAATTAATGAAATGATAAATCGTCTCCAACTTGATACGCGTGCTAATTTAAAACGAATGAGTAAGGGTATGAAACAAAAAACAGCACTTATTGCCGCCCTTATGAATGATGCAGAAATCCTAATCCTTGATGAACCTACAACCGGACTTGACCCGCTTATGAGAGTTGCGTTTATTGATATGATTAAGGAAGAACACAAAAAAGGTAAGACAATTTTTATGTCCAGTCATATGTTTAATGAGGTAGAAGATACGTGCGACAAAGTGGTACTTATTTCAAACGGGCATATTATTGATGTTGCTGATATGTCGGTAATTCGGAATAGACCTGAAAAGGACTTTAAAATTGAATTTAATAGCGTGCTTGATTACGAAAAATTTAAAAAACTAGACTTTAACATTATCCGCGACCAAAAAGAGTATAATCAAGTGACAATTAGAATCAAGTCACAAGATATAAATGATCTTTTTAAAGTTTTAGCTAGTTTCAGTTTAAAATTTATTAGCGAGGTAAAATACACACTTGAAAAATATTTTAGAGAAAAAATAAAGGAGAAAGAAAATGTTTAGCAAAGCACTTTTTAAACAATCAAGCAAGGCAAATGGTGTAATGTGGATGACAATCACAGTTGCGGTTTGTATTATGCTTGCCGTCCTTATGATGATTAGCGGTGGCGGTAACCTTGGTGAAATGAGAGTTGGTATAACTAATACCATGGTAATTGACTCTATTGATAGTGAGACTGAAAAGAGAGGGGTTAATTACTATAATATAGTGGAGGGGGCATTAGTAATATTCAATGAAAATTTTGACATAGGAAATCTCACAGAAAGCATTGAGAAAGTACAAACAGAGTTAAATACGTACATAGATGGTATTGCTTCTAATTATGATAAAGATAGTGAGGAGTATCAAGAAATTCAAGGGCTTGTATTTGGTGCTTTTCTTAAGGATGTAGATG
>CALWKI010000053.1 GCA_944381235.1 uncultured Clostridia bacterium
TCTAACACATAAATTGTTGTTTGACTAACTATCTTCTTATAAACAGCATAAAGGACAATCGCACCTCTATTCTCGTCGTATCCCGGAGTATTTATGCTACCATTAATACTATCTTCAAAACTTACCACCTCACCACTTAAGTCACTTTCAGTATTAAAACCAATTAGTGCATATCCGTCTCTTTGCAAATCATCCATAAAACCTGAAGCCCAATCCTCAAGAGGTCTACTAAGCCCAATAGAGATAGATGTCTCAAGTGTAGGACCCGTACTATCTAGTTCAGTGTAAATTATAAGTGGAGTCATTCCTTCCACCCAAAGAGCAAAAAGTTCAACACTTGTTTGATTGCTTAAAAATCTTCTATCAATTTTAATAGTATCGCTTTCTTCATAAATGAGACTTTCATTCCCTCCTTCAATCGTTGTATTTGGGTCAATACTCCAACCATAAGGACTATGATACTCAGGATATTCACCGAAAACCCCACTGGAAATAGTTGCATACGAAGGCAAAACATACTCGTCACCATATTTTACTGTAGTAGTTGTTGTGTTATCCACACAATTTTCACTACCCTCACCAATATTATCATAATAACCTTTTAGGCTACTCATATTTGAATTGAAAACAAGTGTCACATCATTTGGCGTAAATTCAACATAAAAAGCCGAGTCTTTGTTTGGAGTTGGAATACTACTTTCAACCCCATAAACAGAATAACTACCATCGTCCATACGAGTAAAAGTTGAAATTGTAAAATAATTTTCAAGGAAACCCACATAATCTTCAATAGTAATAGATTTTGTTCCTTGAACACTAAGAGTTACTGGATCATAACCAATAACATTAGGTGCGGCAATGTAATGAACACTATCAAGAGCCATAATAGAATCAACAAGCGAAGAAAAGTCAATTTCGCCTGTATAATATTCAGTCTCAACTTCGCTTAAATAAATGTATGACCCGTCTTCGTCATATTCATTTATCATATAAAACTCTGTCGTTACAGTCCCAAGCGTGTAACCCGCATACAAAGTAATATCTTCGTGTATTCTCTGAGGTGTATATTCCCTAGTTCTCCCTTCATCTAAATACCAACCCGTAAATTCAACAAGTGGCTTAGGCTCCTCATCAAGAGACATAATGCCTTCAAGGTCCGCAATATCAGCCAAATCACCATCGTTAAAAGTTAAAGGCTCCATTTCTTCAAAAGGTCCTGTCACAAAACTAATTCTATATGTCCTATTACTTAGAGACAAACCATATAATAACCCCGCAAGTGCAATAACGCCAACAAACACGGCAACAAGTATGCCGATAATCTTTTTTCTACTTCTACCTTTATTTTTTTGATTTCTTATCTTCTTTTCTTTTTTGCTCTTTTTATCTTGTGGAAAATCTATAACCTCTCCCTCAGTCTCTGAATCAACACTTTCATCAATATTTTCATTAGCACTTTCATCGACATTTTCATAGGTTACATTTGAAGCCTCGTTTTCAACATACCCGTTCTCTTTGTTTTCTATGTAATCGTTGTCATTCTGTACTGTTTCTAAGTTTACACTATCCACAGTCTCATTTGCCTTAACGATTTCATCTTGATGCGCACGAACTTCACCTTGAGTAATTGAACTTGCTTGAGACACACTTTGAGGTGCGTCACTATCATTTTGTAGAATCTCACTTACATCATTTTGAGGTCTTTGTGGCAAAGGTCTCATACTTTCTTGGTCTAAATTTCCTCTCGCAGCGTTTTGATTTACCTGTGCAGTCGGCACTTTTTGGCTTACATTTGATAAATTTTGATTTAACTCATTAACACCAACATTTCTAACGCCAGCCATATTAGCATTATTTACTGGCCTTGAAACATTTTGATTTAAGTTGGCATTTTGAATTAAATTTGGATTAATAGGTGTACGTATCCCTTGTGCTGGTTTTGGAGGAATAGGCGCCCGTCCTACGTTTTGTGGTGCACGAGGAGGGATAGGAGGAGTGTTTGGCCTCTGACCATTCATATTTTGCCTTGGCATTGGCCTAGCCTGAGGCATTTGTGGTCTATTCTGAGGCGCCCTTTGTGGAGGCTGAGGCCCCACTCTACCTGCACTTTGACGAGGTGGAACTTGCCTAGCAGCTGGTACAGGCCTATTATTCCCAACCCTATTAGGTGGCGGAACTTGAGATTGTCTAGGTGGCCTTACGTTGTTCCCCCTAGGCACATTATTACCATTTGCGTTTGGAAAATTATTTTTGTTATTTCCTGGCGTGTTATTATCCATCAGTTCCTCCTTAGTATTATGACCTTTTACTCACAAAAATATTTGTCAAAAACCAACCAATCATTATCTAAATACTATATTACGTAAATAGTATATCACAATGAATTAAAAACCCAAAACAAATAAACAAAATTTTACATATTTTTTATAATGTTTTTTCTAAAAAATTTATCTTCTTGTTGCAACGACTTTTTAAGTTTTTTCTTTTCAAAAATTTGTTCTAATTTTCTTTATTTTAAAGGGAATTAGCACCTTATAATTTTTTGTGTTTCAAATCTACATTTTAATTAAAAAACTTTACTACGCGATTATTTTCCCTAAGTGCATTTTACTGAAGATAAACTATAAGGTGAATTTATCTAAAGCATTTAAGTAAAACTTCTATGAGAAAGAAACATTTTTGTTTTTTAATACACTAAGCATACAATAATTAATTTATACACTTGTTTTTTTTAGTATTTCTTATTCCATACATCTAATATCACCTTTAAATATTTTAAGTCGTATTTCAAACCTAAAAAACTAATTAAATTTATTAATTTAGAAAATTATTATTTTGTTAAATTATTAAAAAAAAAATAAAAAAAGACACCATATCACATCAAAGAAATTGCATTTTCGACCGAACAGTCGGATACGATAATTTCCTTTGTTTTAGTGTCTTTTATTAATTTATCTATTTGATTTTTTCAGAAAAAACATACTATTTATTCATATGACTTGCGACCGCAACTGAGACTGATACTGTTGCGCCTACCATTGGGTTATTTCCCATCCCAATAAGCCCCATCATTTCAACATGAGCAGGTACGCTTGAAGAACCAGCAAATTGTGCATCACTATGCATTCTACCCATAGTGTCTGTCATACCATATGAAGCAGGTCCTGCCGCCATATTATCTGGATGCAAAGTTCTTCCAGTCCCGCCGCCGCTTGCAACAGAAAAATATTTTTTTCCTTCTTCTAATCTTTCCTTTTTATAAGTTCCACAAACAGGGTGTTGAAAACGTGTAGGATTTGTAGAATTTCCTGTAATAGATATGTCAACATTTTCATGATGCATAATAGCAACGCCTTCTCTAACATCATTTGCGCCATAACATCTAACTTTTGACCTCTCTCCAGTTGAATAACTAATTTCTTCAATAATATTTAGTTTTCCAGTATAGAAATCATAATCAGTTTTGACATAAGTAAATCCGTTAATTCTAGAAATAATTTGTGCCGCATCTTTACCTAGTCCGTTTAAAATAACTCTTAAAGGTTTACTTCTAACCTTATTAGCATTATTGACAATACCTATTGCACCTTCTGCCGCAGCAAAACTTTCGTGCCCAGCAACGAAAGCAAAACATTCTGTACTATCACTAAGTAACATACTCCCCAAATTTCCATGACCAAGACCTACTTTTCTTTCGTCGGCAACTGAACCAGGAATACAAAATGCTTGGAGCCCCTCTCCGATGCATTTTGCAACTTCATCTGCTTTTTTAACCCCTCTTTTTATAGCAATCGCAGCACCTACCATATATGCATAACACGCATTATCAAAACAAATTGGTTGAATTTCTTTAACAATTTTTGCAACGTCAACCCCAATTCCATCACAAAGTGTCTTTGCCTCGTCAAGATCGCGAATACCATTTTCATTTAATACTTTATTTATTCTTTCAATTCTTCTTTCATAATTTTCAAAAACCATTTTCTCTCCTCCTACTCTTGCCTTGGATCAATTAATTTAACTGCATCCTTAATTCTACCGTAACTGCCACTTGACTTATTTATTGCATCCATTGGACTTTCTCCTTTCTTAATAAAGTCCATCATCTTCCCAAAATTGATATATTCATAACCAATAATTTCGTCCCTTTCATTAAGCCCAATTTTAGTTACATAACCCTCTGCAAGTTCAAGATATCTTGGCCCTTTTAGTTTTGTGCTATAGCAAGTACCAACTTGACTTCTATGCCCTTTACCAAGGTCTTCAAGCCCAGCGCCGATACTTAGTCCGTCTTCTGAAAACGCAGACTGACTTCTACCATACACAATTTGAAGAAACAACTCTCTCATAGCAGTATTTATTGCATCACAAACAAGGTCGGTATTTAGTGCCTCAAGAATAGTTTTTCCAACCAAAATTTCACTCGCCATCGCTGCCGAATGAGTCATACCGCTACACCCAAGAGTTTCAACAAGCGCCTCTTCTATAATGCCGTTTTTTATATTAAGAGTTAGTTTGCAAGCCCCTTGTTGAGGTGCACACCAGCCTACACCATGTGTAAACCCAGATATATCCTTTATTTCTTTTGCCCTTACCCATTTTGCCTCTTCTGGAATAGGTGCAGGACCATGATTTACGCCATTTCTAACACTACACATATTCGTAACTTCACTAGTATAATTCATTTTCTCCCCCAAAATTAAAATTTGGTTTTTAGTTAATAAAAAACCAAAAAAGAATATACCACTATTTTGTCTTTTTGTCTAACGTTTTAAAGCCTTACGTACTCTCTTTTTCTTTAATTATAAAAATAAAATTATCCTAAGCCTAAAATAAAATTACTCCTATTTCCTAACATTAAAAACATTTCAGTAATTAATAAATCCATTAAAAAATTTTAATATCCCGTTTACTCTAATTATAAAAAAATAGCAAAATTTAATTTGCTATTTTTTAAATTTTTTACTCAATTTAAACTATATTATCTTTCAATTTCTTGTATTTCACACTCGCCTTTCTCTTTTTTGCAGTCACCTAACTTAATGTTTTTGTTTTCTGACGTTACGTTTTTACTACTTTTTTTAGCACTTTCTTTTTTTATTTTGTTAATAACATCTTTTTCTTTTTGTTTGTCTCCTTGCTCACTCTGCTTAAACAATATAGTATTTTCTTTTTCTAGGTAATGCTTAATATTATTTAATTTTGAATTGCTATCTTTTTCATACCTATTTTTTTTTTCTTTTACTATAATCTTTTTACTCTTATCAGTATTAAAATTATCTAGCCTATCCTTACTTTTTGCCCTTTCTTCTAGAAAATCTTTGACTCTTTGCAGCCCTTTATCTCTATCATTATCTAGGCTTATACTACCCTTTTTTTGTAACAATTCTTTTGTTATTAGGTTAATATTTTCACTCTTTTTTTCTTCTTTGTACATTAATTCAGGTCTTAGTAGCTTATATCTAAGTTCATTATCACTTGGTAATTGATTATTTCCATAAAATTTTAAATTAGGCAATTTATACCACTCAACTATGTCATTATTTTGTAAAAACATATAATTCACCCTTTTTAAATTTGGGGCTTCAAACTTTTTTAAACACATGTTTTCTGGCATAAACCTTGAACCTACATTCTCAAGACTTGGCAAACAAAGCGATTTTATAGAGTTATTATGCGCTAAAAATTT
Organism: uncultured Clostridia bacterium; assembly: GCA_944381235.1. Lineage (GTDB taxonomy): Bacteria > Bacillota > Clostridia > Christensenellales > UBA1242 > UBA7862. The sequence goes on from CALWKI010000053.1 coordinate 5,690, forward strand.
CTCATAAACATTTTTCAAGTTTGGTGCATTAAGTTCTTCTAATGAAACATTGCTTTCAAGAAAACATTTGCCAACATCACTAACGCTTGCTAAATTTAGATATTTTAAACTATCTTCATTTTCAGCAAAAAAACGATCGCCTATCCTTTTTAGGTTAGGAGCATTAAAATTTGTTATAACATTATTATCCCTACAAAAGTCATCTCCAACCCTTTCAAGACAAGGCATATCTAAGCTTTTTATTGTCGAATTGTACTCAAATGCAGAATTTCCAATCGTCTTAACATTTGGTAAATTGACAATCTTTAAAGCATTATTTCCATTTAAAAAATACTCAGCAATAGTAGTTACTTTTTCCAAATCTAAAACTTGTAATGAATTATTTTCCATTAAAAAATCGTTCTCAATTTTTTTAACATTTGGATTTATATATCGTATGATTTCACTTTTTTTGCTAAGACCTATCTCAATAAGACCACCTCTAAATGGAGTTAAATAAATTGTATCCTCTTTTTTTGTTGATTGTCTCTTAATATCTTTTATCCTGCCAACACTTTTAGTAAACGCATCATTAGAATTACTATTACTACTCTGCCAGGGAATAAATAACAATTTTTCTTTCAAATCAAGAAGGTATTTATCAAAAACGACATAATCTTTGTTATCAAATTTTACAACTTCATCGTCTTTTACCACTACATTATTTGCACAAAAATAAATATTATCATACTCAACATTATATTTATAAAACTTGCCATCTTTTGCCCTTATATACCAAGGTATATCAAGTGCGTTTGACCTATCGTAATCTATATTTAAATTATACTCTTTTGCAAAGGCATAGCTAAGCCCCGGAATAATATTATCAAGATTATTTCCAAATGTAGCATCTGGGTTATCAACCTTATGATTATATCTATTCTTTATTGAAAGAATATTTGTATCCCCTCTAGTAAATTGGATACTTATAACACTTGTACCATACTCGTCTTGTCTCTCAGGCTTTAAAAAATTTTCCCTTTTTATTTTTTCTATATCTTTTTTCACTGCAAACCATACACGACATGAATCCAATCTTTGTTCTCTAAAGGTACACAATATTTCATCACTTTTATAATAAGGCTTAAAAGATAAAATCTCCTCATTCGTTTTACACTCAGGGTATAATATATACCCTGCTTTATCTAAAAGTTCCATTGGAGTTTTATTCGTTTTTACTATTTCCAAACGAAGGTCAAACGCACCAAAAACAAACGCCTTAAAGTCTTCTTCAAGGCTATTATCGACTATGTCATAATATAATTCACGACTTGGATTAAAAGATTTCTTTATTATTTTGGTAAGTTCACCCTCGTTTTCCAAAATTGTAGGAAATAATTTTCTACAAAGACGTGCAAAATCTTCCCCATAGTGATATTTAATATATTTTAAATCAGCATTCTTTTCCATTTTTACCCATAAACTCTTTTTAATTTATACTCTTTATTTCCCTTCTTTACAATCGCCAAATCTTTTTCTTTTACATAAGTTTTATTATTAAAAACCTCAAACGCGCATGGCATAGCGTAATTTGCATTTCTTCTGTTAAGCAAATTTTCCTCTATACAAATTTTATCGTTAACCTCAAGAGGTGGCACATCATAAAGTTCGAAATAAACCTTATAGGTTTTATTCTTATCTTTATCAAACAAGACATATGAATTATATTCTCCTGTCTCAGTTACTAAAAATTCTACTTTCATTTATACCTCTAAAATTAGTTTATCCTTTTTAAATTAAAAGTCAATAGAGATGTTTAAAAATGTCTCTAGTTTTACAAAAAAAGCGCATTTTTATGCGCCTTTTCATATCTTTACTTAATTTAAAACACTAAATAAGTTAAACACCATTTTTTCTTCTAAAATTTTCTCTTCCACGAATGGTGTGGTCTAAAGTTTTCTTTCTCATTCTAATATTTTTTGGCGTAATTTCAAGAAGTTCATCTTCGTCTAACATATCAAGATACTGTTCAAGACTTGGTTTTTGTATTGGTTCAAGTCTTAACGCATCATCACTCGCGCTAGACCTTGTGTTTGTCAAATGTTTTGTCTTACAAACATTTACTACAATATCGTCTAGTCTTGGATTTGTTCCAACAATCATACCGCCATAAACTTTTTCCCCAGGGGTTATAAACAATTTACCGTGTTGCTGTGAATAAAACAAACCATATTGAACCGCTTCACCCGTCTCATAAGCTACAAGCATACCAAAATTTCTTCTTTGAAGAGGTCCTCTATATTCTCCGTAACTGTCAAACACGCTACTCATTATACCCTCTCCATTTGTATCCGTCAAAAATTGACTTTTATATCCAAGTAGTCCGCGTGCTGGAATTAAATATTCAAGCCTTGTCCTATTATTTGTACTATGCATTGAAACAAGTTCACCTTTTCTCGCCCCAAGAGTACTAATAACCACTCCCGCCTTATCGTCTGGCACATCAATAACAGCTCTTTCAATAGGCTCACACTTTTTTCCATCAATTTCTTTATACAAAACCCTTGGCATACTTACTTGGAATTCAAATCCATCTCGTCTCAAATTCTCCATAAGAATAGACAAGTGCATCTCTCCCCTACCAAGCACTCTAAATGTATCTGCGTTTTCCGTATCAAAGACCTTTAAACTTAAATCTCTTACTGCTTCTTTGTATAATCTTTCTCTTAATTGTCTACTTGTACAATACTTACCTTCTTTACCTGCAAAGGGACTATTGTTTACCATAAAATTCATTTCAACACTAGGTTCACTAATTTTAACAAAAGGTAAAGTATTTACATTCTCCTTGTCACTTAAGGTGTCCCCAACCGTAATGTTATCCGCCCCAGCGATACAAACGATATCTCCAACTTTTGCCTCAGCAACAGGTTGTCTTTTAAGTCCCACAAACTCAAACATATTTTGTACTTTAAAAGAAATATTTTTTGTCTCGTCATGATAATTTGTTACAATAAGGTTATCATTTACTTTAAGTTTGCCTTGTTCAATCTTTCCAACTGCAAGTTTGCCGAGAAAATCGTTTTGCTCGGTTGAACTCACTAACATATTAAATGGCTTGTTTTCATCTCCTTTTGGACAAGGAATATGACTAATAATTGTCTCAAAAAGAGGCGTCATATCTTTACCAGAATTGTTCAAATTAAGAGTCGCAGTTCCAAACCTCGCCGACGCATATACAACTGGGCTGTCAAGTTGTTCTTCTGACGCATTGAGATCAAAAAGGAGTTCCAAAACTTCATCAACAACCTCTTTTGCTCTACTATCTTTTCTATCAATTTTATTAACGACAACTATAATTTTTAGATTAAGTGAAAGTGCTTTTTCAAGAACAAACCTAGTTTGTGGCATAGGTCCTTCATACGCATCGACGACAAGAAGTGCCCCATCGACCATTTTTAAAACTCTTTCAACTTCACCTCCAAAATCTGCGTGTCCCGGTGTATCAACAACATTAACCTTTATATCTTTATAGTAAAACGATGCGTTCTTGCTTAGAATAGTTATCCCTCTTTCTTTTTCAAGCGCGTTTGAGTCCATTACCCTATCTTCTACTTCTTGATTTTGCCTAAAAGCGCCACCCTGTTTTAGTAGTTCATTCACAAGACTAGTTTTGCCGTGATCAACGTGTGCAATAATCGCTATATTTCTTACCTTAGTGTTCTCCATCATTAAAACTCCCAAACCCAAATGCTTTTTTCAGTATTTTGCCTTTTCTTATTTTCATCAAGACTCACGATTGTCTTTACTTCTTTTAAGTACGCACCGAGACTTTCAAACACTCTTCTCGTATCTAGGTCATTTGGCGCACAAGTCAAATATAAACAATTTGCCCTATGTTTTTTTGCTACTTTTTGTACAAGCGTACAACATTCATATTTTATCGACTTTAAATCATAATCTTTCTTTAACTCAAAAGATACATTATCCGCATGTCCGTCTATATTGTTTGGAACGACGCTATAAGTTAAACTTCCAATAATATTCTGAGTCCCCGCCTGTAAAATATTAAAACAATATGTCGGCATTTTATAATTTTCAGTTCTATTCTTCGTTTGCCTAAGTTCTAAGTCAACAATATTACCCTTTAATTTTTCAAATTTTTTTAACTTAAACTTAAAATTCTCTTGCTCTATAGCCTCTTCTTGTTTCTTAGTTAGCGTAAAATCGTATGGCAAAGGATCGTTAGTATTTAGCGTCATAAGTTCTTTTGGAGGATTAATTCTTCCCTGACAATAATCGACCGCTTGACTTGTTAAATGGCAAGGCACAATGCAACATTTTCCTCTATACTCTTTCATAAGATTAATTCCGTCAATAATGTTGTAATGCTTATTTGAATAATCAGTCCCAGCCATATCAACAAACGCAATATCACTATGATTAATTAAATACATCATATTATCGCACATCGTTGAATCCCCTGTAAATGACACAGTTTTACCACGTCTTTCCTTAAAACTGTAACCATAGCAGTCAATGTCTCCGTGATCCATTTTATATGAAGTAATTTCATAATCACCATACTCATAGTTCTTCATTTTTGACGCGTCCACAAACTTTATATACTTATCAAAATTAAGTTTATTAAATGTACTAGTGCTCATACCAAGTTTACACAAAGTTTCTATTCTCTCTCTCCCGCCTGGAGGACAAATAATGGTACAACTAAGATGAGGATTATTTTCACTTGCAATTTTCCACATTAAATGAACAATATCAAAATAGTGATCTATATGATAATGTGTAATTAAAATTAACTTAATTTTTTCTATTTTTTCATGATGAAGTAAGACATTCGAGGACTTAAATAACTGCTTTAACGTCCCTGAACCTGGGTCCAGTAAAATGTCGTCATCAATTAAATAACTTGCACACGCTCTTTTGGTCCAAATACAACCTGTTCCTAAAATTGTAACTTTCATAATTTTCCTTTTACAACAAAACAAAAGGGATTTTCTCCCTCTTTCTTGTCTAAATTTATTTTACTACAAAATTATACTAAATTATTAATATAAAATCAATAGATTTTTACATTCCACTTTTTTATACCTTTAGTTCTCTAAAAATATTTTATGATGAAAATTATATATAGCCTTATAATCCTTTTTAAACCACAAATCAAACATAAAAACTTTTTAAATTATTATTGCGACACAAAAAAATTGTGGAACAATCCACAATTTTAATCAACATTTTTTTCTTGCAAGTCAAAATCTTCAACTTCTTTATATGTAGGACTAAGGTTAAATTTCTTTCTAAATCTTCTTGATTCTCTAAATTCCTTTTCTATTCTTTTTGCTCTGCTAATACCTTCATTGTACTGGTCACGACTAATTATTCCCATTCTGAGTAAATAATCTGCATAGTAATAATCTTGCATATCCTGAGTGCCGTCATTTGTACCTGTCTTTTTAAGGACTACTGAGACTGTTTGAAATAAAATTTTTAAATCAAGTTTTAAAGACATTCTATCAACATAAAGCCCGTCATAAATGAACACGCTATCCCAAGTATTAAGGTTTCTTCCATTAACATGAGCAAGACAAGTAATTCCAGGTCTTACATCGAGTGATTTTACATAGTCTGGATAAAAAACTGCGTCCTTAATAAGTCTAGGTCTAGGTCCAACCAAACTCATATCGCCTTTTAAGACATTCCAAAGTTGTGGCAACTCATCAAGGCTGGTCTTTCTAAGAAAACTGCCAAATTTAGTAACCCTTTTCGAGTCAGGAAGAAGATTGCCAAATTCGTCCTTTTTATTTGTCATACTTCTAAACTTATACATCATAAAAATCTTACCATTTTTCCCGGGTCTTGGCTGTTTAAAAATCACAGGCATACCATTAATGCATGCAACAAGAATAGTTAAAATAAGTAGAACAGGAGACAGCACAATAAGTGCTATTAATGAAATAATAATATCAAAAAACCTTTTGAAAAACCTATACATTTATTTCAAAACTCCTTTGCTTAATTATGAGTATAATATCACACAAAAAGCACAAAATCAAGCATAAATACACACTTTTTTAAATAATTATAAATTTTAGACCCAAATCTTTATGTTTTTTGTGCCAAATTAATTACTTTTTTTGTCAAAAAAGACAAAAACAAGGACTCAATAAATTGAATAACCCTAGTAAAATTTTTAAGACACTATACTGAATAACGCAAGATAACTAATATCCCTTTACCTTTTTATTTAAATTTGCTTTAAAATATGCATAAACGACATGACTTGTAAACTTCTTCTAGCATTACACAAAATATTACAAAAGTTTTTCTTAAAACCCCATAAAAGGAATTAATTTTTCCAAAGACTTAAAGGATATTCACCATTTTCTCGCAATTTATCTATTGCACTAACTACTTTTTCTTTATCCTCTTTATATGTAAAGCCATGCCAAACCGCCGAGGTTGACAAAGCCTTCATGCTAACACCCAAAGTTTCCATTGCATAAGGAACCTCATTAAGTAGTAAAAACTCATCTTTCTCTATATTTGTATTTTTGTTTGTAACAAAATCTTTAAATCTCTTTTCTAATACGTCAAAATAATTTTTTCTAAAACAAATTAAATTCATATTAACTAAACAATCAGCTGTTATTTCGATTGTATCACTAGTACCAAGTTCAGTTGCATAAATTTTGCCATCTTTTCTTTCAATACTACTTTCCTTAACCCCATAAAAATATCCATTCCGTATGTCGCACACGCCACGTTTAACTGCACCATTTTCGGTTAAAGTATTTCCCGCCTCGTAACAAACAACGGCATACACACTAGGGTCTAAATTTTCGTCAAAGAACTTTGACGCCACTCTAAAACCGTCATAGCCATAAAAGTCGTCTGCGTTAATTACGGTAAAATCTCCCTCTACCTCATCTCTTGCACATAAAACCGCATGCCCCGTCCCCCAAGGCTTAACCCTCTTTGAATAATCAGTTTTAGGAGGCACATAACTATTCATTTCCTGAAAAGCATACGCAACCTTTATTTTCTTTGAAACTCTCTTGCCAATAGTTTCCTTAAATATCTTATAGTTTTCTTTTTTTATAACAAATACAACCTTGTTAAACCCAGCCCGAATACCGTCAAAAACCGAGTAGTCTATAATAAAATTGCCGTCTTTATCAACAGGTTCAATTTGTTTTAACCCTCCGAATCGACTTCCTAGTCCACCCGCCATAATTACTAACGTTTTTGATTGTGACATAAATTTTCCCTCCTTTTTATTTCTTATATATTTATTCACTTTCTACCAAAACCAAATCATCTATATCATAAAACACTTCATCGCTTGGCATACCGACTGAATATTCTAACACATACCACAAAGAAGAATTTTGTGTTTTTACAGAATATATCTCATTATTTTGGACTCCAATCTCTATATATGCTTCATTAGTACCAAATTGATATGTTCCTTGCTCAACATTACTATTTAGTAAGTTTCCGCTATAATCAAAACTTAAGAAAAGAGGATTAAAGCCAGTTGTAGCAAAATACGTACCGTCTTCAATATTTATTTGATATATTGTATAACCGCTCTCAGCCCTACTTGCATAGTAATGTGTCGTCTCTCCGATTGCAGTCTGAGAATTATAACTTCTCATGTTAAACATATAATCTTCGCCATTTCTATATACGCTATATTCATTATATAATCCTTGTGTTGTTGCGCTATCCCTATAACTAATATAACTATTGTCCGCCATAACACAATCTTTAAAACCACTTACTGTATAAATATCCACATTTTCTGGTGCTGAAGGCAACGAAATATTTCTCCCATAATCAACTAAACTTGTGGTAGAATTTACACTTAAATATGTCTCTCTTTCATGCGGAACACCATTGCTTCTTTCAACATCGTACGAAAGTGCAAAATATTTTAAATATTCGGCACTATTTAGGGCATATTCGCAACTAAAAGAAATAACGTAATCTTCTGTTTGATTATACAACTCAAACATACTTGGATTTGAGAAAATGTCGTCATTTTCACTAAATTTGGCATTAATAATAGCGAGTTCTCCAACTTGAGAAGAAAGCCTATAGTAAGTATCTTCTTCAAATATCTTTTCGTTAACAACACTCACCTCGGATTCACTAGTGTCATATATTATATCGTTAAGTAACGTCAAAAACGGATTATCTACAGTGCTATAATTTTCCCTTCTTAAACTTGTAACTTCAACTCCCTCTGTAATCTCAGTTTCACTGATATACAAATAACACGAAGTTCCCGTCTGACCTTGATATTTTACATAATACTCAGTTGAGAAAGAAACAAGGACGTCATCAATATATCTTGAATTTTCAATCTTTGCAACAGCATTTTGAGAATTCCAATTTGACAAAGTTGTAGTCTTCTCATCTCGAATTTCTCTATCTTGAAAATCATTATTAAGCGTTTGTCTAAATGTATATGTTGTCGTCGTTTCATAGATGACAGGAAGACCTGATTCTATCATAACATTTTTACTACTGGTCGCACTTTCTATTATATCTCCTATTGCCATACTTGACGCACCCCAAGGTATATCATTAAAAGTCGTTTCATTACACGCTAAAAAAGCAAGCGGAGACAATACAAAAAACAGCGCTAAAAAGAAATATTTTTTTATCTTCTTCATCTTAACCCCTTTATAGTTTGCCCTATATTATATTAAATATTGTACAGTAATTTGTAATTCTAGTCAATCAATAGTAAATTAAATTCATAGTTTGACTACTTAAATAACCTTCTACATATTTTTTCTAATTTTATAAAAGAAAAGCCAACCCTTATTTGACCTAAGTAAGTAACGCTATCCCTAAGATTATAAAATGAGCAGTAAAACACTAAAAACCAAATTTAATTATTCTTTAATTTGAGTTGACAAATAAAAAGAAATACTACAAAATACAAAATATAAGGAAGTGATGAAAATGATTTTAGATGAAATAAAACGTGCAAATATGACTGCACTTAAAAACAAGGACCAAAACGCAAGGGCTGTCTATTCGGTCGTTATGACAAAGGCAATGCTTGAAACTGTTAAAAAGCGTGAAAAGAACGAAGAATTACAAGACGAAGATATGGTACGCATTATCCAAAAAACCATTAAAGAGTTGACCGATGAGTCGGATAGTTATAGAAAAGCCCAAAACCTAACGCAAGCAGAAAATATAGAAAAACAAAAGGAAATAATATCTGTGTATCTCCCTAAAATGTTAGGTGAAGAAGAAATTAAACAAATAATTTTATCATTAGAAGACAAGTCCATCCCAAGTGTTATGAAACATTTTAAACAAAACTATGCGGGAAAAGTTGATATGGGACTTGTAAACAAAGTTCTAAGAGAAATCTAATTACTTTATTTTACTTAATAAAAAGACTAGGTTTGGACCACTCCATTTCTAGTCTTTTTTAGTCTTAAATAGTCTAAACAGATTATTACATTCTTTAAGAAGGACTTTAATAAATTTTTAAGATGCGTGTAAAATGTTCATAACAAACTATTTTATTGACTAATTAAAATAATTCGTGTAATATCTCTTATGAGTAAAAAAGGAAATGAAATATGCTACAAGTTATAAATGTGTCCCTAAATTTTGGGAATAGAAAATTATTTAGTGATGTAAATCTTAAATTTACCAAAGGAAATTGTTATGGTGTCATTGGTGCAAACGGCGCTGGGAAGTCTACTTTTTTAAAATTACTTTCTGGTGAAATTGAACCTAGCCACGGAGACATTGTTTTAGATAAAAATGAGAGAATGTCTGTTCTTCAACAAAATCAAAACGCGTATGACAATGAAACCGTCCGTAGAACAGTACTTCTAGGACATAAAAGGCTTATGGAAGTTTGGGACAAAAAGGACGAATTATACGCGAAATCCGACTTTACTGAAGAGGACGGTATACTCGCCGGCGAACTTGAACAGGAGTTTGCTGACCTTGGAGGATGGGAAGCAGAAAGCAATGCTGAAGCACTTTTAAAAGATATTGGAATAGATAGCAAATACTTTGACACTAAAATGAAAGACCTTGATAGTAAACTAAAGGTTAAAGTTTTACTCGCACAGGCACTTTTTGACTCCCCCGACATTTTGCTTCTTGACGAACCTACTAATAACCTTGATATCAAAACTATTGCATGGCTCGAAAATTTTTTACTTAACTATGAAAACACTGTTATAACTGTCTCTCATAATAGACATTTTTTAAATAAAGTTTGCACTCATATTTGCGACGTCGATTATGGTAAAATTTCTATTTATGTAGGAAACTATGATTTTTGGTATGAAACTAGCCAACTTATTTTAAGACAACAAAAAGAGGCAAATAAAAAAGCCGAAGCACGTGCCAAAGAATTACAAGACTTTATTGCGAGATTTTCGGCAAATGCAAGTAAAAGTAGGCAAGCAACAAGTAGAAAAAAAGAACTTGAAAAACTCACCATTGAAGACATTAAGCCTTCAAGTCGTAGATACCCTTATATTGCATTTAGTTTTGAAAGACAAATCGGAAATGACGTTTTAATTGTTAAAAATTTGACAAAGAAAGGTTTTTTTGAAAATGTTAGTTTTGTTGTTAATAAAGATGACAAAATTGCTTTTTTATCTGACAATGTCAATAACATCACTGCCCTCTTTAATATTTTATCGGGCAAAGATAAAGACTTTACTGGGACGGTCACATGGGGAAAAACAATTACTTACTCCTACCTTCCAAAAGAATACAATGAGATGTTTAATACTAGTTTAAGCCTAACGGACTGGCTGGGACAATTTTCTAAAGAAAAAGATACAACATTTTTACGTAGTTGGCTTGGAAGAATGTTATTTTCGGGAGAGGAAGCTTTGAAACCTGCAAATGTACTTAGTGGAGGTGAAAAAGTAAGGTGTATGCTTTCAAAGATAATGCTTGAGCAAGGAAATGTCATTCTCCTTGACGAACCAACAAACCACCTCGACCTTGAAAGTATTACTGCACTTAATAAAGGTATGATTAACTTTAAAGGCGTTTTGCTTTTTGCTTCTGGAGACCAAGAACTTACTCAAACAGTATCAAATAGAATAATAAAAATAGATAATACAAAAACTCTTGATAAGTATATAACCTACCAAGAATATCTAGAAAAATATTGTTAAATGTAAAACTTACTAAATAACTTTAGATAAAAAGTATAAATGTAATATCTATCCTAAAGTTTTTAACATTTAGATATAGATATTCATAAATCTTATACAATATTTAATATACCATAAAAAGTCACACAAATTAATTACGAATATAATTTTGACACAACAAAAAGCATAAATTTTTGAGGTAAAATTTTATTTAAAAACACTATAAGTTTATACATTCCACCGACAGTTTTAGTTGGTGGAAGTTTTCTTTTAAGAGACAACTTGAACATAGTCTTTGCAACACTCACTGGATCCTTCCCGTTTTTTTCGTCTTTTTCCATTTTTTCAACCGAACGGCGTACGGTTTCTTCGTATACACTTCCTTCGTCACCTCTTGCTTTTTTCCTTGACGACGTGAAGTTCGATTTTGTATCTCCAACTAAAACATTACAAACTTCTATTTTAAAAGGTTTTACCTCAAGCCTTAGTGCCTTTGCATAAATATCAAGACTAGACTTTGTTGCACTATAAAAACTTTGAAAAGGAATAGGAATAACGCTTGCGACAGAACTAGTGTTAAATATTTTACCGCCACCATTTTCTCTCATAAAAGGCAAAACCTCTTGGGTTATATTTACAGCGCCAAAGAAATTTACATTAAACATATTTTTTATGTCATCTAGTTCAGTATTTTCAACGCTCCCTGACACGCCACAACCCGCGTTATTAATGAGAATATCAATATGATTTTCTTTTGTAATAACCTCTTTTATTGCCAGCCTCACACTTTCTTTTATTGTCACGTCACAACTAATAGATTTCACATTTTCTTCTTCAAAACTACTTCTTGCTAGCCCATATACCTTATCGCCTTGACTTGCAAAAAATTTTGCAATCTCTTTACCAATTCCACTTGATGCGCCTGTTACCACAACTACTCTAGAAACATTATTCTTCGTCATCTTCTTCCTCACTATCACTACTTAAATTTACCACATCTTCCTCATCACTTTGATTCTCACCCTCTTGTTCATATGAATAAGGATAGTATTCCCCACTTTCTCGTATCTCTTTTCTTCTGTTAATTCTTGCTATTTCACGATCAGACAGTGGCGCCACAACAGCCCCATTTTTAAACCACCTAATAACAACCCAAAGACTTACAATTACTACCATAATTCCAAAAATTATAATAAGTCCCCAAGTTATGCCAGAATAATCGTTTTTTGTTACATTAATAACGACCTCTTCACTTTGTATATTATCAAATACAACATATGCTCGCAAAGTATATTCTCCATTTTCTTCAATAGAAATTTGACTTTTCTGGCTAATTTCCGTGCCTATTCCAGCAAAAACCACAGCGTTTGACAAAACATCCTCGTAGTTAACAATATTTGTATTTATGTTAGGCGAAAAAGTAAAGTACATACTTTCAGTGCTGTTAAAATCTGTAATTATGTTTCCGTTTGACATTACAGTATAACTTGGCAAATCTAACTTAAGCGCGTACGACCTATCAACTAAAGCACTTGAAACACTACTTGGAGTTCCAACATCATATTCAAAAGAAAGCGTTACATATCCCGCCGGCATATATATTTCAGTTAACGACGAGTCGGAAACTATAGTTATTTCTTCCCCGGCAAATAGACTCTCACTTGAATATTCTAAATTAGCATGCAAATCATACCTACTGCTATCAACTATAATTTTGTCTCCCGCGAGAGAAACCTCTTCTAATCCTTGCACCAAAATAATTGGACTACAACCCGAAGTCGTTCTAATCGTATCAATTTCACTAATGTCTGTAATATTATTAAAACTAATGTCTAAACTACCCAAATTTCCTGAAAGCGAACTAATATCTGTTAGACTATTATTGCTCAAATCTACACTTGCCTGATTTGACACTCCACTTATGTCAACTCTCTCTAAATTATTATTACTTAGGTTTAGGTAAGTAAGCCTAGATTGCGTTTCTAAACTCAAGCTAATACTACTTAGTCTATTGCTGTCTACTGAAAGTCTTTGAAGAGCCGTTAATGAGGATAAATCAGTATCGCTAATGCTTGTAATGCTGTTTCCCGTTAAAATAAGTTCACTAATGTTACTTAAATCAAGGCTGTCTAACCCTGATAAATTTTGAAGTGCTCCAAAATTTCTTAAACAATTATACTTTGCATTTTGCCCAGTCACAAGATAAAAAGTCCCTTGAGACAAATCATTTTTTATTACCTGCCCATCACTTGATGTAGGCGTTGCGTCTAAATATCCTACACTAAAAAAATCAGCATTAAAAGCATTTTCCTTTGTATCCCCATCTCCCCTTATCTCGTGCTCAAGAGTACATAACGCATTAAACATCGCACTATCCAAGTCGTAAAGATAATAATTACTGGTATTTATTTCAACTACTCTTGTACTAGGACTACTTTCAAAATTGATACTATTTTCACTTTCTGCATAAGCGCTAATATCTACAAAAAAGCAGACAAAAAAAATACAGCAAAAAAATATAAGCGTAATAAAAAAAATATTCAATTTATTAAAGTTTACTTTTTTTATCATTTTGCCTTGTCCTTTCTATAAATAAACCAGTTCAAGTTATTCCCATGTCATTATTTAGTTTTTGTAGTTTTATTTTTATTATTTGCACGAGTCGAACTTGGCGACTTTCTTGTTCTCGTCGTTTTCTTTCTTGGTGTGCTTCTTTTTTTTCTAGGCTTTTTATTAAAAACATCCTCTTTTGAAATTTTATTCTCTTTAATGTTAGTTGTCGCGGTCTCTTTTTCCTCTTTTACCTTTGAGATTTGCTCTATTAATTCAATGTCGTTTAGATTGGTCTTTGCAAGTTTTATATTTGTTTTTCTGTACCTTTTCTCTAAAGCCGGAATAAGCAAAGCACCATTTCTCTTCCAAAGTGCAAACGATGAATAATATAACACAAAAAGAATTAAACAAACCGCGCCAATAATTGACACTAGTATAATAACCCACGAGTTGTTTAAAATTCCTTCATTTTGCACTATAAAAGCAAATTCTGATAATGAATCAACGTTCAATGAAATATAATTTCCGTCAATTTCATAGTCTAATTCATCAACCAAAGTAATGTCGTCATTGTGAATGTGTAAAATCCTAAAATCTTTTCCTTTTACTTCATTTGGAACTAACATTTTTATATTGACAGGGAAAGTAAGAGAGACCTCCTCGTCGCTATTTACTAGACTAATATCATAAGAAAAAGCAAGACTTTCATTTTCTTTTACATAAGAGTTATAAAGAGCGCTTTGTTGAAATAATTTGCTTTTTTCTGGTTCTATATTTTCGACCTTAAGCGAGTTTCCAAGCGAAAAATTTCCACTTAACGCATTAACTTCCACCTTCAAAACCAAATTTTCGTCATCAATACTTAACTTTGTTGGATTAATACTGACGCTTCCACTAATAGGTGAGACTGAATTATAAAACCTTTCGTCGACATCAATAATTAATTTGACATTATATACACCAGGGAATATCCCTCCTAAAACATCATTTTCCCAATAATAATTTATTATTCCCTCTTGTGATAACACATCCTCGTTAATTATTCTTGCTCTTTTCTCTTTTCCGTCAAAAGTATATATGTCATTTGCAATACTCACATTAGATAAATCTAAATCTTTTTTCTGAATAATAAAAGGTTCTGGAAAATCATAATCATCTGTACTACCATCTTCCCACGTGTATCCATTTTTTAGTCTAATAGTTATTTTGTACGTCCCGGGGACAGTTTGAATAGCTCCGTCAACCATCATTGCATTTTCGTTTATTCCACATAAAGCCCCACTCAAATTATTTAATGACTTTACAAAATTTTGTTTTTTACCATTATACACAAAATTGTTGCATTTTTGGTCAATAAAGATAACGTCCTTGCTTACTACATTTGTTGATTTTACCTCAACATTATTACCTGCTAACTTGACATTATCGGAGTATGTAACGCTCGTACATTCTTGACTTGTCTCATTTGAAGAAATTGCGACATCGTCTATGGTTATATTGGTCTGTTTCGTAAGAACGCTTTTTTCTAGACTATAATTACAATAACAAAACGCTAGTCCAATTAGAAAAATTAAACTAAATAAAAAAATTAATAATTCTACCTTTTTCTTCTCTTTAACCATACTACTCCCCATTACTAATATTATTTTACAAAAATTTATCTTTTATGGCAATAAAATATCACATCTTTATTTTTTTATTACAATTTTTTTTTAGTTTTCTCTAAATTTTGTAATACTTTAGAAAATTCAAAATGCTTATTAATTAAAAACACTTGACATAGTAGGGTTAATATAATAAACTTTTCACAAGTACAAAACATATTTTTAAATTGCTTTGTACTTATAAATAATTTGTTAAATTAATCTATAATCACTGGAAAACCCCGTAGAGTAAAAATATAAAAATACCTTAAACTTTACGACACACCAAGCAAAAAGAACTCTAAAAATAAAACTAAAATCTAGAGGTCTCTTAAAAACTTATTTGAAAATTATCTCATAAACAAATGTAAACCAGTAACTTTTGAAAAATTTAACACCTAAGAAACAACTAAAAAACAATTATGTCTACAATTCAATTTCTTACTCAAATTTGATAAAGTCTGGCATACAACTTTGTTAAAAAATTCAACATTATAAAAAGAATTTCTTATGTTATAGGTTCAATTTAATATGCTAACATGACGCATTAAATAACGCATCCGCTTGAAAGTAATGAGTAGAAAAGTCTAACACTTAAAAGCAACAAATAATCTATCAAAAAAATTAATATGCTACTGTGGCTCAGAGGTAGAGCACCACCTTGGTAAGATAAAAAATGCCAAATTTCACCACTTAAAAAACAACAAAATTTAACTCAAAAACTGAATATGCTAATGTAGCACAGTCGGTAGTGCACCGCCTTGGTAAGGCGGAGGTCACGGGTTCAAGTCCCGTCATTAGCTCCAAAAACAAAAATCG
>CALWKI010000054.1 GCA_944381235.1 uncultured Clostridia bacterium
ATTTTGTGTCTTTTTCATTATTTTTAAATATGTTTTTGTAAATGCATATTGCTATACACATCATAAAAAAATAACAATATGAAAGTATTATATATTTTTTTGTGCAAAATGACAAGAAAAAAACACATTTTTTTATAAAAAAATAGACCAAATTAAATTCGGGCTATTTTTAATCAATTTCAAGTTCATTATTGTCCGTAAATATTTTGTTGTTTAAAAATTCAATTAGAGAGACATATCAAAACCGCGGGCTAATTGCATTATTGTTTATAGTGTTACGTTTTTGTCGTTATACACATCATAGTCCCGTGAAGTATCCCCGATTTCTGCTCTAACCTATATAAAGTCATATTCTTTTGCGCAAGTAAATTTGAAATTCTTATCCCAACCGCTTTACAAATATTCATACTAAAACACCTTTTAAATCTTTAAATTGTCTTCTAAAAATAGTGGACTATCCAAAAACTCGCTTACTGTCATATCAAACCCTCCAGCAATTTGGATAATTGTTGAGAGTAAATTATCCTTTATTGTCTCATGCATTATATTTTTAAGTGTCGAATGCGTAACACCACTATTTAATGCAAGTCTGTACTGCGTTATTCCCTTTTCCCTCAACAATTCAGAAATTCTAAGCGCAACCGCTCTGTTTACTGTGTTCATACTAAAACCTCATAGTTATATATAACTATATTGTATTAATTCTTATTTATTATTTATGGTTGCATAAAACTATAATTAGTATTATAATTTATGGTTACAGATAACCATAAGGAGATATTAGAATGAAATCATACAAAGTTTGTTTTATAGGACATAGGAAGGTTGAGGAGAGGGAGAAGGTTTTTGAAAGAGTGAAAGAGGTGGTTAAGAGGCTTATTGAAGACGCGGGAGTACGGGAGTTTTTGTTTGGAAGTAGGAGCGAATTTGACGTAATTTGTCATTCAGCAGTGACGGGGTTTATGGAAAAGGTGTCCGGGGTTAAACGAATAAATTACACGTGCAAAAGCGAATGGTTCATACATGAACGTGAGAGAGAAAAAATTGAAAAAGTTTATTCAAGCAGTTTACATAAAGAGGTGCATTTATGTGGATATGAAAAAGAGGTGCATCACAAGACAAAATACGTTGCGGGCATTGCAAGTTACGTTGAGAGAAATAGGGCCATGATTGACGATAGCGATATTTGTGTATTTTACTATAACAAAAGTTACACCCCTAGTCCACGTCGACACTCGAAAAAAGACCTCCTCCCTTACCTTCCAAAAAGCGGGACGAGGCTAGCCTACGACTATGCGATAAAAAAACATAAGACAATTATAAATATATTTGAAGATATTAATAATGAAGATATCAATTTGTGATATAAAAACACCACCTCTTTTAAAAGGTGGTATTCAATATTTTTAGTTTTATAGTTTTGTATTTATTTTAAAAGCCAAAATTTAATTATACTTTGGCAAAGCATACATACGCACTAAAGCACATTATCTCTTTGAGAATTGAGGCGCTTTTCTTGCTTTCTTCAAGCCGTATTTCTTTCTCTCTTTCATTCTTGAGTCACGAGTTAAGAAGCCTGCTTTTTTAAGTTCTGCCTTATAAATTTCATTTTCTTTAACAAGTGCCCTTGCAATGCCGTGTCTTATTGCGCCTGTTTGTCCGGTGTATCCACCGCCGTAGACATTAACGATAACGTCATACTTATCATTAGTATCCGTTAAAACAAGTGGTTGACGAACAATAAGTTTAAGCGTATCAAGGTTAAAGTAATCTTCGATATCTCTATCATTAATAGTAATTTTACCAGTGCCACTGACAAGTCTAACACGTGCAACAGCGTCTTTTCTTCTACCTGTTGAAATCTTGCAAACTGGTTTTACTTTAGATTTCTTATGAAGTCTTACAAGAGGTTTTTTTTTTTTTTTTTTGTCAACAGTTTCCTCTTTTTTTGATGTAGTCGCACCTTCATCCTTTTTTGGTGCCCTTGTCTTTTTCTCTTTTACTTCTTCTGCCATTAGACTCTTGCTCCTTTAATTTCAATTAACACTGGCTTTTGTGCCTCGTGGTTATGATTTGCATCCTTGTAAACTCTAAGTTTCTTAATCATTTTTGCACCCAAAGAATTCTTTGGTAACATTCCCTTTACTGCACGAATCACTGCAAAATCTGATTTTTCCTTTAAAAGTTTGTCATATCCAACTTCTTTTAGTCCGCCGACAAACCCACTGTGATGATAATATTTTTTGTCTCTTAATTTATTCCCAGTCAAAACGACTTTGTCGCTATTAATAACTATAACATGATCCCCCGTGTCAACGTGTGGAGTAAATTCAACCTTGTTCTTCCCTCTAAGAATACTCGCGACTTGACTTGCAAGTCTACCAAGAGGCATATTTGTCGCGTCGACAATATACCATTTACTTTCCACAGTTTGAGGTTTTGCCATAAATGTCTTCATTTTTTCTCCTCATAAACCTTTTAGTTTTATCTTTATTTTACAAGCTACTTTTTTACTTTTTATGTCTGGGCTAAAAGACAAAATAAAGGTCAAAATAATAGCCTAGCGACATATATAATAATAGTAAAAACAAACTTTGTCAAGTATTTTTATTATTTTTTAGTTAACTTTTGCGAGTTCCTACCCATTATTTTTCTCTTTTTCTTTAATCCACATACTCGTCTTTCTCTTAAAGTCTTTTTTAAAAATCTAACTAATTTTTTAGTATGTTAATCGCTTGTTAAATTAAGCATAGTTTTTGACATCTTTTAAAATATTCGTATTACAAAAACAGATACATTTGACCTATAAAACTGCAAAAAATATCTAGCAATTTAAATGTTTTTTACCTCTTTCCCCTTATCTTCAAGAAATAAAAATAAGTGGTTAAATTAATATAAAATTAAGGGTTTTTTGTGCCAATATCATATTCTACACTATCTAAGTAAAGCCCACTTGCGCTGACTGTTTTACCAGATTTTTGCCTTTGTCCACCATTTAAAAGTTTTTCAAACTCATCTATTGATAATTTCCCTCGACCTACATTTAGAAGAGTCCCAACTATTATGCGTACCATATTATACAAAAAACCATTTCCGGTTATGTGGTAAGTAATGTATTTTCCGTCAAAGGTAAAATAGGACGCAAAGATTGTACGAACGGTGGTTTTAGTCGAGGCGTTACTTTTTACAAACGCACTAAAATCATGGGTGCCAAGGACTTTTTCTGCACCCTTTTTTAAGAGGTCGTGGTCTAGAGTGTATGGGTAGTGTAGAACCCTATCCTCGTCAAAAACACTAAAGTCTTGCCCGTTATAAATCTTATAAACATATGTTTTTTTCTTTGCACTTTGTCTACTATTAAAATTATCGGGGACAATTAAAGCCTCTTTTACCCGTATGTCTTTTGGAAGGTGAAAGTTAATTGGAATTTTGAGTTTATTAATTGGGATTGTGGTGTTAGACATAAAATTCACCACTTGATTGAATGCGTGAACACCTGCGTCTGTACGTCCACTTGGAGTGAGTTTTACGTGTTCTCCCGTCGCGAGATTTATCGCCTTTTCTAACACCTCTTGAACAGATAAGCCGTTTTTTTGCCTCTGAAAGCCGGCATATTTTGTGCCAATATATTCGATAACTAGACAGATATTTTTCATACAAATATTGTAATACTTTTTAAAAAAAATTCAAATTAAAATTGACAAAAAAGAAAAATATAATCATACTAATTGTATTAGACTATTATTAAGACCTTAAAATCAAACTTGTAGTTATTTAAAAAGAAACACAAGCCAAAAAAGATAAAAATTTTAAAAAATAATA
>CALWKI010000055.1 GCA_944381235.1 uncultured Clostridia bacterium
TTGCATAATTTCCTATTCCATACTTTTTTACAATTTCATTTTCTTCCATAATTTTATACCTACCTTTTTATTTTTTTCTCTGCCTTTTAATCTTTTAACTATTGCGCGCTTATAGTCCTTCGATTCTCTAGCAGATTTTAGATTTTTGAGGGCTAAAGGAATTGCACCAATACGACTACTAAGACCCTCATATATAGTAGAGGTCACCCTCTACTTTTCTCTCACAATAAGCCCTGTGCTACGAGTATTTTAAAAAAATTGAAAAAATTTAAAAAAAGTTTAATTGTGTTTGGTCGTTTTTATTAAAAGGTTTAATTTGAATTAAAAAAATTAAAAATTAAATAAAAGGAGATAAATACTCGTTTGTGAGATTTCAAAAAATCAATTAAAGTTTTATGTTGTTATCTTTAAAATACTTAATCATTGCACTAATTACAGCTGAAGTGTCATTTAATTTATTTTTCTTGTCTAAAACTATGTTTTTAATAAACTCAAAATCGTCAAGGCTAAACACTACGTATTGCTGGCATTTGTCTATTGGAACCTCTGACATATCTTCTAAATTCTCAAGAACTTTATTTTCTTTTTTACCTTTCAGAGATTTTACATAATCTTGTATGTCTTTTTGAGTAGACTTAATAGTTAAATCACCACAACTAAAAGCAACTTGTATTTGATAATCAGACAAACCAATCAAATATTGCATTTTTGAAATAGTTAGATCATTACAAAAATCAAATTTAAATTCTAGGGTTTTAAAATCCTGACTATTGACACAAATAAATTTAAGGATAACCCTCGTTATTCTTTCTAAATACTTTTGAGAAAAACCAAATGTTTTTTGTAAAAAATCAAGTAATTGTATATCATTAGTAAGCCAAGTATATTTTAAAGAAGATATATCTCCACTTAAAATAACCCCACCATGACTAGATTCTTTTATTAAAGTTCTAATAACACATAAAAATTTAAAATCATTTCGCCGATTATCTCTTATTATTTCTGCTAACTCTTTTATAGAATTAACAACAGACTCATCATCAAATTTTAATTTATCTAATTCTTCCGATATATATAAATCTTCCATTTTATATCACCACCTTTCGTGCTTTTATAAAGTCGGTTATATCTACCAATATTTTTCTAGTCATTCCCATTGAGTGCTCGTACACTGTGTAACTAAACCCTAGAGTATCAAAAGCATTAGCCTTTTTCTCTAGTTCGTCAATTCCTTTGAGTTCGTATACTCTTTCTCCAGACACTAACCAAAAAGTTTTATTTTCTTTCATTTACATTTTCCTCACTTTCTTTTAATATTCTTTTTAATATATCTTCTACGTTACTTAATATCACTTTATTATCTTCCTTTGGCAGTTCCACAAGTTCGTCAGAGATTCTATTTACAATATACTTAGTGTTTTTATGTATCTTCCGGGTGATTAATTTAGCAAACTCTCCACCGCCAAAATTTTTTATATCTTCTTCTAGTTCCTTGAATCTACTCTCAAGAACAAATATGTAATTGTCTTTCATTTCTCTTTTTGTGAATCTATTTTATCTACACCTGCATTATGCATATCAACAAATAAATCATGATAACGTTCAAGCCACCTTCGAAAAGTCTTTATGTCTGTAAAATTTACTGAATATTCTAAACAATCATACAAGCAGTCTAAATAGGGTCTATAATATTCACATTGCTTCTTAAATAATCTTTCTTCAACTCTTTTTTCCATTTTTTGACCTACCTTTTAATTAATAGTTAATTAACAAATCATTAATTACAAGAACATTATATTAATAAATTATTAATTTGTAAAGCAAAAAATCAATGTTTTATTGTTTTTTTTATAAAAAAATAAATAAATATTGAAAATGATACAAAAAGTAGATATAAAAATAAAGAAAGGAGGATTAAAAAGTGATAGGAAAAAATCTAGAAAATATGTTACAAAAAGCAAAGATAAAACAAAAAGAATTGGCAAAAAGAATAAACTTAACACCGGCAGCAATAAACAATTACATAAAAGAAAAATCAGAACCAAACTTAAAAATATTAATTGACATTGCAAAAGAATTAAATATTACTACTGATGAACTTTTAGGAATAGAAAAAAAATCAGAGTTACCCGAACACACAAAATTAATTAAAAAACTAAACGAACTTAGCGAAATTGAATGTCATAAACTAAATATATTTGCTGATGGGCTAATCTCTAATAGACCCGAAGAGCAAAAAGAAAAAACCTATACAATAATTAAAGAAATTGAAAATGAAGAGTTAAACGAAATGTTTAGCAAATTAAATTTTGGAGAACAAAACGAAGTACTAGGCTATATTCAAAAGAAAATTAAACTTAAAGAAGAAGAGAAAGATAAAAAATAAATTCACTCTTTAATTTGACATTTTTTAATGTCACAATAGTAAAGGGTAATTATTTATGTATTTTGAAAATAAACTCGAAGAAGAAATTTTTGCAAAGGCACTTGCTTTACTTAATCAACTATACGGAGGCGCAAAAGCACAAGAAGAACACTTCGAAAATAAAAGAAAAAACCTTATAGTATTAACAAGTGAAATAAATAATTCTTTATCAAATTTAGACAAAGGAGATAAAGAATTAATGAAAAATGTAAGATATCGCGCGGATGGGCGCTGGGAATTTAGGAAAATGGTAAACAAAGTAAGTTTATCTATCATTACAAAAACCAAAGAAGAACTAATAAAGAAAAT
>CALWKI010000056.1 GCA_944381235.1 uncultured Clostridia bacterium
AGTGAAATTACAAGGGACAAAATGGCATAAGTTTCAATCATCGCTGGAAGCAAAATAAGTTTTCCACTAAGTCCATCTTTTTTTGCAACGGCGTTAATTGCACTACAAGCAGTTTTTCCTTGGTAAATTGGCGTGATAAACCCAGCCAACATAAGTGGAAGAGAGGCAAGAAAAATGTTAAGCCCTGTTGCAATGTCAATCCCTGTCACGCAACTTGACGAAGCAACAATAGCGTAAACAAAGCCGTAAATACCTTGCGTTGCTGGAAGGACGACAAGAACCAAAACCTTACTGAAAATTTTTGGTTCCTCACCTAAAACTCCACTTGCGGTTTGTCCCGTTTTAGTTAGTCCTATTGCAGAACCTATCCCGCAAAGAAGTGCCGTTAAAACAATACCGGATAAACCTATAATATAACCCCATTCCATATTTTTACCTCCTATTTTTATGAGATTAAATACTCAAAAAACTATACTCAAATTATATCAATATTTTTAGAAAACTCCTATTAAAAACTAATATTTTATAAAAATTTAAGTTACAAACAAAACTTATTTAAGTTACTTAAATGTTTTTTGTAAAACGCTCAAATAAGCCTTTACTTTAAATTTTCCCTATAAAAGTAGTTTTTATAAGTGGTCACCACGAAAAATATAGCACAAAGTTAAAATTCATTTTAGATTTAACTCTTTTTTGCATTTTGTGAGATAAGTGTAACATAACTAAATTTTGAGGCAAAAGGTGTAAAGAGCCTACCTTCCCCCTCATAAAAACGAGAGAAAAACTCAATATACTGCAATCTTGACACGTGAATATAAGCGCTAAGTGCCCCCATAGACAAGTTAAATCCATGACCAATTAAAAGTATGATTATGCCAACAATAAATGTGTAGGGACTTGCAAAAAACGGAGTTGCGAGGTCATTTACAATACTTGAAATTATAGCCCCACTAAGCATTAGCCCGTAAAGCCTTGCGTAACTTAGGGTGTCTGACATAATGTTAATAATAGAATATATTGACGAAAAAGGTTTTGTAAGTCGACTGACACCTTTATTAATACAAACCTCACCTAAAACAATTATAACTAGACTTACAGCAGAAATAATAAGTCCCACATTTTGAAGGTTTTCACTTGATACAAGTGAAAGCGCAAAAAAACTAACACCGATAAAGACACCCACCCACATAAAGCCAGAAAAGATTGAAGAAAGATACTCCTTTTTTTTGACCAGCATTACGCCTTTTAAAACATATGACACGGCAATTTGAACCACTCCCGCACCAAGACATATTGCAAGCATTAAATATACATTATCGGTAGGGTCTCTAATTATGGCTTTAGGAACTGCCTCCCACACACTGTTATCCATACCAAAAAAAGAACCAAAAAGCACGCCAAAAATAATTGTAAACACTCCACTAATTGTCAGTATTCCCATTAAACTTTTATAACTACCCCGGGTAACAAAATATAGTGGTGCACAAAAAATAACAAAGAGCAACCCGTAACCAATGTCCGCCATAACAAAACCAAAAAAGAGCGAAAAAAATATTGCCACAAATAAATTTGGGTCAAGTTCCCTACTTTTTGGTACAGAATAAGTGTTTGTTATAAACTCAAAAGGTTTAATAATGGGGTTGTTTGTAACAATAGTCGGCGCGTCGTCCGCTTTATCAAGCGGTAAAAAGTCATATTCTATACTTAAGTTTAAGTCGTCTAAAAAATCTTTTATTCTCTTTTCATCTTTTTTTGCAAAATAGCCCTCGATGAAAAAGGTATAGTTTGTTTGAGAAAACATTTCATCTGCTTGAATTTTTAACAAATTAAACTCCAGATAGTCGTAAACTATTTTAAATTCCGTTATATAATCCTTATAATTTTCTGCACATTTAAGAAGTTTATCCCGTTTTTCACTCTGTCTAAGCATTTCCTTATCAAGTTTTAAAACCACCTCTTGCGCCGTAAAAGGCGGATACTCGTCAAGTCTTGTAAAGCCTACTTCTTTCAAAATATTCCAAGTTTTTTCGCTTTGGCTTTTATGTGAAAAAACTTTTAGAACATTATTTATTCTTTCAAACGCAACAAATTCAAGTGTGCCGAGTTCTAAAATTGCTTTATCCATACCATTGTCATCAAAAATTGTACCTAAAAAAACGTCAGTATGTTTTGTACCTTGAAAGCCACTTAATCTCTCAGGAATAGACATATATGGCACAAATTTATCACGTTTTTTGGCTAAATTTGTGGTTTCGAGATTAATTTTATCTATTTCTTCCTTTAACTTTTCAACCAAATTTAAATTTTTTATGTGTGCGTCAAGACTTAAATTTATAATATCATCACGACTTAGCACAATATCGTCTTTTGGCTTTTTATTTGTGGCTTTTTCTAAAAAATTAATTACTTCAAAGTATCTTTTTTGTTCAGATTTTATCTTCTCTATGTTGTCAACGTCTAACTTTATTTTTTGAGTTTCTTCAAATTCAGTCGTGGATTTTATTTCAATAAGCCCTAGTCTAAAAATTTCATTTAACAACTTATCTTTATCTTTTTTTAGTGACAAAAGACGAATTTTAGCCATTTTTTCAATCATCTTTCATCACCTCTTTAATAACTTTTTGAGCAAGCATCTTGTACTTTAGTATAAAAGACTCTTTACTTTCTTCAAGTTTTTCTTTATATAGTGATGATTCATCAACTAGACGACGCTCTAATTGGTCTTTATATTTTTGAGTGTCAGTTGTGAGTTTTGCTTTATTTTTAACTCTAAAATTTTTAAGTCTTAAGTTTTCACGAATTGTCGTCTCTTTAACAAGTTCCCCCGCCTCTTTCTTTGCGTTTTCAATTTTAAGTGAGGCAAGACGCTCACTACGGACAATTTCATCTACAACTTCATTTCTCATAGTCTTTTCCTCACTCCTTTTTTTACTCTATATTTTACCTTATTTTAACCTTTTTTATCAAGCAAATTTAAAAGGCTTTAGTTTATTTCTTAATTATTTATAAAAGGTTCTCTTTAACTATTTATTTTTCTTCAAATAATGTTCGCGTTAAACTCTATATTTTTTACGGTTTTATAAGGGAGCACTTAGAGGTGCGAGAGGAACTTCGGGTGTAATCTTGTCGCAAATCTTAAAGGGTATGGCAAAAATTATTAGGCAGTTTACAAAAATTAAGACAAAAGACTTTGCTTTGGCTATGAAAGAGGGGGCGGATATTGCTTATAAATAAGATTAACAAATTATTTGACATTTTTATGCGTTACAAATAGAATAAAACTGAGGTGTGAGGTAAAAAATGTTTTTTGGTGCAGAACTTGAACTTTGGCTTGTTTGCCTACTTGTCGTCATTGGAAGAATTTTTGATATGGCGCTTAGTAGTATTAGAACGGTTTACACAGTTAAAGGTAAACCACTTTTGTCAAGCGTCTTTGGTTTTTTTGAGGCGTTTATTTGGTTTATTATTGTAAAGGCGGCACTTGACTATATTCTTAGTGACCCAGTTTTAGATACTCTTCTTATTGCCCTTTCCTACTCTATTGGGTATGCTGTTGGGACGTTTGTCGGTGGAAAACTTGCAAATAAAATAGTAAAAACCCAAATTAGCGTGCAAATTGTTTTATCTAGTAAAAACGATGAACTTGTGCGTGCCCTTAGGGACAATGGTTTTGGGCAAACAATTTTTAGTGCACATGGTGGTGAAAATAAGGATAAAGAGACCTATTTTATTGCAGTTGAAACAGACGACAAGCATTTAAAATTACTTAAACAAATTATTGATGATTATGACAAAAAGGCTTTTGTCTCAATTAATGAAACAAAGCAAGTTTTTGGAGGATATTTCGGGAATACGAAATAATAATGTTTAAAATTTATTCCCTTGAGTACATTTTTTAATATGTTTTTAGGAAAGTATTAAAAATAATATTTCTAGCATATAAAAAACTATAGTAATATTAAAACTTAAATTCACAAAATAAATTGGTGCAAATTAACTATTGAAATTTATAAACAAGTTTGATATAATACCATTGTAAAATAAATAAAGGGGTGTAAAAGTATGTATTTTCTTTTAGGTCGTACTCTTGAACAATTTTTGTCAGAAGGTCTTGTAATCATTTCTATTGCACTTATTGCCGTTGGTGTTGCAGTCGGATTCTTAGCAAGAAGAATTACGAGGGCGGTAAGACAAAATAATGATGTAGATAATCACGATAAACTATTTTTGACTCTTAAAATTATTGGTATGGTTTTAATTCTTGTTGGGTTCCTATGCATTGCTATTGAGGTGATTATTTATCTTGTGAATAGATAAAAAATTGGTTTATTATTCAAAAAAGAGGGTTCTTCCCTCTTTTTTATTATTTCTCAATCTAATTTTTTCTAACAGCATTTTTGTCCTATATCTTATTTATTAAAACATACAAAAATTAAAAGTCAATTTTATTTTTATGAATATAATTATAAAACTCTTCTTGAGTGACCTTAAAATAACGAAGAACATCTCTAAAGTAATCTTGTACGCCGAGCATATCAAGAATTTTAGAGCAAAGTACACTAGACATAATATTAACTTCTTCTTGGCAGGACTTTATAGACAAATTTTTCTTTTTTCTAAAATTAAAAACGCGGGACTTACCTTTCATTCCCCAAACAATTTGGCTTATGGCGGTTGTCACGTCAATCTTACAAGGTTCGACAAACTCTAAAAAAAACTGAAGGGTTTTAAATACCACATCTCGAACTCCCACTATAAACTCTTCATAAAAGTCAAGGTCTGGTATTTCAAAATCGTAAAAGTAGCCCCTATAAGTAATTGACATAAAAGCGTTTGTTTCTTTAGACTTATGATAAAGCATAGTATACAAGACTTTCAACTTAAATTTGTCGCTTACAATATTCCCAAGAAGCAAAAATCTTGTAAATAGATAAAAATCTTCTTCCTGAAAACTACAAATTCTTAAAATTAAATTTGCGTTGTCTAAACTATTATAGTGGCGAGTTATATAAAAGAAGAAAGATTTATTTTCATTAAAACTCTTTTTTAATTCCTCGTCACTTTGACTTAAATACTCTCTTACCTTTTGACGAGTAAATCTCTTTTGGTCTAACGGCACATCAAAAAAATACCTTATGTACCCATTTGGTTTTTTCTCGCAAAGTCCCAAATAATAAAGGTAAATATATCTATTAAAATAGTCAAAATTATATAAATCAAGCAACTTTTCTTTGGCGAGCGCATATTTTCTTGCGTTTATACAAGTGATTGCATAGTATAAACTCGCCTCAAGGTCAAGACTGCTTGCTTTTTTATAATAAGTCATATAATTTAGCGCTTCGTTAAAGTTATTTGTTTCAGCATATGCTAGCCCTACCTTAAATTTTTCATCAATACTCATACCTTTTTTTGCATCTTGAAGCCGTCTTCCTATCATTTCATATCCGTTGTCATCGTGGCTAAGAAAGTACAGAATAAGCAAACTACATTGGTCAAGTATGCTGTCTTGCCCATAGGTTTTTATTATTTCAAAAGCCTTGTTAGTCTCACCTAAAAACATATACGCAAAACAAAGTCCGTTTCTCACCCTTTCGTTTTCTAAATTATTTAGTTTTTCGTATTTTTGAATAGCCTCTAAAAAGTGTCCGTTTGCAACAAGTCTCTCAGCAGAATAAATGGCGCGACTATTTATATCATCATTTGATATAACCTTAAAGCCCTTCCTAGAATTATAAATCATATCAATAATTTCGCCCGCTAAGTCGTCAAAAGTGTCGTCTTCTTCAAACGACCTCTTAAAATAACTAAGTGCCTTTTCATAATCATGCATTTTAAGATAGGTATGTGCCACTTTTAAATAAACATTTGACATAAAAAGGTCTGTTTCTTTATTTAAAAAATTAAAAAAAAGAGTAAAATCACTATTCCCCGCAAAAAAATAGGCACTGGCGAGAAACTTTGAAGAGTTAATAATTAATTTTTTATCATTCCCTTCAAGAACCGGCAACAAACTACTGATGGCTTTTAAGTAATTTCCATCATCAATTAGTCTTTTTCCCCTCTCTATTCTGTCATTATCACTTAGTTTTACAAAAGATATTAAGTTATTTTCAGTCCCGCTCATAATATATTTTTATGTCAAAAAGTTACAAAATTTGCGTTTTTTTATTGAAATATATTTTTAAGTATATTTTTTAAAATGTTTTTAAAAGTCAATTTTTAAATTTGCAAAAAATTGTAAACTTTTGACTTTAGTCAAAAAAAACTAATTTTTGTCCTTTTTCTCCTTACTTTTTTATTTTACATAAAAAGGAGTCCAAAGTCAAATTTATGTTAAATTTATAATAACGTATTATTATATAAAAAACTTCTAGAGCGTTTCTAGAAGTTTAAAATTAAATCTAATTATTCAAGGAAGTTTTGACAAAAAGAAATTTATTTATTTTTGTGAGAACATGACGCCGAAAACAAACACGGAAGCCGAGCAAAAGCGAGAGGAAAACTAAAGTTTTAAACATTTTATGCAATAAAAATTTTACTTCCGCTAGTTTTTAATATGTAAACTTATCTCCTCAAAGGTAAAATATTTAGTAAAAATATAAAAAAACCTTTAAAAATTGTTATTATCTCGCTTACACTCAACTAAAACTTTCATCAGTTTTTCAAAAATGTGTAAACTCCTTTTTGTTAAAACCTTTTTAAATGTAATTTATTCTTCTACAATGTTCACACTCCAAATACCCAGCCTGTTTAAGTTTTGTCATATGAGCACTTGAAAATTCCATACTGCATCCGCCGCATGAATTGACATTGACTGGCACAAAAACTGGGAAAATTTTGTCCTGTTTTAACTGCTTATATCTTAAGAGGAGTTTTTTATCCACTTCTTTTTCAAGGCTTAAAAGAGTTTTATTTATTTCGTCAATTTGAGGTTCATATTGTTTTAGTACATCGGCGTATTTTTGTTTACTTTCAAGATATTTTTCCTTGTATGTCACAATATTATTTTTGCAAGTTTCAAATCTTTTTATGATATTTGACACATTTTCAACTTGAACAGATAAATTTCTTTCAATATTTGAAAATTGTTTGTCAAGTGCGTCTTCAGAGTTTACCCACTTTTCTTTGTCTTCTTCGCTTAAGTTGTCGCTATTTATTTTTTCAATCTCTTTTTTTAGTTTCTTAAAATCTTCTTCACACTTTTCATAAACAGAAATAATCTTTTTGGCGTCGTTGTCAATTTCGGTGAGCCTATTTTGATTATCTTTAATTAGCCCCGCAAATTTTTCCACTTCATCTTTTTCTTTTAAACTATTCATTGTTTTTTGTAATGAATTTTTTTTAATATCTAAATTTTGATATTCAATAATTTTCTCAAACATTTTTCTCTCATAAATCTAACTCATTTAATAAATTAAGTTCACGCTGGACGTCCTCTGCCGCCTCATTTTGTTTTAAAATTTCCTCCCACCTATTTTTTCTATACGCAACATATTCTAAAAAGTCAGGAG
>CALWKI010000057.1 GCA_944381235.1 uncultured Clostridia bacterium
CCTTCTTCCCCAATGGCAGAGTCAAGCGATGAGTGGCAGGCAAAAGGTGTGAAAAACTTATTAGGCAGAGTTGTCCATGTCACTCAACTTGAAAGTGAGGCAGGTGTCGCGGGCGCTGTTCATGGAAGTCTTTCCGCTGGGGCGCTAACAACAACCTTCACGGCAAGTCAAGGGCTTTTGCTTATGATTCCAAATATGTATAAAATTGCGGGCGAACTACTCCCTACTGTTTTTCACGTATCCGCAAGAGCGCTTTCTACTCACGCTTTGTCTATTTTTGGCGACCACCAAGACGTTATGGCGGTACGCGCGACCGGGTTTGGTATGTTAGCCTCTAACACTGTTCAAGAGGCGCAAGATATGGCAGTCGTTGCACACATTGCAAGTTTAAAAAGTAGCGTACCATTTGTACATTTTTTTGATGGATTTAGGACTTCGCACGAAATACAAAAAATTGACGGAATTGAGTTTGACGACCTTAAAAAAATTCTTCCAATAGACGAGATTAAAGCGTTTAAAAATAGGGGTTTAAGTTCGGTCAACCCGCGTGCTCAAGGGACGGCACAGAACCCAGATATATATTTCCAAAATAGCGAGGCGTCAAATAAATATTATGACAATGCTCTTTTAGCAGTCAAAAGCGCCATGGAAGACCTTAAGAAAATCACAAATAGAACCTATCACCTCTTTGATTATTACGGAGACGAATTTGCTACAGATGTTGTGGTACTTATTGGAAGCGCGGTCGAGACTGTCAAGCAAGTGGTCGATGATTTAAATAAAAACGGGCGCAAAACAGGTGTTGTGGCTGTAAGACTTTATAGGCCTTTTTCAAACGTTGACTTTGTGTCAAGCCTGCCAAAAAGTGTCAAGCGAGTTGCCGTTCTTGATAGGACAAAAGAAAGCGGTAGTGGTGGCGAGCCACTATATAAAGATGTCGTGTCTGCCCTCTACCCTCGCGACGTAAAAGTTATTGGCGGAAGATATGGACTTGGTGGAAAAGAATTTACGCCAGCGCACGCAAAAGCCGTTTTTGACAACTTAAAGGGTGAACAAAAGAATAATTTTACTATTGGAATTAATGACGACGTAACAAATTTGTCTTTAGATTACGACAAAAATTATAGAGTTGAAACAGATAATTATTCTTGTAAATTTTACGGGCTTGGGAGCGACGGAACAGTTGGTGCAAATAAGAATTCGATAAAAATCATTGGTTCAAACACCGATTTGAACGCGCAAGGCTACTTTGAATACGACTCTAAAAAATCTGGTAGTGCAACAATTTCACATCTTCGTTTCGGAAAATCAAGTACCAATGCCCCATATCTAATTACACACGCAAATTTTATTGCTTGTCACAATGTTAGTTTCATTGGAAAGTATGATATGGCAAGTGACCTCAAAAATGAAGGGATATTTTTACTTAACGCACCTTTTAGTAAAGAAGAACTGGTAAAATATTTGCCAAATGTATTTTTTGCCGTACTTAAACAAAAGAATGCAAGACTTTTTGTTGTTGACGCAAATAAAATCGCTGAAAAAGTAGGTCTTGGTAACAAAATCAATGTTGTTATGCAAGCATGTTTCTTTAAACTTACAAACATAATTGAATATGATAAAGTTGAAAAGTTGCTTATTGATAGTGTCGTAAAAACTTACGCGCGAAAAGGACAAAATGTGGTTGACGCAAATATTAATGCTATTAAAAACGCGACACATGATATGTTTGAATTTGATTTGGAAAGTTTTAAGCCTCAAATTGAAACTAAAATTAGAACTACCGCCCCTCTTGACCCATACGACGAAAAGTTTATAAAAAGAATTGAGCACAAGCAAGGTGACGACTTGCCAGTGTCAAGTTTTGACGCTAGAGGTTATGTCCCAACCGACAAAAAAAAAAAAAAAAAACGAGGCATTTCCCTTACTTCTCCTTGCTGGATAAAAGAAAATTGTATTGAATGCAATATGTGTTCTGCCGTCTGCCCTCATGCAGCAATTCGACCAGTTTTAGTCTCAGACGAGGAGTTAAAGGATGCACCAAAGAGTTTTGAAACTAAAAAAGCACTTGGCGTAAACGGGTACAATTTCCGCATGCAAGTGGACGTTAGAGACTGCACTGGGTGTGGTAATTGCGTAAAGGTCTGCCCTGCTCGTGAAAAAGCGCTTGAAATGAAACCTAGCATTGAGATGGAAAAAGAAGAAAAAGAAAACTATGAATATGCAAAAGATAAAATTAATCCATCGACAATTTTTAAAAATGATACCATAAAAGGCAGCCAATTTAGAAAGCCATACTTTGAATTTAGTGGTGCGTGCGCGGGGTGTGGTGAGACGCCATATATTAAACTTGTGTCTCAACTTTTTGGGCACAGGATGGTAGTTGCCAATGCAACAGGTTGTTCTAGTATTTATTCTGGCAGTGCGCCAACCTCTCCTTTTGCCAAAAACAGTTTTGGACGCGGACCAGCGTGGGCAAGCAGTCTATTTGAAGACAATGCCGAATTTGGACTTGGAATTGCGCTTGCAATTAAAGAGAAACGAGAAAAGTTAAAAGAGGAAGTTGAAAATTTCTTACCTATTTGCAAAAACTCAGAATTATCCCTACTTCTTAAGGACTGGCTAGAAAATTTCGATGATGGTGAAAAAACATATGAACTCTCACTAAAGCTTACGGAACTTGTTAAAAACACGCCACTTGAAAGCCTTGCCAAGTCGTTTGTCAAAGAAAGCGTGTGGTGTATTGGAGGTGACGGCTGGGCGTATGATATTGGGTTTGGCGGGCTTGACCAAGTGCTTGCAAGTGGTGAAAATATAAACATTTTAGTGCTTGACACAGAGGTTTATTCAAATACTGGTGGACAAATGTCAAAGTCTACCCCACTTTCTGCCACTGCAAAGTTTGCAACAAGTGGCAAAAGAACTCCTAAAAAAGATCTAGGCAAAATTGCTATGACTTATAAAAACGTGTACGTCGCACAAGTTGGACTTGGGGCTGATATGAATCAATGTGCAAAGGCGATTGTTGAAGCAGAAAGTTTTAATGGTCCAAGTCTTATTATCGCCTATTCCCCTTGTATTAACCACGGCATTAATATGAGCGAAGCACAAACTGAAATAAGGCGTGCGGTTGATTGTGGCTATTGGCATTTATATAGATATGATCCAAGACTAATAGCACAAAATAAAAATCCGTTTAGGCTTGACAGCAAAGAGCCAACGCATGATTATAAAGAATTCTTAGAAGGCGAAACTAGATTTAAGGCTCTTGAAAAAATTTCAAAAACACTGGCCGACAAACTTTTTGAAGAAAGCAAACAAAATGCCATAGAAAAATACAACTCTTACAAAAAAATGGCGGAAGAATGGGAGTAAACATATTTAGTCATAAACTTTAATTTAAAAACTAGATACTACCCATAAAAACGTTTATACATTTAAAATGTGTCTAATTTTAAAAAACGATTTATTTGAAAGATTAACCTTATTATTGGTTAATCTTTTTTTGTTAACTTGACTTTAAATGTGGTACAACTAATTAAAAGGAATCAAACTATAGTTACCCCTTTTGTATAAAATGAAAAAATTTAGTAATAAACAAAAAGAGTTTGCAAAGTAAACTCTTTGTCGTTACGCCAAATTTAAAATAAAGGGCTCCCGCAAAAATTGTTTTTGTGGGATAAGCGAGAAAATTTGGTAATAGACAAAAAGAATTTACAAGGTAAAATCTTAGTCGTCACACCAAATTTAAAATACAGGGCTCCCGCAAAAATTGTTTTTGTGGGATGAGCGAGAAAATTTGGTAATAGACAAAAAGAATTTACAAAGTAAACTCTTAGTCGTCACAACAAATTTAAAATAAAGGGCTCCCGCAAAAAATGTTTTTGTGGGATGAGCGAGAAAATTGAGTTAAAGACAATGAGAGTCTCGGTCGACGTACTCAA
>CALWKI010000058.1 GCA_944381235.1 uncultured Clostridia bacterium
TTAAATATCTATGTTATGCCATTGAACTTGTCATCCAGGATCCATCTCTTATACATAGATTATGTAAAGGCGTATATGCAAAAGTAGCCGAGGAATACAATGTAAAAT
Organism: uncultured Clostridia bacterium; assembly: GCA_944381235.1. GTDB lineage: Bacteria > Bacillota > Clostridia > Christensenellales > UBA1242 > UBA7862. Next base: position 109 of record CALWKI010000058.1, read on the forward strand.
ATTTGTGTATAGAAAGAGACATACGGCATTCAATAGAGGCAACGTATATAGACAGAAGTTTTTTGGAAGTTAACCAAATGTTTAAGACAAACATTTTTACAATAGACAGTAAGCCAAAGACAGGAGAGTTAATACAGTTAATAGTGGAATATTATAACCTAGAATTGTATAAACAAGAGGGAGTGAAGTTTTAACAAAATCAAATATATTGGCACCCAAAGCACATTCGTGCTTTTTTTATTTTAATAAGGTAAAATAGTAAACTAGATATTTTAAATGAAGAATAATAGATTAAGGAAAGATATTTTTACAAAGATTATTGTAAACGTCTATGGATTAATGCAAGTGAAATAAATAAAAAATCAGCATTATCTGCTGATTTTTTGGTTAAATTTAAAAATAAAATTTACTTAAATTTTCTTTTTAGTTATTGACAAAATTTTTTGAAAGGTTTCTTCTTCCGGGTCTTTCTTTTTCGTCTTTTTGTAGATGTAATATGGGAGATAGAACAGATATGGAACAAGAGCGTAAGCAATATACAAAACTATTATCCAAAGCCACTCTGGCATATGGTCAGAGATAATTGAGAATGGAAAACCACCGCGGAAGAACATATATGAGCAGTTATAAACAAAGTTAATTATATTTGCTGGTATAGAAACAATAAACAGAGGAATAAATGCCAAAATTGCGTCTTTTATATTTTTATAGTCATAATATTTTGAAAAGAGCATTAAAAGAGCGACAAATACCATAATTCCGTGATAGAAAAGAGTGTGAAGTCCAGCAAAAGAAATTACTGAATAATTGGAAAGAACATTGCTTGGATAAACAAAATTGACGAGTCCACCAATAAGGTTTAAAGTGCAGATGAAACTACAAGCGGACCTTCGCCATATGCTGAATTCCCCTCCCCATATTGCGAATGGCATAACATACATAAAAATACTACAAATATATAGAGGTAAAATTCCAGTGACTTCAAAACCATTTGGATTTGTGCAAGATTCCCAAGTGATTTTAACGCCTTCCATAACCACCATTAAAGCCCATAGCACAATGAACAAAATTTTCATGTTTTTCTTTTTCATTTTTCTTAAAAGAAAAGCAAGGAGTGGCACAGCAATTATTAAAACAACCATAACTGCGATATGCAAAGGCGAGAAAAGTCTACCCGGCAAATCTGCAGGCAAATATGCTTTGTTTGTAAAAAAGTAATCAAATAGGTTCATGTTTTATTCTCCTTTTATCAACGACAAGTTTTATAATGCAATAAATTCCATAGGTTAAAAAGTAAAATGCTACTGCTTGTGCCAGATAGACCAAGATTATGTATAATTCCTTTGAATAGTTGAAAATGGGTTCTAAGAAAGTTAAACCGAACGGCGAGCCCATAAACATTAAGTTTGTCCCTAAGAAATAGTTAATGATTATTGCGATAGCCGAGAAAATTGTAACAAACACGAAGTAATAAACGAAGTCGAGAAGTTTTAGTTTATACAGTTTTTTTATAAAGATTAAACTGCCGGCGTAGACCATAAGCCAATGGTAAAAAAGACTATGTAAGGAAGCGGGGTGCCAAAGCGGATACAGAAGAAGAGAGGTTGAAGGGTAAAAGATGTAACACAAAGCAGCCGGCAAGCCTCCTAAAGCCATGAAACAAAGGCCGGTGGTTTTCAAAGATTTATTTTTACAAAGAGACAGCCAAATCGCATAGATGAAAAGACTGCAGAAGTAAAGTGGAATCCAACCGTCACCGCCAGAACCTTTACAAAGTCGGAGGATGATTTTTATTGTTTCCATGCTGGTCACTAGAATAGCTATTGTCCACATCATTATCTTGGTTTGTTTGTCGTTAAGCTTTCTAGAGAAATATATAGCCAAAATGACAGTAACAAAAAAGACAGCAATAGCGAAAAAATGCCAAGGCGTAAAAATTCCACAAATTTGGTCTTCTGTAAAATTATCGTAAAACAACTTTTTCCCCATAGTTTGTATTTTAAAGAATAATGGCTCAATATGTCAACTATTTTGGCGAGCGAGTAAAAAAAATATTGACAGAAAGCTAAATTAATGTTAACATATTTCTATGTATAGTGAAAAAATTGTAAAGAATTTAAAAGAAATTTTTGCTTTGGGCTATGTTCCTATAAGAAAAAATGAAAGTTACATGTTTAAACTTTCAAATGGCTTGCCGGCATATTCGCTGGTAAACTGCATGGGACATGCCTTTTTTAATTTAACTAATCAAATTTTAAATGACTATCAATTTGATAAAGAATATCTATATTCTTGTCAAAATTTTTATGATTCCTTTAAATCTTTAAATGGAATGGCTTTATCTATGTTCAATTTTGTGGAAAGCACAGGACTTAAAGTAGAAAAGGCGCAAAAAACAGCCAAAAGAGGAAATGGAGAATGGAATGTTGCGTTATACTTCAACACTGAAATTGAAGATTATCATTTTTTACTTCAAGAAAATGCTTTTTGTTGGTCTAGCAAAATAAGTATAAATAAAAGCGTAGAAAAATTTGTAACACCGCCAAAAGTTTATCGAGAACAATATGATTTATACGATATTTATACAATAAAAAATCCACATTTCCACAATTTGTGTAAATAAAAT
>CALWKI010000059.1 GCA_944381235.1 uncultured Clostridia bacterium
TCCAAAACTTGATAAGATTGTTGTCAGTATGGGACTTGGGAGTGTAAAGGACAACTCAAAGAGTTTTAACCTTGCACTTGACGAACTCACACAGATTACTGGACAAAAAGCAGTCGCGACAGTTGCGCGTAAATCAATTTCTAACTTTAAGGTTAGAGAAGGACAAAAAATTGGTGCGAAAGTAACACTAAGAGGTGACAAGATGTATGAGTTTTTGGATAGACTTATTTCTATTGCACTTCCAAGGGTTCGAGATTTCAAAGGGGTGAGTCCAAAGTCTTTTGACGGAAGAGGAAATTATTCTTTCGGAATTAAAGAGCAACTTATTTTCCCAGAAATTTCATATGAAAAAGTCGAAAAAGTCAGAGGTATGGATGTTATCATTGTGACGACGGCGAGGACTGACAAAGAGGCATATTCATTACTTAGTCTTCTTGGTATGCCTTTTGCAAAAAGATAATTTTTTAGGAAAAAGAGGAAAGAATATATGGCAAGAAAAGCAATGATTAACAAACAACAAAGGACGCAAAAATACAAGACTCGTGAGTATACACGTTGCTCGATTTGTGGCAGACCTCACGCGGTTCTTAAAAAATATGGTATTTGCAGAATTTGTTTTAGAAATTTAGCCTACAAAGGAGAAATCCCTGGCGTTAAAAAGTCTAGTTGGTAATAAAGGAGAAAGAAAAAATGGTAGTTACAGATCCTATTGCAGATATGCTAACAAGAGTTAGAAATGCATTAACTATTAGAAGGCAAGAAGTTATGGTTCCTGCGTCAAAGACAAAGCAAGCGATTGCTGAAATACTTTTTAACGAAGGGTACATTGAGTCTTACGAAATTGTAAACGACGGCAACTATAAGTCGATAAAACTAGTGCTTAAATATGGACCTAATGGCGAAAAGGTTATTCAGGGACTAAAGAGAATTTCTAAACCTGGACTTAGAGTTTATGCTGAAAGTAAAGATATTCCACAAGTGTTAAATGGACTTGGAATAGCGATAGTTTCTACAAATAAAGGAATAATGACGGATAAAGAGGCGAGACGCCAAAATGTCGGCGGGGAAGTCTTGGCTTTCGTTTGGTAAGAGGGAGGTAGAAAAAGAAAATGTCTAGAATTGGAAGAATGCCGGTTGTAATACCAGACGGAGTAAATGTGAGTGTGACTGACGATAATCTTGTGACAGTTACAGGTAAACTTGGGACTCTAAGCCGAGTTATTGATAAAAAGATTAAGGTTGAGGTGACGAAAAACGCAGTAATACTCACCAGACCAAATGATGAAAGTGATTCAAAAGCAAAGCACGGGCTTTATAGAATGCTTGTTCACAATATGGTTGAAGGAGTTTCAAATGGCTTTAAGAAGACTCTTGTAATAAATGGTGTTGGTTACAGAGCAACAAAACAAGGGAATAAAGTAATACTTAGTCTTGGATTTTCTCATCCAGTTGAGATTGAGGAAGAAGAGGGAATTAAACTTGATTGCCCAGACGCAACTACTCTTGTTGTAAGTGGCATTTCAAAAGAAAAGGTCGGTCAATTTGCAGCGAAAGTTAGAGGTATTAGACCTGTTGAACCATATCACGCATATGGAATAAGGTATGATAACGAAGTAGTTATAAGAAAAGTCGGAAAAGTTTCTGGTAAGAAATAGAGAGAAAGTGGAGAGAAGAAATGATTAATAAGGTTAACAAAAACGAGCAAAGGAAACATCGTCACATGAGAGTGAGAAAAAAGGTGTTTGGGACTAAGAAAACTCCAAGACTTAGTGTCTATAGGAGTACGACAAATATTTACGCACAAATCATTAACGACGAGAAGGCTGAAACTCTTTGCAGTGCATCTACATTATCAAAAGAACTTGCTGAAACTTTGAAAAATAAAACTAAGAGCGAACAGGCTTTTATGGTTGGCGAACTTGTTGGCAAACTTGCACTTAAAAAAGGTATTAAAGAGGTTGTTTTTGATAGAGGCGGATATCTTTATACAGGGCGTGTTGAAAGTCTTGCCAAAGGCGCTAGAGAGGCAGGTTTGAAGTTCTAATGGAGGAAAAAATGGAAGAAGAAGTTGTAAGAGAAAATGAAGTTGTAGACGCAGAAACTGTCACGACAGCAAGTGAAAATGAGGCAGTTGTTAGCGAGACAGAAAGTGCAAAAACTAAAGAAAAAACTGAAAAATCAACCATAAAAAGCGCTATCTCAAAACCTCAAGGCAAAAAGCAAGATAGACGTCGCGCACCAGAAACAAGGAGAGAGGACAGCGAGTTTGACAAAAAACTTGTTGAAGTTAGACGTGTTACAAAGGTTGTTAAAGGTGGTAGGACAATGCGTTTTAGTGCGCTCGTTGTTGCTGGAAACAGAAACGGGCTTGTTGGAATTGGAGTTGGCAAGGCAAACGAGGTTCCAGAAGCAGTTGAAAAAGCAACGGCGGCTGCAAAGAAGAATTTAATTTCTGTACCTATTGTTGGAACTACAATACCACATGACGTTATTGGTCGTTTTGGTGCGTCAAGTGTTCAGATGTTTAGTGCTCCACAAGGTACTGGTGTTATTGCTGGTGGTAGTGCTAGAGCGGTTATTGAACTTGCAGGTATTAAGGATATTGTTACAAAGTCACACGGTTCCTCAAACAAGATTAACGGGGTTAGAGCGACTGTTGAAGGACTTAAACTCCTTAGAACAAAAGAGGAAATCGCGGCTCTTCGTGGAAAGAGTGTTGAAGAAATTTAAAAAATACTAGGGGAGAATTAGTAATGGAAAGAAAGACGAGAAAGAAAACGGAAAACAGTAAGTTAAAGGTAACTTACGTGAGAAGCGTTATTGGGTTTGATAAAAGACAAGCCAAAATTCTTGAAGCGCTTGGCTTTAAAAAACTTAATACAACAAAGATTTTCCCTAACAATGACTCAATTAAGGGGAGCCTTTTTAAGATAAAACATTTAGTTAAAGTTGAGGAAATCGACTAAAATTTTAAAGGAGAAAAGAAATGAACATTCAATCATTGAAGCCAGCAAGGGGTTCTAAATTTCCAAAGAAGAGACTTGGGCGCGGTATTGGAAGTGGAGTTGGTAAGACCAGTGGTAAAGGTCACAAGGGTCAAAATGCTAGAAGCGGGGGCGGAGTGAGACTTGGCTTTGAAGGTGGACAAATGCCTCTTATTCGTAAACTTCCTAGACGCGGATTTACAAACGCTGATTTTAAGAAGAGTTACTCAATCGTAAACGTTGAAGATTTAAATAAGTTCGAAGACGGTAGCGTTGTTGATGCAAAAACATTACTTGAAAATGGCGTTTTGTCAAAAGTAGAAAGTTATGGCGTAAAAGTACTTGGAAGAGGGGAACTTACAAAATCACTTACGGTTCGTGCAAGCAAATTTTCAAATAGCGCAAAAGAGAAGATTGTAAAGGCAAAAGGGACGCCTGAGGAGGTATAATGTTTAAAACCCTGAAGGAAGCATTTAAAATTAAAGACGTAAGAAGAAAGATTCTGATTACATTGCTGCTTCTTCTTATTTACAGAATCGGTTGTTGGCTACCTACTCCTGGCATTACGCTTGGGACTTATCAAGAGGCTGTAAGTAGCGGGGGCGACTTTTTATCGGTTATTAGCGCAATTAGTGGTAGCGCGCTTGCAAACGGGGCGGTATTAGCGCTTGGCGTCGTACCTTACATTAATGCAAGCATTATTATTCAACTTCTCACTGTTGCAATTCCAAAACTTGAGGCACTTTCAAAGCAAGGTGAAGAGGGGAGAAAGAAAATTTCTCTTTACACAAAAATAACGGCTCTTATTCTTGCAATAGTTCAAAGTATTGGTATTGTGGTTGGCTTTGGAGTTGAAAATCTTGATACGGGAGTGTTCTTTGGTTCAACTTGGGCAACTGGGGCGCTTGTTGTGGCAATTCTTGTGGCTGGGGCGATGTTTACAGTGTGGCTTGGAGAAAAGATTACGGCACTTGGAGTTGGAAATGGGTTGTCACTACTTATTTTCGTTGGACTTTTGTCAAGTGCGGGTACGGCAATTTTTGATACTATTGCTGGAATTTCAAGCACAAATCTAGAAAACATTTGGACGCTTCTTATTTTCCTTCTTATGCTTGTTGTAATTTTCGGGTTTATTGTATTTATTGACAATGCTGAAAGGCGAGTGCCGGTGCAGTATGCAAAGCAAATTAAGGGTAGGAAAATGTACGGCGGGCAGAACACAAATATTCCAATTAAGATTAACGCAAGCGGTGTTATGCCAATTATTTTTGCAAGTGCGATTATTACATTCCCACAACTTATTATGAGTATATTCTGGCTCAACTCTCCGGCGTACAACTGGTATTCAACTTATCTTGGTGCGGGGACGTGGCCATATGCAATTATTTTGTCCATTCTTATTTTGGTGTTTTCATATTTCTACGCACAGATTAGTTTTAATCCAGAAGACATTTCGCGTCAAATTCAACAAAATGGTGGATTTATTCCAGGGTACAGGGCAGGTAAACCTACTGCCGATTATCTAAGGAAAGTCTCTAATAGATTGACTCTTTGGGGCGCAATATTCCTAGCAGTTATATCACTTGTTCCTAGTTTTGTATTTAGTCTTGTTGGGACGTCGGGTTCACTTATAAATGCGTTTAGTTCGACGGGACTGCTCATTGTTGTTAGTGTTGCTCTAGAAATTGACAAACAACTTGAGGCACAACTCTTAATGAGAAATTATAAAGGGTTCTTGAAATAAAAGGAGGAAAGAGGAAAATGAAAATTGTTTTACTAGGACCTCCGGGTAGTGGAAAGGGAACGCAAGCGAATATTATTTGCGAAAAATATAATTTGCCTCACGTGTCCACTGGAGACATATTCAGATATAATATTTCAAACAATACTACCTTAGGCAAAAAAGTTAAGAGTTACATCGACGCAGGTAGCCTTGTTCCAGACGAGGTTACAATAGAAATTGTAAAGGATAGGCTAAATAACGCTGACTGCAAAAAAGGTTTTGTACTTGACGGCTTTCCTCGCAACTTGCCTCAGGCAAAGGCACTTGACGAGTTTGCGAGTATTGACAAGGCAATTATGATAGATCTCGCGGATGACGAAATTATAAGAAGGCTGAGCGGTAGAAGGATGTGCAAAAAGTGTGGCAATCCAACTCACATTGATTGGTTGGTAGATGGTAAATGTGAAAAATGTGGCGGAGAAGTGACGACAAGGGAAGATGACAGAGAGGAAGTAGTACGTGCTAGGCTTGAAAAGCAAAAACTACCTCAAGACGTCATAGACTACTACGTAAAAAAGGGCATTTTTGCCAAAGTAAAGGCAACAGATACCAAAGAAAAAACTTTTGAAAAAGTTAATGAAATTTTAAAGAAAATCAAGAGCAATTAAATTTGAATTTTGTGTTTAGGCGGTAGAATAAGAAAAAAGGCGAGAAGAAAGGGTGAAAATAATTTTATGATTAAAATTAAGACCGATAAAGAAATAGAGATTATGAGACGGGCAGGCGAGATAACAAGGGAAACACTTATTTTGGTTGGTAAGCACGTAAAGGTGGGTGTTACAACAAAGGAACTTGACAAAATCGCACATGATTATATCGTAAGCCGTGGCGCCAAACCTTCTTTTCTTCACTATGGTGGTTTTCCATCTTCAATCTGTGCGTCAGTTAATGACGTGGTCGTGCATGGGTTTCCAGACGACAGACCTCTACAAGAGGGCGACATAATAAGCATTGATGTCGGGGCATGCTACAATGGTTATCATGGGGACAGTGCGAGGACTTTTGGGGTTGGAAAAATTAGCCCTGAGGCGCAAAAACTTATTGACGTGACGCGAGAAAGTTTTTTTGAGGGTATTAAGGGAATAAAGGCTGGTAGTTTTGTAGGCGACATTTCAAGTCAAGTCCAAAATTACGTTGAGAAACACGGGTTTGGGGTTGTTCGAGATATGGTAGGACATGGAGTTGGAAAAAACCTTCACGAAGACCCAAATGTTCCAAACTATGGCTATAGTGGGCTTGGGCCGATGTTGAGAGAAAATATGGTCATTGCAGTTGAACCTATGGTGACGGCGGGTGGTTATGAAATTTCAATTCACGGTTGGGATGTAAGGACAAGAGACGGAAGCCTTTCGGCACACTATGAAAACACAATTTTGATTAAAACCGATGGCGTTGAAATCTTGACGTAAAAAAGAGGTAGGTATGATTGAAAAAGGCGAGATTGTGAGGTCACTCCAAGGTCATGATAAGGATAGATTGTATGTCGTAATAGGTGTTGCAAATGATTTTGCGTATGTTGTTGACGGAAAATACAGAAAAAAAGATAAGCCTAAGAAAAAGAGAATTAAGCACATAAAAGACGAGTTTAAAAGTTTTCATAAGGACATTGACACCGCGTACGACTATGAAATTGCGACAGCACTTAAGAATATATAACAAATTGCACAAATTTACGAAATTTCTATTGAAAAAAAGGAGAATTTATGCCAAAATCAGATTGTTTGGAAACTGAGGGAGTGGTTACCGATGTTTTGCCAAATGCGACTTTCAAGGTTAAACTTCAAAACGGACACATTATCACTTGTTACATTTCCGGGAAACTTAGAATGAATTTTATTAAAATTCTAGAGGGAGATATGGTAAAAGTTGAAATGAGTCCTTATGATTTGACTAAGGGTAGAATTATTTGGAGAAGTAAAGGAAATTAAATAACATTAGAAGGAGTAAGAAAAAATGAAAGTTAGACCAAGCGTAAAACCAATTTGTGACAAATGTAAAGTTATCAAAAGGGAAGGAAAAGTTATGGTCATATGCCCAAATAAAAAGCATAAACAGACACAGGGTTAGAAAATAACACACCATAGGCGGCTGTTTTGTTTTTTTGCGTATATGCTCATTTTAGCATAACTCAAAAAGCAAAATCTATGGAGTGAAGATATATATTGGTTTACTTTTTGTTTTGTGCTCTTGCCTTAATATCACTTTTCATAAAATTATTGACCTTTTATTTTTGACAAAGCGAGTTTTAGTTTTTAATTTGAGACGTTAGAATTAAATTTAAAACTAAAATTTATAAGATAAAAAATAATGGAGCAAATAAAGAAAAAGTGGAAGAGCTAGTAGTGTTAACTAGGATAAAAAGGCAAGGTAAAAATTTAGGTAAGACTAAAATGTAAAGGTTAAACTTAAATAAAAAGCGTGATACCATTCTTTATTTGAAACTTTTTAAATTAATTTATTTATCTTTTTAATTTGTTGTGAGAAGTTAAAATAAATTAAATAAGTGAGTAAAATTAAGTTTAAAAGGTCAAAATAGAAAATTTTAAAGATGTGGTGGAACGCACAAAAAGAAAAACCAAAAAGCGTTTTCATATTGTCTTTAAAAAAAGAGATAAGAAAACAAAAAAAGGGAAAAATTTAGTTGTGGCGTGTGGATTTCATTTGTTTAAGCGTAAAAAAAGTAGAAATACAAAAAGCGTAAAATTACTGTATGAGTAAAAAATAGTGGCAATTTTTTATAAATACAAAGGTTAAAAAAGTAGTTCATTAAATAAACTTGAAAAAGCGGGCGTCATAATTAGATTTAAAAACAAATTAAAATTTACTAAAAAACAAAACAATTAAAATTTACTAAAAAACAAAACAATTAAAATTTAATCAAAAAACTATTAAAATTATTAATGGAGGAATAAGTATGGCTCGTATTGCTGGTGTTGATTTACCAAACGAGAAAAGGCTTGAGATTGGACTTACCTACATAAAGGGTATTGGTAGAGTTACAAGTAACAAAATTTTAAAAGAGACAAATATTAGTCCAGACAAACGTGTTAAAGATTTATCTGAGGAAGAGGTTGCAAAACTTAGAAGTTATATCGAAAAGAATCTTACTGTTGAAGGGGACTTGACACGCGAAGTATCTTTAAACATAAAGGGACTATCTGAAATCGGGTGCTATAGAGGGATTAGGCATCGTAAAGGGCTTCCTGTCAGAGGGCAAAGCACAAAACAAAACGCAAGGACGCGCAAAGGTCCAAAGAGGACTGTTGCCAAGAAGAAGAAATAAAGGGGGATAAGGCAAAAAAATGGCAAATAAGAAAGTTGTAAAAAGAAAAAAACAGACCAAAAATGTTGACAAGGGACAAGTGCACATTCAAGCATCTTTCAATAACACGCTTGTTACATTTACTGACCTTCAAGGCAATACGCTCTCTTGGTCAAGTGCTGGTTCTCTTGGATTTAGAGGGGCGAGAAAGAGTACTCCTTTTGCGGCTCAGCAAGCGGTTGAGACTGCGGCTAAACTTGCAAAAGAACAAGGTTTAAAGTCGGTTGAAGTTTATGTAAAAGGACCTGGCAATGGTAGAGAGGCTGCAATTAGGGCATTAGGGACTGCGGAACTAAATGTTACGAGAATTAGTGACGTATCACCTATTCCACACAATGGTTGCCGTCCTCCTAAGAAGAGAAGGGTTTAAGAGGAGAGTAGAGAGAATATGGCAAAATATACAGAT
>CALWKI010000060.1 GCA_944381235.1 uncultured Clostridia bacterium
GTTAGACGGAATATGGGGGTTAAAAAAGGCGGGCATTTTGTAAAACTTACGTTTTACAAAATTGTTGGGCTTTTATTGCCCAACTTTTTCGCCCCCGTTACATAGCCCGCTGGGCTGGTAACGAGGGGGGCGAAAAGCCCGCCCCCGCCTAATTCGTCACTTTCTTTCACCTATTTTAATTTTTATTTACACCTCGTCTTAATCTCACACCTACAATATATGTTTACATAATATCTATGTTTTAACTTAAATTTTGCGGGTCGTTTTCGACAAAAATTGATACCTTGTTTTCTTTAACATCCCGGCATACATCATAAATTTTTGATATTATGACCTCACTATTCTTTTTGTATAACCTTATCATTACCTCATACCTAAAGTTACCTTGTAGCCTCTTTTTAGGGCACTTCATCGCCTGAAGGTAGACAAAATCGCTTGAGTATTCTTCCCGAATTTGTTTTAATCTCACAAAAATCCGCTCGGTCTCAAGTCTCACTTTTTCTTCATTTTGCCCTACAACAAGAACTCTTAGCATACTGACAAAAGGAGGAAAGTGACTAAGTTCCCGCATACTGATTTCACGTTTATAAAACGCGTTATAATCATACGTCGCAGCACACCTATAGACATAATGTTTTGGATAATAAGTTTGAAGAATTACCTTACCCTCCTTTTCACTTCGTCCAGCCCTACCTGCCACTTGGGTTATCAAATTAAATGTTCTTTCAGTCGCCCGATAATCGCTAAAGTGCAAACTTACGTCTGCGTCGATAATCCCAACCAAAGTCACATTGTTAAAATCGTGACCTTTTGCAATCATTTGAGTCCCAACTAAAATTGACGGGCTTGTCTTGTTAAAACTTTCAAGAGTTCTAACAAACTCTTTTTTGTCCCGTGACGTATCATTGTCAAGTCTAAAGACTGGGATGTTTGGCAAAAGTTTTTTAAGTTCCTCAACAATTCTTTGCGTTCCAACTGCGCCATATCTAATAGACGAACTGCCACATTTTGGACAAGTAGTCAAAACCTTATATCTCTTTGCACAATAGTGACATTTTAGCATATTGTCTTCTTTATGATAAACAAGACTTACGTCACAATCCTCGCATTTTGGGACGTACCCACACTCTTTACACATAAGAAAGGACGAATATCCCCGCCTATTTATGAATATCATTGCTTGCTCTTTTTTTTCTATGCAATGTTCAAGTTCATTTAAAAAGCGGTAAGAAAACATATTTATATTTCCCTTCCTCACTTCAAGAAGCATATCAACAATTTCAATATTTGGTAGTTCTTTTTTATTGGCACGGCTTTGTAATTTTATTAAACTATACTCTCCTGTTTTTACCTTATAAAAACTTTCAATACTAGGTGTCGCACTACCAAGAACCAAGGGACAATTATTAATATACGCTAGAAACCTTGCCACTTCGTGCGTGTGAAAACGCGGATTACTTTCTGAATAATAACTTCCGTCATGCTCCTCGTCAATTACAATGACACCAATATTAGTTAGAGGCGCAAAAACGCATGAACGCGCCCCAAGTGCAATACGCGCCTCGCCCCGTTTTAGCCTTAACCACTCGTCAAACTTTTCGCCGGGACTTAGTCCGCTATGAAGAATTGCAACAGTGTCCCCAAACGCCTGCTTAAACCGCGCAAACATCTGTGGAGTAAGTGAAATTTCGGGGACGAGCATAATCGCCGTCTTATTTTCTTTTAAAACCGACCTTATAACGTTTATGTACACTTCGGTTTTCCCACTTCCAGTGACGCCATGAAGAAGAAAAGTATTGTATTTCGACCTTGTTATCCTCTTGACCGCTTCAAGTTGCTCCTCGTTTAAAACTATGTTCTTTTTTTCAACTGTAAAATTGCTTTCTGGCGTCCTGTTTTGTTTTTCTTTAGATAACACGACTTGCCCATTTTTAACAAGCGTCTTTAGAGATGAGGCAGAAAAATGACTCGTCAGCGCGTCCTGTCTTACCTTTCCATGTTCACGCAGGTACAACAAAATATCAAGTTGTTTTGAATTTTTGGTGTTTAAAGTGTCAGTATTTAAGTGCGCGTAAGTAACAAAACTTTCCTTAACCTTGCCACTTGTCACAAGAGGTGGAAGACAAAGTTTTATTCCGTCAATAAGTCTTGTAAAAAAATATTTTTGCATAAAAAAACACAACCTCAAGTTATCCTCTGTAAGTAAAGGAGTCTCGTCTAACCTCTTAATAATACTCTTTAACTTACTCTCATCATAACCTGAGGTATCTTTTAAGTCTACAACATATCCAATATTTGTCTTACTCCCAAACGGAACAAGCACCCTATCACCTTTTGAAACTTGAAAACACGACGGCACAATGTAGTCAAAAATCTTTTCAAGTTTAGAGGTCGACACATCTATTACAACACTTGCAAACATATTTTTTTACCTTTTTTTTATTAAATAGGCACAAACATTTGTACTAAAACGTGCAACTTTTCTAGTTTTACTTGCAATTTTTATATCCGCAACTTTTTTTAGAACTCGCACGAACATTTTTAATAATTGTTCTCCAAAATACAAACAAAAATGTGTCTATTTATCGCTTTCACTCTCATCACTATTTTTCTTTTCGTTCTCTGGGAGTTCAGCCTCAATTTTGCCAGAATATAGTTCACGCGCCGCAAGAGAAATTGCCTTTTCTTGAGATGCCTCAATGAAGTCAGGCATTTCTTTTTCAAGCATTTTTGCCCTTTTTGCGATAACGTTTGCTAAAATATATTCATTTCCTGCCTTTTCTCTAAGTTCCTCAATCGGTGGATCAATCATCATAACTTTTTACCTCACATATTTTTACGAAATAAAGTCTAGCATAATTACAACTTTTTTGCAAGAGAAAAATAAAATCATTTTTTTATGCTTTTTTCATTTCACTTAAAATATTTTTAAATTCCTCTTCGCTTATTGTTTTGACGTTAAGGGCGCGGGCTTTATCAAGTTTACTGCCGGCGTTCTCACCAAACAAAACGTAATCAGTGTTTTTTGAGACGCTACTAGATGTCATTCCTCCAAAACTTTCGATTAAACGGCTTGCCTCTTCCCGTGTAAAACTTTGAAGACTGCCAGTTAAAACAAATTTTTTGTTATAGAAAAAGTTGTTTTGGTCAACATCCTCTGTCTTTTCACTTCCGACCTTTACATTTAAACTTAAAAGCAAGTTTATTTCGTTCACGTTTTCTTCTTTACTAAAAAAGTCGACTATATTTTTTGCAGTCACTTCTCCAATATCGCGAATGTTTATAAGGTCTTCATATGAAGCATGCATAATGTTATTTAAGGTTTTAAAATGCTTTGCAAGGTCGCGTGCAGTCTTATCTCCCACCCCTTCAATACTTAAACAATTTAGAAAATTACTCAGTGCGCAAGTCTTACTTTTTTCAATACTACGTAAAATGTTCCCTATTTTCTTATCTTGAAAACCTTCAAGCCCGTCAAAGTCAGATTCTGTCAGTTTGTAGAAGTCGCTAAAATTTTTTATTATATTTTTGTCATACAAAAGCGCTATAATTTTATCGCTAAGCCCTTCAATATTCATACACTTTTTTGAGGCAAAGTATACTAGCCTACTAATACTTTTTTCCTTGCAATCTTGCGCCTCACAAAAGACATTTACGCCGTTTTTTACTAAATCACTATGACAACTAGGACAAGTCTTTGGCAACATTATTTCATGAGAATTTTCAAGGTTTTCTGCAAGTCCCAAAATTTCTGGTATAACCTCATTGCTTCGCCTAATAAAGACGCGGGAGTTGAGTTTTAAGTGTTTACGCATTATATCGTCATAGTTGTTAAGCGTCGCTCGCGTGACTGTAGCCCCGGCAAGACTCACCGGGTCAACAACTGCAGTAGGTGTTAATTTTCCCGTTCGTCCTACGTGCCACTCAACCTCTCTTAAAATGCTTGTTACCTCAACCGGTGCAAACTTGTAAGCAATCGCCCATTTTGGAAATTTACTCGTAAACCCAAGTTGGTCACGTTCTTTTAAATCATTGAGTTTAATAACAAGTCCGTCAATCTGAATGTCGAGGCTAGATTTAACCTTATCAACATCATCAATTATCTTTTCAATGTCGCTTGCTCTCTTACATACTTTAAAAAGTTTTCCAGTTAAAAACTTGTTCTCTTTTAAAAAATTTTGCACGTCCTCTTGAGTTTTTAGTTTCCCTTCATCTTCAATTTTAATTAGGTCATAAAAAACGACGTCGAGGTTCCTTTTCATAGTCTCTTTTGGGTCCAAGTTTCTTATCGCTCCACTAACGGCGTTCCGTGGGTTTTTAAGTTTTTCAGTTGCCGTCTTGTTATACTTTTCAAGGTTTTTTAAGGTAATTACACCTTCACCTGCGACTGTAAGGGCGCCTTTATACGAAATAGACAAAGGGACCGAACGAATAGTCTTAACTTGTTCGGTTACATCTTCGCCGACCTCCCCGTCGCCTCGAGTCGCGGCGGAAACAAAAAGTCCATTTTCATAACGAGCGACAATTCTTAGCCCGTCAAACTTGTACTCAACCGTAAACCTTGGGTCTTTTACGACCTTTTTAACATCCTCAATAAATTTATTTAGACCTAGCATATCGTTACACTTATTAAGGCTATAAAGTCTTACCTCGTGCCTGACTTTTTTAAACCCCTCAAGGACCTCTCCACCAACGCGTCGAGTTGGTGAATTTTCTAAAACCACGCCCGTTTCTTCCTCAAGATTTACCAACTCATCATACAAAACGTCGTAGTCATAGTCTGACATAATAGGCTTATCTAAAACATAATAATGATAGGCTAGGTTATTTAGAGTGTCAACCAGCTCCTCCATTCGTTTTTTCTTATCCATATAAAAATAACCTCAAATTTTACATAAAGTTTTAATAAATTTTGTGCCAACTAGTCAGTTAGTCTAATCGGCGCGTATTCAACGGACAAAGTTTTTTGACCAAAGTCGTTAAAGTCTATTGTCACGCATTTGGTAAGTGCTATTCCGTTATTTCCAGTTATTACCCCCTCGCCAAACTTTGGATGCGAGACATGACGACCGACTGCGTATTTTTTAGCAAGGTCAACGTCCTCTTTTGTATTTAGTTTTTCACCCAAATTAAATCTCTGTTTTGCAAACGCGCTAAAGGACGAGGTATTTTTAACAAACTCGTGTGGGTTTTCTCTTTTAACAGAGTTATCTTCAATGTTACACTCTGAAAGGAACCTTGACGGAACCATAAACTCCCTTCTTCCATACATAAATCTTGAACGGGAGCGAGTGAGAAATAGTCTTTTTCTAGCCCGAGTTATTGCGACAAACATAAGCCTTCTTTCCTCTTCCATATCTAGCGCACTACTTGAACTTCTAATAATTGGGAACATCTTTTCCTCGAGTCCAACAACAAATACAACCTTAAATTCAAGTCCTTTAACCGCGTGTACTGTCGCGATACTAACGGCGTTGTCCTTGTCGTCGTATTCGTCAATGTCAGTGGTTAAGGTAATAGATTGCAAAAATTCGCTAATTGTGTCGTGCTTATTAGTGTCAAAATACTGACTAGCAAGTAAAATAAAGTTGTCAATGTTTACAAGTCTTGCCATATCTTCTTCGCTTTTTGAAGAATATTCTTCGTAAAAACCAGTGATTTTTATCATTTCCCTTATAAAATCAATAGCGCTTACGGTGTCGTAAAGAGAATAAAGCGTCTCGACAATACTTTTAAAAGGTTGAATTTTTTTGATTATTGTTTTATCCACCAAATATTCCTCAGGACTTAAAATTATTGTATAAGGCGAGACCCCATGAAAAGACGCAAGGTCAAGAATTGTTTTGACAGTTGCTTCCCCAATTCCACGTTTTGGAAAGTTGACAATTCTAGTAAAACTCGTCGAGTCATAAGGATTTGTAATCATTTTTAGGTACGCAAGTATATTTTTTATTTCCAGCCTTTCAAAGAACTTTTTACCGGCAAAAACTTTATAAGGTATGTTGTAATTTAAAAATTTTTCTTCAAAAGGCGCCGTCATTGCATTGAGTCTTGTTAAAATTGCAAAGTCAGAATATTTGTAACCTTCACTAATTAAATCCCTAATTTTACGTGCGACATATTCTGCCTCGTCAAACTCGTCACGCGCGACGTAGTAATCAATTTTTTCTCCCACGTTATTTTCTGTCCATAAAGTTTTGTCGTGTCTAGCGTTGTTGTTTTTTATAAGAAGATTAGCAAGACTCAAAATTAACTTTGTACTCCTGTAGTTTTGCTCGAGTTTAAGCACCTTACACTCCGGAAAGTCGTGTTTAAAGTCAATTACGTTTGAAATGTTTGCCCCTCGCCACGAATAGATACACTGGTCTTCATCTCCAACAACAAAAATATTCTTGTATTTGCCGCTAAGCGCCCGAACAAGCAAATACTGAATTTTATTTGTATCCTGAAACTCATCGACGTGAATATACATAAATCTATTTTGATACCTTTCAAGCACGTTTGGAAACTTCATAAAAAGGTCATAAGTTTTAAACAAAAGGTCGTCAAAGTCAAGCGCGTTGTTACTCGCTAGATAATTTTGATAAGCCGAATAAATAGTTGTAATTTCGTCTATGTCTAGTTCGTCCGCGTTTTCCTTTTGATACTCCCAAGGGGACAAGTGAAGGTTTTTAGCGCGTGAAATATGATAACTTGCGCGAGACATTAAGTCGTCATCAAGGTTTAAGTTTTTAATAACAGTCTTTAACGCTTTATCTCTATCGCTGTCCGTGTAAATTGAAAAGTTGCTGTCAAAATTTGATGTGCCGTCTGAGTTTTTAAGATTACTTATATGACTGCGCAATATTTTAACACACATTGAGTGAAAAGTAGATATCCATATATCCCTTGCCGTATCTCCTAGAAGGTTATAAAGCCTTTCCCTCATCTCGTTTGTCGCCTTGTTTGTAAAGGTTATTGCAAGGATATTGTATGGGTCAACGTTCCTTTCCCGAATTAAATACGCAATTCTATATGTCGTCACCCTCGTCTTGCCACTACCTGCACCAGCCATAACCATAACTGCCCCTTCGGTCTCTTTTAATGCGACGAGTTGCGCGGGATTAAGTTTGTCTAAATCAATTTCACTCACAGTTTGATACTAACCTCTTTTTAATTTTTTCTTTTTTGTTTTTGTAAAATTTTACATTTTCTCTTTTTATATAAAAAAGATTTTTAAGCCATTTTCAAGACGCAATTTTTACTATAAGAGTGTATCATAATTTTAGCACTCTCGCAAGCATTAAACACAAATAAAAAACAAAATAAAAAAGACTTTATAACGTGCTATTATTTTTATAGTCTTACGTAGACTTAAAAAAATTACGTATAAAATCTTTCAAGAAACAAGATTAAAAAGTCAGTAGTAAAATATTTATTGTTGTTTTATTTTTATTGTGCGTTTTAATATGTCTTTTTGTTTTATTTTATATACAAATATATTTAAATCATATGGTATTTTTATGCAAGTACTATAATCTACTACATAACACCGTGTTCTTTGTAATACCTCGTCCTTAGTGACTTATATTTTTCACGAAGGCTCCGTGTAGGAATTGTTCTCAAATTTTATGTCTTTAATTAGTATTTTGTTTTGGTAAGTCTCGTTATAACTAAAATAATTTCACGTTTAACAATTTGCCTCTAACTCGCCCCCTTCCACACTCTACCATAACTACATAGCGCCGTGTTCTTTGTAATACCTCGTCCTTAGTGACTTATATTTTTCACGAGGGCTCCGTGTAGGAATTGTTCTCTAATTTTACGTCTTTAATTAGTATTTTATTTTGGTAAGTCTCGTTACAACTAAAATAATTTCACGGTTAACAATTTGCCTCTAACTCGCCCCCTTCCACGCTCTACCTTACTACATAACACCGTGTTCTTTGTAGTACCTCGTCCTAAGTGACTTGTATTTTTCTGCGAGGGCGACGTGTAGGAATTGTTCTCAAATTTTATGTCTTTAATTAGTATTTTATTTTGGTAAGTTTATATCCGCTTTACTTTCTTTTCGTTTAACAATTTGCCTCTAACTCGCCCCCTTCCACACTCTACGCTACTATATAGCGCCGTGTTCTTTGTAATACCTCGTCCTTAGTGACTTATATTTCTCTGCGAGGCGGTTGAGGTAGAACTGTTTTGATTCGTGGTCAAGGTTTTCAAATATGTTTTTGTCCATAAGTTCCAAAATTGGATTTTGTACACTTACTCCACGAGAAAGCATATCGCAAATTTTATAATACATTTTATCATCAAACTGAGTATAGTTAGTCTCCTCCTCTACTTTCTTTACTGCGTTTACTACTGCCTTTTTGTGATTTTTCTCTAAGTACTTCGCAAAACTATGTGAACTTTTTAAAACTTTGTCCCTTGTTGATTCTTCGTAAATATTTTTCCTTAGTCTTTCTTTTGCGCGTCTAATCAAATTATCTAGACTTTGGTCTTTGTCACAAACTGGCATAATAACCTCACTTTTTATTTTTCCCTTAAGAACAAAAAAGTGTAAAAAAAACAAACGAACACTAAAAGTATAAAAGAAACTCAAAGCATTACAAAGTAAATAAAAGATATAAATTTGTCGTATTTTGTAAACACAAAATTTTTGATAAAAGTGACAAAATTTGCAAAGAAAATTATATATAAAAACTAATAAAAAACCACAAAAAGATAAAAGTTCGTACATCAAAAATACTGAAAATTAAATTTTTTAAAATTTTTACAAAAAAATTCTAGGGTTTAGTCCTAGAATTTTTTAATCTTAAATTATATACTATAATTATTCCTCTACTGCATCTGTGTAATTAATGTGGTCAATAACAGTTGCAGTTGCAACACCCTTTCCTTGAATATATGACTTTAATTCAAATTTAGCATTTTGATGTCTCTCTGCATTTATCTCATTAACATCACCACTTGCGACCCATGGTAAAAAATAGTAAGTAATAGGATAAGCACCATCTTTATCACGTTCAGTATTGAATGTGATTGAATAACTATTTAACGCACCATTTTTATAGAGGCGATTAACTGCTAAGTCATTCTCGGTATTCCCTTCATAATAGAAACCAAGCTTTGATTCTCCTCCAGCCTTGTCATAAGTTGCAGTATAAACACCTGTATTTTTATCTTTTGTTACTTTATTTGTTGTTTCATTGAAGAATTTAACGTCTGTAAACTCAATGGTTTCAACCGCTGGGTTAACATTAAAATCAACCTCTGTCCCGTTTAATTTAATTTTATTTTGTCCAGCAGACTCAACAAGTACTATTGGAGCAGCCATAAATAATTTGCTATCCTCAACGTAATAAACCTTGTCGGTAATGAATTTATTTTCACCAACAGACAATGGAATAGTTTGGCCTTTTGAATAACTAGTATCACCAAATCCAACACTTGTAAGGTCAGACACATCGCTTAATGTCCCAACTAAAACATAATATTTAGTAAATTCCTTAACTTCTGCTTGTGCCTGAGCAACTGTATATGTACCCTTTTCATTTTCATCAGGCACACCTTCCACCAAATCAACCTTTGTAAGTTTGTCAACTACATGTTCTTTCATAATTGTAAGAACGTTCTCAGCATCAGTTTTAAGGCTCTCCGACACCGAAATTGAAGGTGGAGTAGTAGTTTGATCAGGCTGATTACAAGCTGCAAGACCAATACCACCAACGACTAAAATCAAAGCAAGCGACAAAGATGTTAAAATTTTTCTAAATTTTTTCATTTAAACTTTTCTCCTTTATTTAAAGTTTCTACACAAATTATACTTGTTTTTTTTATTAATGGCAAGCAAATTTGGTAAAATTTTTTATTTTTATCATAAAAGTTACGACTAAATTTATTTTGTGCTTTTTTTTCTTAGTTTATTCTTAGCATTAAAACAAAAATAAGACAAAAAGTGTTTACAAGTCAAAATTGATTTATTACAAAAATTTTTAAAAAATTTTAGCAAAAAAGGGACGCAACTAAAAAGCATGTCCCTCTTTTAAACTTAAAATTATTTTAATCTCTTTTTTCTAGCATTTTCAGATTTTTTCTTTCTTGCGACAGAAGGCTTTTCATATGCCTCTTTTTTCCTAAGGTCGCCGATAATACCGTCTTTTTGGCACTTTCTCTTAAAACGTCTAAGTGCACTGTCAAGACTTTCATTTTCGCCTACTCTTACTGTTGACATACTCTCACCTCCTTTTGTCGCAAAATAGAATTTCGAATAAAGACAAAAAATTAATTTTGTCTAAGGCCTGTTTAGTTTAAAACATTCTTATTCACTTGTCAACTGTTTTTTTCGCTTTGTCATAACACTTAAGACTTCGCACTTCAGTCCGTCCTTATATACTTCAGTTGGCATAACGCGAAGCATAGTGTTTTCTTTGTAGTTGCCACCAACGTAACATCTTATGTAATTTTGGGACAACCCTTCACTAATGTCGTCAGTTGATTTCTCAATTAAAACTTCAAGAGGCACGCCAATATTTTTGCTTCTAAACTCTAAATTACACTCACGCTTAATCTTTTCAAGTTCTCTCTCCCGCGCGCGTATCACCCCGCCGTTAAGTTGACTTAAATTTTCTACCCTCGTATAAGGACGAGAAGAAAAAGCAAAGTAGTGAATATCGCTAAACTTCATTTTTTTGACAAAAGAAAGCGTTTTTTCAAAGTCATCATCATTTTCTGTTGGAAAGCCTACAATAACATCAGTTGAAATGCAAGCATTTTTAAAGTACTTTTTAATTTTTTCCACCTTTCCAAAAAAGTCGGCAGTTGTATATTTTCTATTCATTTCGCGTAAAACCTTGTCACACCCGCTTTGAAGAGACAAGTGAAAATGAGGGCAAAAGTTTGGCATATTAGCTGCAACCTCAAGCAACTCATCTGTTATTACACTCACCTCCATACTGCTTAGCCTTATTCTACAAGGAAGGTCACGAAGGGCGCGTAAAAGTTCTGGCAAAGCCTTTTTATTGTCAATTCTAAAATCTGAAACATTTATGCCAGTTAGAACAATCTCTTTGCAAGTTTTTGATAAACGTTTTGCTTCCATTAGAATACTTTTAAGACTCCTCGACCTACTCCT
Organism: uncultured Clostridia bacterium; assembly: GCA_944381235.1. Lineage (GTDB taxonomy): Bacteria > Bacillota > Clostridia > Christensenellales > UBA1242 > UBA7862. The sequence goes on from CALWKI010000060.1 coordinate 11,117, forward strand.
TCCGCGAAGGAAAGGAATAATGCAATAGGAACAAAACGAGTTGCACCCGTCTTGAATTTTGACATAACCACGAGTTCTGACGTTTGTTACAAGAAGGTCGTCTTCATATTTTGTAGGTAAGTCATCAAGATAACACCCATTTAAGCCTATATAGTCTTCAATTTTACCTTTGTGCGCGTTGCCAAGAACTACGGTTACATTCTTTTTATCTAAAAACTGCTCTGGATCGTTCTCGGAGGCGCAACCGCAAATAATGATTTTTGCGTCGCTATTTACTTTATTAATTTTTGAAATTATTTGCCTACTCTTTTTTTCCGCTTCCCGTGTTACCGCGCAAGTGTTTACAATATAAAGGTCGGCAAATTCTAAGTTTTCGGTGACCAAATGGTGTTTTGACAACTTTTCGAACATTCCATCTATTTCATATTGATTAACCTTGCAACCAAGATTTAACAAACATATTTTCATTTTAAACTCCCTTTTGTGTGGACAAAAGCCCGCCAAGTATTACGGCTGCAGTCTCTGTTCTAAGAACGCGCGAGCCTAGTGTAATAGAAAAGGTTTTATCTCTCAAAAACTCTATTTCTTCCTCGCTAAACCCACCTTCTGCCCCTACAATATAGGCAATGGATTGTGAGACTGAAATCTTTTCTTCTAAGTCTTTTAAAGTGTTTTTCTCTTCCCTTTCATTAGCAAAAACAACAAGATCATAGTTAGAAAAATCAATTTCTTTAAGAGGTAGTGGGTCGTGAATACGCGTAAGACTTGTGCGTTTACACTGCTTACACGCGCTTACAACTATTTTGTCAATTCTTTCCCTTTTGTGCGCGTCAAGTGTGCCAAGAGTATACTTTGACGAAAACGGAATTATGTCACTAACACCAATTTCAGTAAGCATTTTTGTAATAAGTTCTAGTTTATCTTGCTTTGGAAGTCCTTGAAAAAGCGTAATTTGGTTTTTTGGGTTTGAGGAAACTTTTTTTGTTTCTATTATTTCAAGTATTGCCTCACATTTATTAATACTTTTAACTACGCATACTAAAAGGTCCGAACCGTCATAAAAGCATGTAACTCTGTCCCCCACCTTATGCCTTAAAACACGAGACAAATGAGTAAACTCGTCTCCTACAAGTCGAACTAAGTTTTTATCAATATTTTCCTTCAAAACAAAAAAACTATCTTCTCTCACTTTGACATTGTATCAAATTTGAGTTTGTTTTGTCAATTTTTGACTAAGAAAAAAAATAGTTTTCTTTGAAAAATATTAATCTAATTAAAAACAAAAAATAACCTCGCGTGCCTCGCACTTAAAAATAAGTTTTAAAAAAAAGCAAATACGTTAGAGTTTCAAAATCAAAAATTATTAAAGTTTTTTCACCTCCTATGATAATTTTAAAGACTTGCGCTAACTAATTTCTACTTTTACTGCCAAAAATTTTTAATATTAAGCCCTTTGTAAGATATTTTATTTGGTTATATCAACATATTATATAAAAAAAGACCTCTTATGAAATTATCTCATAAAAGGTCTAGTTAGAGTTTTAAGAAAAAGTTTTACTAGTTTTCGAAAAAAATATGAATGTACAAAGCAGTAAAAGTCGTGCTAATAAGCGAAGTAAACCGTCTATAACTTTGACATTTTGTCTTGGTAATTTTTAACTTTCTTATAATTACCAGTTGCACTCGCTAAACTTTCCATTAATTCCTTGTCGCGTTTTGTAATAGTTGATGGCATTTCAACTCGAATTGTGACAAGCAAATCGCCGTAAGTTTCTCTTTGAAGTGCTTTCACCCCTTTACCTTTAAGTTTAAATACCGTATTTGGCTGAGTAAGGGCTGGGATTTCAAGCGTATATTTACCGTCAGCAAGTGGGATGTCAACTTTGCCACCCAAATACGCCGTCGTAAACGGAATTGGAAGGTCAAGAGTTAAATTTATGCCGTCTCGAACTAAGAGTGGATGAGGAGTCACGCTCACATTAATAATAAAATCTCCGTTCGGTCCCTGCCTTTTTGACGCGTTCCCTCGTCCACGCATGGTTATTACTTGCCCGTCGTTTATGCCGGCTGGAATATTAACTTTTATTTCTTTAACACCTTTTACGCTACCTTTCCCACCGCACGCCTCACAACGAGTTTTAATAATCTTACCTGTCGCGTTACACGTCTTACAAGGGGCGGTCGAAGTCATTCGACCAAAAAGTGTACTTTGCGTTACTGTCACTTCTCCAGTCCCGTGACAGTCTGGACAAGTCGTAAATTCGCTACCACCTTTAGCACCCGTGCCGTGACACGCCTCACATTTATCAAGGATATTTACTTTAAAAACTTTTTCACAACCAAAAACTGCCTCTTTAAAACTTAAAGTCACATTTACAACAACGTCTTCGCCTGGCACATTCATTTGTGCGCTTGTGCGTCTTGTTCTACCGCCACCACCAAAAGATGAGAAAATATCAAAAATATCGTCAAACCCACCAAAACCGCCAAAGCCACCATTAAACCCGCCACCAGCACCTCCGAAGAAATCTTGAGGGTTTGCGCTACCATATTCGTCATAATTGGCTCGTTTATTTGAATCGCCTAAAACTTCATATGCCTCGTTTACCTCTTTGAATTTCCTCGCGCACTCTTCGTCGTTTGGGTGAAGGTCTGGGTGATACTGCTTTGCAAGGCGCCTATAGGCAGATTTTATCTCGTCTTGGCTAGCATTTTTGTCTACCCCTAAAATTTTGTAATAGTCTTTATTGTTTGGCATTGTCGTCTACCTTTTTATTTTTTGTCTTTATCATCAATTATAATCTCGTCGTCGCCGTCTTTCTTGTCGTCTTTGTTGTTATTACTCTCTGCGTCCTTTTTTGCTTGTGCCTCTTTTGATGCCTCAACATACAACTTAGAGATTATACTACTTGAAGTTGAAGTTAAATCTTCAAGTGCTTTCTTAATCTGCTCTGTATCCTCACAATCTATTTTCTTCTTGCAGTCGTCAATGGCAGTGGTAAGTTTACTCTTTTCGTCTTCTGTTAATTTGTCTCCATTTTCCTTAAGCAACTTTTCAAGAGAGTTAATCATATTTTCGGCATTATTCTTTTCTTCAAAGAGTTCCTTTTTCTTCTTATCTTCATCTGCGTACTTTTCTGCCTCTTTAACTGCTTCTTCAATGTCCTTTTCGCTCAAATTTGAACTTGAGGTAATTGTGATACTTTGTTCCTTATTAGTCCCTAGGTCTTTAGCCGAAACGTGAACAATTCCGTTTGCATCAATATCAAAAGTAACCTCAATTTGTGGTATACCTCTTGGTGCTGGTGGGATGTCAACAAGGCTAAATCTCCCTAATGTCTTATTGTCTTTTGCGAACTCTCTTTCACCTTGCAAAACGTGAATATCAACGCCCGGTTGGTTATCACTTGCAGTTGAGAAAATTTGGGACTTACGAGTTGGAATTGTAGTGTTTCTTTCAATAAGTTTTGTAAATATACCTCCAAGAGTTTCAATTCCAAGAGAAAGAGGGGTAACGTCAAGAAGCAACACGTCTTTAACTTCACCTGCTAGAACTCCCCCTTGAATTGCCGCGCCCATTGCGACACATTCGTCTGGGTTAATTCCTCTAAATGGATCTTTACCAGTAATCTTTTTAACCTCGTCAACAACAGCAGGAATACGTGTTGAACCACCAACTAAAATAACTTTATCTATTTCATTAAGACTTAATTTACTGTCACTTAATGCCCTTTGGACTGCCTGACTTGTCTTTTCAACAAGGTCGCTTGTAATGCTATTGAATTTTGCACGTGTTAAATCATATTCAAAGTGTTTTGGCCCTGTCGCGTCTGCTGTAATAAATGGAAGGTTAATTGTCGTTTTCATAACACTTGAAAGGTCTATTTTTGCCTTTTCGCTTGCTTCCTTAATTCTTTGCATTGCGAGTTTATCTTTAGAAAGATCTATCCCCTCTTTTGTCTTAAATTCGCTTACAATTAGATCCATAATACGTTTATCGAAGTCGTCGCCTCCTAGCCTGTTATCTCCAGCGGTTGCAATAACCTCAAACACGCCATCTCCTATTTCTAGAATTGATACATCGAATGTTCCGCCACCAAGGTCGTAGACAAGTATCTTTTGGTTTTTGTTGTCACCCTTATTAAGACCATACGCAAGACTTGCCGCTGTTGGTTCGTTAATAATTCTAAGTACCTCAAGCCCTGCAATTCTGCCCGCGTCCTTTGTCGCTTGTCTTTGGCTATCTGTAAAGTATGCTGGAACTGTAATAACTGCTTGTGTTACCTTTTGACCAAGATAAGTTTCAGCGTCTTGTTTAAGTTTTTGCAAAATCATTGCAGAAATCTCTTGTGGAGAATACTCTTTCCCCTCAATATTGACTCTGTAATCGCTACCCATTTCACGCTTAATTGAAATAACCGTATTGTCTGGGTTTGCAATCGCTTGCCTTTTTGCAACTTGACCCACGAGCCTTTCGCCGTTTTTAAACGCGACAACCGATGGGGTCGTTCTTTCTCCCTCTGCGTTTGGAATAACGACAGGGCTACTCCCCTCCATTACTGCAACGCAAGAATTTGTTGTTCCTAAATCTATTCCTATAACTTTTGACATTTTTTATTTTCTCCTTTTTTGTTTTATTAAGTTTCTAAAATTCTTTAAATTTTTCCTTAAAACCACATTTTTTAAGAAAAAACTTTTTATGCATTGATGTTACATTTTTTTTTAGTACCATATATACTAATATTTGATTCTAAAATTCTTTAAACTTTTATTTAAAAACCAAATTTTTAAATAGAAATCTTTTATGCTTTGATGTGTATATCTTCACCATATTATAAACTATCGGAAGTAAAATTTTTATTATCATAAAAATTTTTAAAAACTTACGTTTTTCCTCGCTTTTGCTCGACTTCCTTGTTTGTTTCCGGCGTCAGTTTTGAGAAAACAAGTAAATTTCTTTTCTTCAAAACTTCCTTGAATATAATTAGTTGTATTACTTCTATATATTACTAATTAATATATTGCTCTATTTTGCCACAACTACCTGCGAAAAACGTACTACTTTTCCTTCCATTTCGTACCCTGCCTCAATCTCTTCAACTACGTATCCTGATTTTACATCTTTGGTGTCAAGGCTCAGTACCGCGTTATGCAAATTTGGGTCAAACTTTTTCCCAACGCACTCAATTTTCTTAACCCCAAGTTTTTTTAGTGCTTCCATTAGACTTTTTTCAATTAGTCTCACACCCTCAAGGCTTTTTTCGTCTTTTATTATACTTTTTGCCTTTTTAAAACTGTCAAGTGCCGGAAAAATGCTTTCAAGTGCCTTTATAACCCCTTGGCTTTTTGCACTTTCAACCTCTTCGCGACTTCTCTTCCTAAAGTTTTCAAGATCGCGCTCAAGGTCCTTATAGTCATTTATCACTTTTGCCATTTGTTTTTTTATCCCGTCGTAATCTTCTTGAGATAAAGTAACTATGCTTTTTGGTTCATTCTCCTTTTCGTCAGTTTTTTCGCTTGTTTTTTTGTTTTCGTCATTTTTATCTGGCGTTAACGTCTCTTCTTTAGTTTTTTCTTGTTTTATTTTTTCTTCGTCTTCAAGATTTTCTTCTTTTTTTGTCATCTCGTCCTCCTATACTTTGCCTTGTAATCTCGTCCGTTACAAATTTTATAACGCTTGCCACACTTGCATAGTCGAGTCTGTCTGGCCCCACAACACCAACCGTCGCAATTTTCTTGCCATCAAACACAATCGGGGCTTTGACTACTGCCATGTGACTAAGACCATCCGCACTGTTTTCGTCGCCTATGTTAATTGTCACACTGTCAGTGTCCTCCGTGTCCATTATTTCAACAAGCTTAGCGTCGCTATCAAGCACATTAATTATCCCTTTGACCTCTTTTTTCTCTACTGGACTGTCAAGAAGTTTTGAAATTCCTTTAACGCTACTTTTTGCACCTTTATAGTAAATGTCAAGCACCTCAAGTACAAGTTTAAAAACCTCTTCGTATTCTGACATACTCTTTTTGATGCTTTCACTAAAACTTTCCATATTCTGCATCAAAAACTCAACCGGTCGCCCAGCAAAAATTTTTGAAAAAATTATACTCGCATTGTCGCAGTCTTGTTTTGTAACAAAGGGGCTTGCAAAAATAGTATTTGAAATCGCGCCGACATTTGTTTCTATTAAAACAAGTACTTGACCTTCTAGCAAAAAAACAACTCGAATTGCCTCAATCAATAAATTCCTAAACCCGTCGAACACAAAGACTGTTGGATAGTTAGTCGCACCCAAAATAGCCTTTGAAATACTGTCGACAATTTCTGTTAAGTTATTTGTCCGGCTAAACATCTCTTGCTTGACTTTTTTAAGCCCTCGTTTGTCAAACTTCGCGTTTTTTAAGGTCTCGTTAACAAAAAACCTATAACCTTTTGCCGTCGGCACCCTCCCACTAGATGTATGAAGTTGCCTAAGATAACCCATTTCCTCGAGTGCGCTAAGTTCGTTTCGAATGGTCGCTGTAGACAAATTATGAAGCGTATTGTTTTTAACTAACAAACTCGTAATTGGGCTAGCAACCTTTATATAGTTGTCTATCGCGTTGTATAATAACGTCTTTTTCCTTTCAGACAACTTGCTTTCTTCCACCTTTTTGTCCTTATCCTCCCTTTTATTTTTGTTTTACATTTTAACACTTATATCTTTAGCACCTTTACGCGTTATTGTCATTCTCTTGCTAGCACTCTAATATACATAAGCGTTAGCACTCTCAAACCTCAAGTGCTAATAGTATTATATGCTTAAAAAAATAAAAGTCAACAACTTTTTAAAACTTTTTTTAATTTTTTTGAATTTTTTTAGAACTCTTTGACTTAATCTTTACGACGCTTTTTAGACTTTTTAAAGTAAGTTTTAAGAGTGTTGTTTAGAGTAGGCTTATAGTCTAATGAAAAAAGTTGTATAAAATTTTAAAGTTTTAACAAGGTGAAATTTGTGCTAAAAATGTACACTTAGATTTATATTTTTCTATGCACACTAACTTAATTTTTTCACGCACAACTTAATCTTTATTTAATAGTCTCACATATTTTTGCCAAAAATTGAAGTATTTGACTTTTTTTACACAAAATAGTATAATAAATAAGTATTTTTTTAACAAAATGGAGAGAAATATGTTTGGAAGAAAAAAAGAAAAAGAAGAAGTGGTACGCAATGCGTTCACGGCAGATAAATTTTTGAAATTTCTTAAGCAAGAAGGATATAAAATAAATAAAACCGAAAAAGAAAAATATCTTGTCAAGCCTAGCATTTTGCTTTATGAAACTTTAGATGGTGAATTTAGCGAAGAACTTTGCGCGGACGTTTTAAAACCTCAATTTTTCAATTCGGACAAGGTAGAATTTCAAGATATTATGGGATATGTAGAACTAAAAAATATGCTTGACGTTTACGCAAATCATCTTGACAATACAAACTCAAAAGAGATTTTAAACCTCCTTTTGAACAAATTTGACAACCAAGATTTAATGAAAAACGCTAAAGTGATTGCTTACTATAAGACTTACGTTGAAAATGATAAAATGACCGCCCGAGACGTCATAGAAAATTTAGCCCAAAAAGAAAAGACAAACGAGGTGAGCAAAGAAGAATACGACGCTTTTAAAACACAAGACGACTTTTCAACTAAACACGCTGAGTCAAAAGAAATCCTCAAAGAAAACGTCACCCGCCACTACAAAAACTCTACTTTTTCACGCACCACTACCCAAAATAAAACAGACGACCAAGAAAAAAGTCTGTAATTTTAAACAAAACACCAATTTTAAAATAAGGCATAAAAATAAATGTAAACACATATAAAATCATATTAAAAAATTCTAAATGTAGCATATAAAACCAAAACGCAGTTAATTATAATCATACACCTCAAACACGAACGGCTATATATAAAAGTATATAAAAAACGAGACGTACTTACTTTAAAATCAAACAACACCAAATAAAACAAAATTAAATATAAAATAATACAAAAACCGCAGTTAAATATAAAATCATATATATAAAAAACAAAATGCAGATAGTTATAATATGTAAAAGGCAAAACGCAGTTAGATACAAAAACAAATAAAAAATACACGCATAAATATAAAATCACAAAAAAAGAGGGTCTCCCCTCTTTTTTAATTTAACTTAATATTTAACCACTATTCTACTCAATAGGTCTAGGCTCCCCGTCAACATACTCCCAATTTACATTAAGCCCCCAATAAACACGTCTGTTAGAATTCCACAATGAATCCCACCCACTAGGCTTACTTTCTACCTCACAATAAATTGTGAGATTACTGCAATTTAGAAATGCTTCATATCCTATACTTGTGACTGAACTTGGAATTATAATAGAAGTAAGGTTAGTGCAATTATAAAATGCAAAACTTCCTATACTCGTCACAGAATTAGGAATTGTTATAGAGGTTAGTCTTTTGCAATTATAAAATGCATAACTTCCTATACTCGTGAGTTGTGAATCTTCCTCAAAGGTTACACTTGCAAGCCTAGTGCAATCTCTAAATGCAGAACTTCCTATACTCGTGACACCGCCCGGAATTATAATAGAGGTAAGACTACTGCAATTAGAAAATGCGTACTTTCCTATACTTGTGACACTGCTTGGAATTGTAATAGAGGTTAGACTACTGCATTTTTGGAATGCAAGCTCCCCTATACTTGTGACTGAACTAGGAATTGTTATAGAGGTGAGACTACTGCAATTATAAAATGCAGAACCTCCTATACTTGTGACACTGCTTGGAATTGTAATAGAGGTAAGATTACTGCAATTATAAAAGGCGGAACTTCCTATACTGGTGACTGAACTTGGGATTATAATAGAGGTTAGTCTCTTGCAATTATAAAATGCATCAGTTCCTATACTCGTGACACTCTCTGGTATTGTTATAGAGGTTAGACTACTGCAATGAGAAAATGCACTAATTCCTATACTGGTGACTGAACTTGGGATTATAATAGAGGTTAGACTACTGCAACTAGAAAATGCACCCCCCGCTATAATCTTACAATTTTGATTAATAGTAAATGAAGTAATGTCAGAATTAGTCGTATCAATTAAAGCTAGATATAAATTGTTTTCGTTTCCAAGATACAATCCATTTTCATATTCATTAAATTGTAAACTATCGCAATCATAAAACGCATCACCTCCTATACTTGTCACGCTCTCTGGAATTGTAATAGAGGTTAGACTACTGCAATATCTAAATGCATAACTATCTATGCTTGTCACGCTCTCTGGAATTGTAATAGAGGTTAGACTACTGCAATCTTCAAACGCATATACGCCTACACTTGTAACACTTTCTGGAATTGTAATGTTTGTAAGACTTCTGCAGTATTGAAACGAAAAATCTCCTATGCTTTGAAGGGCCTCTGGAAGTAAGACTGTTGTAAGTGCACTTGGGCGTGAAGACGAAGAACCTTTAAATGCGTCCTCTGGTAAATTGACAACATCGTGAGAGACTATGGCGTCTGTGATTGTATTTAGTGGTGCGTTTGCAAAGTCAGAATTATGTACGTTTGGAGTTAGGAATACTGAATAAAGGGTAAAAACATTTTCAGTTGGCACGTCATACCAAATTGGGTTTTCTTCCGTTGAGACATAATAGCGAATGTCGGTGTCGTTAAAGATTAGGTTTGGGTCCTCTGGAGTCTCTTGGACATTAATAAAAGCCGGATTGGTTGAGAAAAAGTAAAATTCCCCGCCGTTTTCATTGGTTATCTCGTCTAAGTTTGTGACAGTGCCGTCAGTGACCTCTGGCACAATGCCGTCAAGGCGGAACTTATCCTTTTCCTCGTTTAAAACTACTTTTGTAGTGGTGTTATTTACCTCACTTCCCTCGTGACGCGCAAACGTCAAAATTATGTTTGGCGCCTCCTCCTGCACCTCATAGTCGACGTTTAAATCTTCATAATATTTTTTGTTGACCGCGTCGACAACAACAAAAATTGTGAGCACTGCAAAAATACCCATAACGACAAGTAATAAAATCGACGTTAATAAATTCTTTTTAACTTTTCCCATAGTACACAAAACCCCTTATCTTTAGTTTTTATTAAATTAACAAATTTTATTATATTATGTCCTTATGTTTTTATATCAACACTTTAAAGCGTAAAATTTTTATGCGACATAACAAATAAAACAATTTTCAAGTTTTTATGCTAGGCCACCTAAAACTCTTCTATTTTTTTATTATACAAATTTTTATTTTTTAAGGCAATAATTTTACATAATGTTCTAAAAATTTTGTCTCTTTTAAATATGTAACAACAATATTTTACATATAATAAATATATATATGAACTAATTTTGATATTTAAAATATATATTTTTTCAATTTGTCTAAAATTAATATTTAACAAAAACGACATATTTTATCTCGTAATAAACGACGAATTTATAAAAAAACTTCTTT
>CALWKI010000061.1 GCA_944381235.1 uncultured Clostridia bacterium
GTCTTCGGATCGCATTTCAAGGGGTTCGATAATCCCCATAAAAAAATTATCATTTTGCTCCACTAGCTCAACTGTATAGAGCATTGGTCTTCGGAACCAAGGGTTGGGGGTTAGAATCCCTCGTGGAGCACCAAATATGTTCAATACCAAAAATAGCTATAATCTTCTCCTATAAAACATATACCACACTTTTAAATAAAAGTTAAGTTTAAACATACTTTTTATCAAAAATTAAACATTTTTTCCCGTTTAATTTAGACTTTTTACACCGTTTACATGCCTTTACTTTTGCTAGCATATATGATACATTAATTTTGTAAGGAAAAAATTATGCCAATAAACATCTTAAAAACAAACTTAAAAAACTTAGAAAAAGACATTAATTTATCTCAAATAGGTATGGAAAATGATAAAAATGTTAACCTAAATTTTGACACACTAGACAAGGTTTATATTGAATCTTCAAGCAATATTCAAGACCTAACCGACGCAGAAAGAATTACAAGTGTAACAGACTTTGCAATTATTAGCGGTTGCGCCTCGCCTTCTTGGGCAAAAGCCGAAAACGGCAAACCGGGTGCTCAAATTTGGCTTCGCGACTTATCACTAAATACACTTAAACTAACTCCCGCAATAAAGGTTATCAAAGAATACGGAACTATAACCTCATCTTACGCCCCAAACGTACGCCTCGGCGTCTGTCCATGCTTATCGGTTGACATAGACCAATTATTACCTCAAAATAACAAACCTCACACATTTAAAATCTCATCGGTCGGGAATGATGATAATAAGTATTATACTATTGAAATAGCCTCTTTCCAGTATCCACAAACGATTGTAGACAGAGAAAAAGAACAAGAACTCGACTTATTATTCAAAAGGTCAAAACTCGCAAAAACTGGCAAAACTTTTATAGAAAAATTCAAATCTAAACAAAATAAGAACAAACTTTGCGAGGAATATGAACACAACGGCACGTTTTACATAAGAACAAATCTTGACACCTTAGCATCTATTAAAGACACACTTTCATGTGAAAGAAAAATTTTCCAAAATAATAAACTTTGGGTCGAAGTTAAGCCTATAAAGTGGAAAATACTTAATTGGAACGAACTTCCTTGGGCAATAAACCCAAATGGCAATGGCACTGCCAAAACTTTAACCCTAAGGAGTGAAGAGGCTATTTTTTCGGCTTCATTTAATTATAGTTTCAATAAGAAAAAACCATTTACCTCTCTATTATGGCAAAATTCAGAGATTAGAGCATACCTTAATGGTTACAACTTGCACGAAGAAATCTTGTCTGGTAATGGCAATAAAGATTTCCTCTGCGAACAAAATTTTGACTATAAAAATAGTGGTTTTCTTAACGAAATTGACCACTCTAATTTTCTTACACAAACCTCTTCAAGCGACAAAATAAAAAAGAATACTCTTGACGGTTCGAATACCAAAAAGTCTATGGAAGAAATTGAATTTTTAATGTGAAAAACAAGTCCTTTAAGACTATGGGGTGCACCCCAATCTCTAATTAGTCTTTTTATATCTCTTTAAATTGCATGCACAAATTCACACATTTTTCTTTCCTTTCATATAAAAAGTTATATGTAAAAAGGAGAAACAAATGAGCGAGGAAAACCTTACAAAAAGTGACGCACCGGAAATTCTTAACATTCAAAATGAGACGACAAAAAATAATTACTACCGAAAAGAAATTTGGACGGGAAAATACCTTCAAGTGACTGTTATGTGCATCCCACCAAAAGGTGAAATTGGGCTTGAAATTCACGAAGACACTGACCAGTTTTTGCGCATTGTTCAAGGGGTCGGGACAGTTTACATGGGAGAAAATAGACGAGACGTAAAACTTGCCGGATACGCAAACCCAGAATGTGCAATTTTAATCCCCGCACAAACTTGGCACAACGTAATAAACGAGCAAAACGTCCCGCTAAAACTCTACTCAATTTACGCCCCACCTCATCATAAAAAAGGCACAATACATAAAACCAAATTTGACTCAGACCTAGCAGAAGACTAGGCCTTTTTTTACAAACTATCAAGCAATTTTTTTCTTAAAGACGAGTATTCTTCCTCGGTTATTTGTTTTGTCCTTTTTAGTTCTTCAAGTTCATTTAATCGTTCAGTAAGCCTCGCCACATTTTGCGTAACTGCAATATTTTCGCTACTCATATTTACGTTATTTTCTTGTCCGTTACTATTCTCATTTACACGATTAAGATATATTGCTTTTTTCTCTAGACTTGCACTATTTACTGACATCGAAACCCAAAAAGATATAAACCACACGACAAGACTATTAAAAATATTTAGTATTAGTAATGTGAAATAAAGCCCGTTACGTTTAATAATCTCGTCTTCGGTTTTCTTAAGACTTACTAGATAAATAATACCAGTTAAAATTGACAAGAAAGTTGCCACACTATCCATAACCACAATATACACTGAAAACTCAACTGCCAAAATATCAACTACAAGTGACACAATATTAAACGCACTTGCAACAAGGCAAAGAATACCCGCTAATTTTAAAGTCTTTTTCATATTTTCTCCTTTTAACCAACATCTGCAAATTGACTATTATATAATTCTACATAAAATCCATTCTTGTCAAGTAATTCCTTATGGTTCCCCATTTCTACGATGTCTCCCCCTTTCATAACTAGAATTATATCCGCATTCCTAATAGTTGACAATCTATGCGCAATTACAAACGAGGTTCTGCCTTTTGTGAGTTCGTCCATTGCGCGCTGAATAATAAGTTCGGTACGAGTATCGACATTACTTTTGGTAAAACAACCGCAACAATAAGTCCAACCACCGCTACAATTACTGCTACACAAATTATAACGGCTACCGTCCACTCAATAGACGTCGAGGAAATTTTGCTATATGTTCATTATACTACTAATTTCTGTTGCGTAGACCTCGTGCTTTGTTTCACTTAAGTAAACGAGCACAAAATCCATTCCAACGTCAATGTCGCCTATCTTCTTTACAAAATTTGTAGGCTTACTTTCTATAATTTTTAGTAAAATACTTTTCGCTTCTGTGTCTGTAACCATAATTTTTCTCCGACGAATGAAAATATACTACTAAAAAATAAATTTATCAACTGGGTTTACAAATAATTTTAAAAAATTTTTTCTTGTAAATTATTAAAGCACTTTAAGGCCTAAGAACTCTATATTATCTACTAGTTTTGAACTTGAAATTGTTGTAAGTTTTGTAGATAAATATTTTTTATTGTCGTCTGGAAAAATTGTTATAGCGTTTTCTTGGCTTAGTACTGCCCCCAAAAAATTTGCTCCACTTGAAACACCTACACCAAGAGACAAATCGTTTGAAAGTTTTTGTGCCATAGCCATAGCGTCGTTGTCGCTTATTTGAAATATCTTGTCTACAATTTTTTTATCATAAAGATGTGGCACTATTTCGTCACTTAAACCCTCTAACATATGTTTTTTATATGGGGGGTTCTTACTAAGTAGCCTAGACTTTTCTGGCTCTATCGCGCAAACACGCACTTTTAATTCCTCTTTCAATTTTTTGCCAACTCCGCTAAGCGTCCCACTAGTCCCTACTCCACATACAAAAGCACATACTTTTTTATCCTTTAATTTCTCAACAAAACTTTTTGCTGAATATAAATAATGTACTTTAAAATTATCCAAATTTGAAAATTGGTCAAGGCAAATATATCCTGCTTTTTCATACTCTTTACATAGTTTAAACGCTTCCTTAAAATTTTCTGTTAAAACCAATTCTCCACCATACAATTTAATTAGTTTTTTTCTCTCACTACTTGCACTCTTTGGCATAATAATTGTAGGTTTGACATTAAAAAACTTTGACATCGCAACTAATGATAATCCCATATTTCCACTTGAAACCTCAATTATTTTATCTCCTCTTTTTAATTTTCCCTTTAGCACCCCTGACCTTAACATAGCGTACGCAACCTTATCTTTTATGCTTCCCGTTAAAGAAAACCATTCTAAAGACGCATATACTTTTCTTACCTTTTCCTTATATTTATAAGTTATTTCAACAATAGGTGCGTGCATAAAGAGTATCGATAAATTAGAAAAATCTATTTTCATATTCCTATCTAACATATGATAAAAATATAATAAATGACAATAATAAGTTGCCTAAAGTAAAAAAATCTAATATAATAGAATTATGAATAAGAAATTTGATATTGATAAAGACATTAAAAATAAACTAATAGTTTGCATTGTCGCAACAATACTATTTATTGTTGGTATTCCAATAATTATTTTTTCGGCAATTAATAGTTTTTGGATAGGACTAGTACTAGGAATAATTTTTGTTGTATTTGGTTTTTATGGGGCGCCACTATTGTGGGTTGGTTTTGGAAACCTTAAAAGTTTAAAACGCGTGGTTGACGCCGTTATGGAAGAAAATTTAACAACAACCAAAGAAATTGCCGGACAATTACAAATGAATGAAAAAACGGCAAAAGGATATATTACTCAAGGAATTAATAAGAGATACATTTCTGGATACATTTTTAATGGTGAGGTTTTAACTCCTAACGATAAAAATCCACCGAAGAAAAAAGTTATTCAAAATAAATGTAGCAACTGCGGCGGCGTACTTGAACAAACGTCTTATGGATTTTATTGCCCTTATTGCTCTTCAAAATTTGAAAAAGAATAATTTACTTTCTTTAAAATTTCCGCTTTTTTAAAATTTAATAATATTTAATAAAAAAAATTTTTAATATTAGACATAAAAATTTTAATCACTAGCATTTGCTAGTGATTTTTCATTTATAAAATTCTTAATCTTTATCATATTCTTCAAGAAAATTATGCCTCTTGCCTTTTTTGTCCTTGTAACAAATAATTGTCGGCAACATTACATTTTCAACACTCTTAAAGATGTTTGCTTCAACTTGTTTATTTTCTTTTTTAAGCGTTTGAATAAGTTTTTTTATCTTTTTCCTTTTTGAAAGTTCTTCGTGCATATTTTCTTCGTCTTGCGCGGTAAATTTACACGCACATTTTAAAAATGTAAGATTGTTATAATCTCGCCACGCTTCTATGTCACTTTCACGAATTAAATACATTGGACGAATAAGTTCCATGTCGCTAAAATTTGTACTTTTTAGCTTAGGCATCATTGTCTGTATTTGCCCGCCATAAAGCATTCCCATAAGTATAGTTTCAATAACATCGTCAAAATGATGCCCAAGTGCAATTTTATTGCACCCTAGTTCCTTTGCCTTCGCATACAAATGCCCTCTTCTCATTCTTGCACAAATATAACAAGGTGATTTTTCAATTTCTGTTACATTGTCAAATATGTCAGTATTAAAAATTTGAATTGGCACATTAAGATTTTTTGCATTGTTAATAATCTGCGCCCTGTTTTGCACACTATAACCCGGGTCCATTACAATAAAAACTAGATCAAAACTAAACTTGTTGTGCCTCTTAAGTTCCTGAAAAAGTTTTGCCATAAGCATTGAGTCTTTTCCACCAGAAATACAAACCGCTACTTTATCATTTGGTGAAAGTAAATCGTACTTATTTATACCTTGACAAAACCTTGAAAAGATACTTGCATGAAATTTCTTTCTAATGCTTAATTCTATCCTTTCATTCTTTGTTAACGCTTCTTCACTTTTTTGCATGTTTTTCACCTTTTTTATGGTAAAGTAAATATATTTTTTTGTAAAGTAAAATTTTAGTTGCAAAAAAAATATTATAGTGATAAAATACATTTGTACTTGGCTAATAAAGCGCACTTTTAAATATATTTTTAGATAATTGGCAGGTACTAGGTGGTTGATAAGTAAGAACTAAATTTCAAACTTATCCCATCTACAATTATCTAAATTAAAAACTATAGATAATTGATATAATGCCCTTACACAAAATTAATAAATCTTACTTATCTGCGGATGTGGCGAAACCGGTAGACGCGCACGTTTAAGGGGCGTGTGGGAAACCTTGTGGGTTCGAGTCCCACCATCCGCACCAGACGTGAGTAATCCAAATCGCTGGATTGCTCTTTTTTTATTTCTTCATTATCTTTTAGAATATCTAGTTTGATATTTTTGTTCTCATCGGCAAAAAAATCGGCATTTTTGATAAAATTTAAAAAAGTATATCAAAATAAAAAAATTTATGATATAACTATAAAAAATCATCAAACAAGGAGCATAAATGGATTTCAAAAAGTATGATATTGCCAACATGCAACAACTTATGAATTTTTTCCAAAACAATATGAAATATGGCTTTACTCATAAAAATAGAATTTATCTTGAAGAAGGGGCTGATTTTAGTAGTCAAATGGATAAGTACTATAAGTTAAGAATCGGAGAAGATTTTATAAAAAGTGGATATGGAGTTTGTTGGGATTTTTGTGAATTTGAAAGATCTTTTTGTGAACAAATGAATATAACTCACGAGTGTTATTTCTTTTTGTCATTTCTAAAGGGTAGTGAATGTGGTCCAACTCACACATTTCTTATTTTTGAACAAAATAATAAGTGGTATTGGTTTGAATATGCTTGGAAGCAATATCGTGGAATATGGGAATATCCCAATAAACTAGAAACTCTTAATGATATTTTGAATAAATTTTGTAAATATAATGATATATCTTATGAAAAAGTTGAAGTGTACAAAACCAAAAAAGTAAAAGATAGACTTAACGCTTCCGAATTTATTGAACATTGTCTGAGTGGCAAAAAGATTGATTTAAAATCACAATAGGTAAGATTCTAAAAATTTTCTAAAGTTATTTTTAATAAAGGCTCAATTTACTTGAAATAGTTTTATATTTTTGTTATACCTCAACTAAAAGAAGGTGATATTATGATTTTAGGTCCTGACCCAAATAAAATAATTCCAAATGAAGACATTCCCAGTGTATGTTTTATAAAAAACACTATTTCAAGACCAAACATTATAGTTGGAGATTATACATACTACGACGACGAAAATGATCCCACTAGTTTTGAAGAACATGTTACCCACCATTATGAGTTTTTAGGAGACAAGTTAATTATTGGTAAGTTTTGTGCTATAGCAAAAGGTGTTGAGTTTATAATGAATGGAGCAAATCATCGTATGAATTCTTTTACAACTTACCCATTTAACATTTTCAAAAATGGATGGGAGAAAGTAACCCCTACTCTTTACGACTTACCATTAAAAGGCGACACAGTGGTTGGAAATGACGTATGGATAGGACAAAACGTAACAATTCTACCAGGTGTAAACATTGGAGACGGAGCAATTATTGGTGCAAATTCTGTAGTATCAAAAGATGTTCCAGCTTATCATATCGTTGCAGGAAATCCCATAAAAATAATCCGTAAAAGGTATGATGATAAAACAATAAAAATTCTCCAAGAAGTCAAATGGTGGGATTGGCCTAAAGAAAAAATCTTTGATAATCTAGAACTTCTATGTAGTAACAATCTAGAAAAACTTGAAAAATTAAAATAAACCCGTTTAGTTTAAAATATTTAAACTATTACAATAACTAAGTATCTACTTTAAATTTAAAATTCGCAATTTTACCTGATGTGCTACTGTTTTTTAATAATCTTTAATAACTTTTAACAAAAGTAGTTACGTTTTTTACACAAATTTTTCTTTTTTAACTGTTTTGTTTGACAAATTAGTATCTATTTAATATAAAATATTAAAGGAGGAAAATATGAAGAGGTTTTTAGGAGCATTATCTGGTAGCGTTGCAGGTATTTTGACTTTTGTTTTTTTAAGCATTCCTTTTATGACGGCAAATTCTGAAAGCACAAACTTAACAGAGGCAACTTCAATGAACGGCTGGGATATTCTAAATAGTGAATTTCTTTCAAACTTGGAAGGTTATGGACTTTTAAAAGCGTTTATAATTATCTCTATTGTTCTAGCATGCCTTGTTATTTTACTATCAGTTTTATCACTACTTAAAGAAACAAAAATCATAAAATCTAACGCTAATTTTGATTTCTTTAATTTCTTACTTCTTATTTTACTTGTTGTAAGTGCAGTGGTAGTCATTATTGGAATAAGCAATCTTGGTAGCACAACTGGAATTATCTCAGGTGAAGTTTACAGACCTTACAAAGCAGCAGTTGGTACGATCTGCAACATCGTGGTTAGTGCACTTGCAATGATTGTATGTGCATTCGGCGCATTTGGCTCTAATAAAAAGAAAAAAAGATAATCAAAAAACAAAATTACCTTTAACGCAAAAGGCACTTTTCTTTGCGTTTATCGTAATAAAAACCCCTAGGGAATGTTCCTTAGGGGTTTTTATTTTTACCCATTTTGCATAAACAAAAGGCAAACAAAATAATAATAAATAAAGAAAATTATTTTTTATGCAAATTATTCGAGATTTGGGGGAATTAATGCAAAATTTTCACACTAAAACCTTGCAAGAAATATTTAAAATTACTGAAACGAGTGTAAATGGTTTGTCCTCGCTAGAAGCAGAACAAAGACTAGCAACTCTAGGCAGAAACACTCTGCAAACAAGCAAAAAAACTAATTACATATTAAAGTTTTTGTCACAATTTAAAGACATTATGGTTATAATTTTACTTTGTGCCGCAATCGTCTCGTTGATTTTTTCAATCGTTCAAAAAAGCAGCACAGAACTTATTG
>CALWKI010000062.1 GCA_944381235.1 uncultured Clostridia bacterium
GGGCACTTAGGCAAGTTCGCGTCGCTTGTGGTGAGAAAAACGGTGTTGAAAGAGGTGAAAAGTTTAATATCACTGCCGCATCAGAAATTATGGCAATACTATGTTTGAGTTCCAGCCTAGACGACTTAAAGAAAAGGCTTGGCGACATTTTGGTTGCGTACGATATGGATGACAAGCCTATTTACGCACGCGACTTAAAGGCTGAAAATGCAATGACAATTTTACTCAAAGACGCAATTAAACCTAATCTTGTACAAACCCTTTACGGAACTCCTGCAATAATTCATGGTGGACCTTTTGCAAACATCGCCCACGGATGTTCATCAATTCTTGCCACAGAAATAGCAATGACATACGCGGATTATACAATTACTGAAGCAGGGTTTGGAGCAGACCTTGGGGCTGAAAAATTTTTTGATATGAAGTGTCGAGTGGCAAATTTAAAACCTGACGCTGTTGTGCTTGTTGCAACCGTTAGGGCACTAAAACTTCATGGTGGAATGGATAAAAATGATTTAAAACAGAAAAATCTTAATTTCTTAAAAAAGGGCATGGGCAATCTATATAAACATATAGAAAATATAAAAGATGTCTATATCTTGCCAGTGGTTGTAGCAATTAATAGGTTTGATAGTGATAGCAACGAAGAGATTGATTTTATAAAAAAAGATCTTGAATCGCACAAAATAAAGGTACAAGAAATCACAACTTGGAAAAATGGCGCAAAAGGGGGTGTTGAACTTGCAAAAGAAGTCATAAATCTATGTAAAAATGGATTCTCAGCCTTTGAATATTCCTATGACGTAAGTGATAAAATAGAAGACAAGATAAGAAAAGTTGCCTCTAAAATTTATGGGGCAAAAGATGTTTTATTTAGTGGAAAAACTCTAGTTCAAATTAAAGAAATTGAAAAACTTGGCAAAGCAAATTTACCTGTTATAATTGCAAAAACTCAATACTCTCTTTCCGATAATCCTAAACTTCTTGGCCGTCCACAAGATTTTGTTATAAAGATAAGAGATATTGAACTCAGAAGTGGGGCAGGCTTTATTGTTGCGGTTGCGGGAAATATTCTTTTAATGCCAGGTCTTCCAAAAGTGCCAGCAGGAGAGAATATGCTAATTCAAAATGGCGAGATTTCAGGACTATTTTAACCAGTATGTAAAATTATTATTTTTTTATCTATGTGTCAAATTTTTACACTTTTAAAAATTATGCTTAATTTAAACGTTAAAAAAACTTCTTGAAAGATAAATTAAAATTCAAGAAGTTTTTTATATGTAAAAATATTAAAAACTAAAAAGAAAAATTAGGACTAATTTAAAATTACTCTACACTAAAGACTACTCGTCTGCATAGTTAGAAAAATAATTTTGAATTAAAACAACTGGCGTTCCTTTATCTCCGCTTCCGCTAGTGAGATCCGCAAGAGAACCTAACAAATCAATATATCTCCTTGGTGTTGTACCTTGAGTTTCCATGCTACCTTTTAAATTATTGCTTTTGTTTTTTATTTCGGCTTTCATTGCTTTCACAAGTTGTTCTCCTCGCAAATCCTTAAACTTGTTATCCGACAAAAATTTAAGTTTGAGTTCATTTGGCGTTCCAACTAAACCTTCAGTATAAGCAGGAGAGACTATAGGATCCGCAAGTTCCCAAATGCCTCCGACTGGATCTTTAAATGCACCATCGCCATAAATCATAACTTCTAACCTTTTCCCAGTCCTCTCGAGCATCATTTTTTGTATTTTTTCAACAAGTTCTTGTCCATTTTCAGGGAATAGTTTAACTCTATCTTCAGTTGATTTGTTAGAACCAAGTAGACCATATTTTGAATTAAAACCACTACCATCAACACTCTCATTCAAAATGTCACATAAAGTTAAAACCTTTTTGCCTCCAGCCGACTTTATAATTTTTTGAGTGTGAAGTCGAGTGTGAATATCCGCACAAATGACATTTTTAGTGTACTTTAAAATAGTTTTTGGGTCGTTTGATAAAATAATCTCGGTATTTTCGCCACCATACTCTTTAAACAAGTCAATATAATTGATGCCAGTAAACGTATGAACAGGGTGGTTAAATTTTTTGTTAAAATCTTCACCTGTAAAGACGTCAGAATAAGGATTAATATTAGCCTCATAAAAAACATCTCTATCAACAAGCGAATTTCCAACTTCATCACTTGGATAAGACAACTGAATAATCAATTTTTTTACGCCTTTTGAAATGCCTTTTAACAACATTGAAAATCTATTGCGACTTAAAATAGGGAAGACAAGCCCCACAGTTTCATTTCCAAATTTTTGACGCACATCTTTTGCAATCTGCTCGATTGTTGCGTAGTTACCAGAAGAAATACCAAC
This sequence comes from uncultured Clostridia bacterium, assembly GCA_944381235.1. Taxonomy (GTDB): domain Bacteria; phylum Bacillota; class Clostridia; order Christensenellales; family UBA1242; genus UBA7862. The sequence goes on from CALWKI010000062.1 coordinate 2,367, forward strand.
AACCGCTTCAGTTACGGCAATAACATCTTTGTCTTGTAAAGCCACATTTTCCTTAGTTGTTGCGTTAATTACACTCTCGCAAACAATTTTGGCAAGGTCATCTCCTTCTTTAATTATAGGAGTTCTAATTCCTCTTGAAATTGTACCAAATGCTTTCATAATTTTTACCTCTAACTTATCATAATAAAATACTTACTTTCGGTCAAATCTTTTTATATGTTTTGCGTGTCTTTTATTTTCTCGATATTACATTTCAAATAAAAAATAAAGCAAAAAGTACTAGCGACTCCAAAACTGACACTAAAAATGCCGGTAAAACTAAAAAATTAAAACCTTAAAAACTATGATAAGGAAATCTCATACTTAATCATTTAGGAAAACTAAATGTTTCTATTATTGAAAAACACTTAATGTTAAAGTGCTTGAAAAAGGTAAACATATAAAAATCGTTTAGTTAATATTATAAAAAATCTAGAGGTGTTTAAACCTCTAGAATTTGATTGAAAAGCCAATTTATAATTAATTTTTACTTGTAGTTTTTTTGGTTGAAGTCTTTTTTGTCGTAGCGGACTTCTTAGTAGTTGAAGTAGATTTTTTAGTGCTTGATACTTTTTTTGTACTTGTGTCCCCAGTTGTCTTTTTTGCTTTTGTCGTTTTTGTAACTTTCTCTTTTGGAGTAGTAGTTGCAACCTCAGTTTTTTCTTCAACCACATTTCCTTCAATAACTACAGGTTCAGTTTCGTGAAGGGCTTCTGTCTTTTCATTGTTATTTACGCTTGTATTCTTGTTTTCTTCTTTTTGACCTATTTTTAGATTAATTAAATCCATTAACTTATCATTGTCGTTGACAGCAATATAGTAGACTTGTTGCTTGCCTTTTTCATCATAAGTTAAAATTCTAAGTCTGTCTACTGAATGGGCGAGGGAAGAGTAAAGGTTTTTAGATTTCTCAACTCTTGCGATTTGGTTAAAAGGAATTTCATACCTAAATATACCAGTTTTGAAGGTAATTTTATCGTCATCAATATCACAAGACGCAAAAATAACTGATGTGTCATAAATTACCATTAGCCCAAACACAATCGCAAAGATAACCCAGAAGAACCAAGCATCAGGCATTAGGCCAAGGAAAGCAAGTGCAAGTAAAACAAAAACATAGACAGCGTTAAATAAAAAAATTAAAATAAAATCTCTTTTTATAGAAAAATGCATAATTTTTTCTCCTTTTTGTATTTTTATTAAAATGACTTTTCAAATTATTTAATTAGCTAGTTTTCAGAAATTAAGTTTTCAAACACGTACTCATAAATTTGTGCCGCTTTTTTACACCACTTTTTTCCAGCAGAAACAGCAGAATTTCTAGTAGATGTTTTTAGCCTAATCTCAAATATAGTTTGGGCAAGTGTTGGTTCTTTAATTCTAAAAACTACAGTGTGCGAGCCGTCACTATTTTTGAAATACTCATAGACATACTCTTGATTTCTCTTAAAAACCATTCTATTTTGCTTTGCGTAATTTACAATCTCTTCTCTGGTATGCTGTCTAATCCTATTGAAGAAATGCGCTAAACAATTCCGTCCTTCAATGCTAATTGCGTATCTAACCTCACTAGGTTCAACTTCAAAACCGTCTTCCTCGAGTTTGTAAATAAACTTAACATCAATTAGTTGTGACAAGGCCTCTTTGCAATCAATATACTTTAACCAATCGTTACGACTAGTGCAGATATCAATGATTGAATTTTCAGTCAAAGGAATTTCCATTTGGTCAAGTACAAAAAGCAAAATAAGTTTTTTTACAGTGTCGTCAAGAACTACGTCCATTTATTAGCATTCACTCCTAGTTAAATAATTCTTAAATAATATAACAAATTGTACAAAAAAAAGCAAACAAATAAAGATAATTGCTTAATTTTGTTTTTTTTAATTTTTATTTGTGCTATCATACTATAAACTTTAGATAATTTGAGAGGTCAAAATGGAAAATACATATCAAGAAAGTAGCAATGAAATATTTAATTTCTTTTCAGCATGTGACGAATTTATTGAAGGGAAGTTTATTTTGGCAGATATAAAAATTGCTAAAATACTGCGCGCTATATCAGAATCAAATATCATATACAACTTAATTGCAGAAAGTCTAATAAATTACGATTTCAAAAAGGAATATGACGCACTGCACGACTACTCATTAGAACATCATAATGGTATACTTACTCTTCCAAACGATAGCCAAATGGTTATTCCTTTTGCTTTTTCACTTCTTGTCGAAATTGACAGTAAGCAAATCAATTTTAACGAATTTCTTGCAAAGGAATTTCCAAATGCAAGTTCTCAGAAAGAAGAATATACCGTGTTTGCAAATCAAATTATTCTTCCATTTAAAAATGCAGTAAAAAAAGAACTTGGATTTGAGGATGAAGGGGCAGAAGATGGTAGCAATATCTCAACACTTGTTCAAAAAGAAAATGATAGGCTTGACGAACTTGAGGGTAGCGTCGACGACGAGGAAGAAGACACAGAATATGAAGAAAAGGACGAGGAACAATTACTATTTGATAGGGTTGCTAGAATGGGCAGCATTATCAATGATAAACTCATATTTATCAATAAGGCAATGCGTAGGTCAAATGTAGAACTACTTGTATGCGCTCTTCAAGAGGCTTGTAAAATAAAAAATTTAACAATACTTATTGCAATAGTTATGGCTCTAAATGAAATGGCATATAAAGAGAAAAAACTTAGAAAAGAACTTGATGAAATAAATAACATTTGTCTTGAATTTTATAATTAGGCATAAAAATTATAGAAAAATCATACTAAAAACACCGCTTATTAAAACTGAAATAATTGTTTGAGTTACTTTTGTAAGGAGAAAGTAACTATATTTTATTTTGACTTTTGATAAAAACATTTGTGACTGCAAGTGAATTGATAATCCACCAAAACTAGTTAAAGCTGTAAGTAAAATACATAAAACTCTTTTTGAAATGTTAGGATTTACTAGCGAGACACAACCATTTGTTAGTTCAACCATTCCTTTTAGTATTGATTCAAAAGAAGCAAAATTGAGCGTGTTTTCAAAAAAGTTTTGAATATAACTAAATATTGAAAGTCTTGTAATGAACTCAAGTAAAGTAAAAGATAATGTGATGTATCCGCCTACCATAAGTATGGAAATAATTGTGTCATACATAACGTCGTTTAATGATTTTTTTGTAGAGACGCTGATATTATTAGGCGTGTTTTTAGTGTCATTTTGAATAAATCTTGTGCCAATATTACGATAGAATAGTCCATTTAAAAGAGAAGAGAAAAGGTGCGAGATAAGGATAATTATGCCAAGTTTGTAGTCATTAAACATATTTACTGCAACGCTACCTAGTATAAACATCGGCCCAGAAGTTGAACAAAAAGAAATAAGTCTTTTAGCCTCAACTTGTGAGATTGTCCCGTTTAAATAAAATTCTGAAATTAGTTTTGCGCCGATAGGATATCCTGATATTGCACTCATAAAAAAAACATACCCACCCGTTTTCTTAACCTTGAATAATTTATAGAAAATTTTATCTAAAAAATTAAAAAGTTTTAGCGAAGAGTTTAATCCCATAAAAAGTTTTGTTAAAACAAAGAAAACAAACAAACTTGGTAAAACTATTGTTGCCCAAACCTTAAGCCCAACAAAAGTTGAAGAAATGTATGGTTCTGGGTTTAGAGAAATGGTTAGAATTACACAAAATACAATGATACAAAAAATAAATTCATAATTTTTTTTAAAAAATGATACCATACTTAATTTTATTTTTAAATGTAAAATTTTATGAAATTATCAAAAAATCATTTGCAATATAAATGTTTTTTTGCGTATAATACAATAATGAAAGAGGAAGAAATGAAAAGAGTAGCATTGGTTTTAAGTGGTGGGTCAGCGTATGGTTTTGCTCACATTGGAGTAATAAAAATTCTTGAAAAAAACAACATAAAAGTAGACTTGGTAGGTGGCACCTCAATGGGAGCCATTGTGGGTGGCGCGTATGCAGCAGGGCTCACGGTTGATAAAATGGAAGAACTTCTTGTAGGTTTTTCACGAAAAAAAATAATGGATTTTAATCCATTTGTTTTAACGGATGACGGATTTTTGTTTGGTAAAAAAGTAACAAACCTTTTAAAACGAATTGTCGGAGATAAAAAAATAGAAGATTGCGAAAAGGAGTTCTTTTGCATTGCAACCGACCTAGTAAAAGGCAAGAAAATTGTTTTTGAAAAAGGACCACTCGTGCATGCAATACGTGCTAGTATGTCAGTGCCGGGATTGTTTAAACCATTAAGAACAGATGAAATGTGTCTAGTTGATGGTGGAATTTGCGACAATCTACCAGTTGATGAAGCAAGGCGTCTTGGAGCGGACATCGTTATTGCGGTAGATGTAAGTACTCATTATAAGAAAGAAAATAATTTAAAATCCGCGTTTGACATCCTAATAAGCGCTTCAAATCTTACTATGTCAAATTGGATGAAAACGTTAAAAGATAAAGGAGATGTTTATATTAAAATTGACCAACCAAAAGTTTCTTTTCTTAAATTTTCATATGAAGACGCCATACAGTCAATAAAGTATGGAGAAAAAATGGCGAGAAAAATGTTACCCGAAATTCTAAAGGCGCTTAAATAAAATTTTTAAATGGTTATATGTTTTTATAACCATTTTTATTTACCTCGATTTTAAAAACTATTTTTCTCATTCAAAAGTTTGTAAAATAACTTAGATGTTATTTTTGTATTTTGTAGTTCAAAAAATGTGCTAGACTTTAAATCTAGCATGGTGTATATTTGTACTAAGGTGAATATATATGTTTAAGATTTCAGATTTATTTAAAGAAGCAAAAAAGTTAAATAAAACTATTGTGTTTCCAGAGGCGGAATATAGTGACAGAATAATTAAAGCCGCCCAGATTGTATTAAAAAAGAAACTTGCAAACGTAATACTTTTAGGTAATCCAAAAGTCATTTTAGCAAAATCAAACAAACTAAAAAATGCCGTCATTATAGATCCTAACAATTCTGAACTGACAGCAGAGTTTGTTACAGAACTCGTAAGACTTAGAAAACACAAAGGAGTTGATGAAAATAAAGCAAAAGAACTACTTTCAAACACCTTTTATTTTGCGTCGATGCTAGTAGAAATGGGTTATGCCGACGGGTATCTAGGTGGGGCAGAGACTGCAACTTCCGATGTTTTACGTCCCGCACTACAGATAATAAAAACTAAAGATAATATTCAGACTGCCTCTTCTTGCTTTATGATTGTTGGAACAAAAAAACTAGGTTTTGGTGAAAATAACGTTATGTTTGTGGCTGATTCAGCATTAAACATTAATCCAAGCGCTATGCAACTAAGAGACATTGTTCTATCAACTGCAAAGACCGCTAAAAGATTTTGCAATATCACGCCAAGAGTTGCTATGTTATCATTTTCAAGTTTTGGCAGCGGAGGAGACGAAGACGAAAGCATACTCAAGATGCGAGAGGCAATAGAACTAGTAAAAAAGGAAGACAAGGAACTATATATTGACGGAGAAATGCAACTAGATTGTGCATTGGTAAAAGAGGTTGCAAAAGTCAAAGCAAAAAATTCTTTAGTCGCAGGACATGCTAACATTCTTATTTTTCCAGACTTGAATGCGGGAAATATTGGGTATAAGTTAATTGAAAGGTTTGGAAGATTGCAAGCCGTTGGCGTTATAATGCAAGGTTTTAAGAAACCTATTAATGATTTATCTCGAGGCTGTAAAGTCCGAGACATTGTAGTTATGACGGCAATTACTTGTATTCAAGCAAAAGATTAAAAATAATTTGAAAAAAACAAAATAAATGGTTATAATGATTAAGCAGTTTGCTGCAAATAAAATAATTTAAAAGGATATATTATGAATATTTTAGTTATTAACGCAGGTAGTAGTTCAATTAAGTATCAATTAATTGATATGGAAGAAGAAAAAGTTCTTGCAAAGGGACTTGTTGAAAAAATTGGGTTAAAAGATTCAAAAATTACTCATAAAGTAAATGGAAAAGCTACTGAAATAGAAAAGCCATTAAACAATCACGCAGACGGACTTGACCTTGTTTTAAAGGTTTTGGTGGACGAGAAAATAGGTGTTATAAAGTCTCTTAGTGAAATTTCAGCAATAGGGCATAGGATACTTCATGGTGGCGGAAAGTATGATAAGGCAGTTATTATTGATAATAAGGTACTAGAAGATTTAAAGAATTTTATACCGCTAGGGCCTTTACATATGCCTGCAAATATTTTAGGGGTTGAAGCGTGTCAAAAGGTTATGCCAGGAAAAGTTAATGTAGGGGTATTTGATACTGCTTTTCATGCGACAATGCCAGAATATGCGTATATGTACGCTGTGCCATATGAGTGGTGCGAAAAGTATGGAGTAAGAAAGTATGGCTTTCATGGTACAAGTCACGAGTACATTGCAAAAGAAACTGCTCGTGTTATGAATAAGGACATAAAAGATTTAAGAATTATATCTTGCCATCTTGGGAATGGGGCAAGCGTATGCGCCGTAAAAAACGGCAAGTGTATTGATACTTCTATGGGCTTTACTCCTCTTGAAGGGTTAGTAATGGGAACACGTTGCGGTGATATTGACCCTGCAGTTGTTGAATATATTATAGATGAAACCAAAATGGACGTTCACCAAGTACTCAAGATTTTTAATAAAGAGAGTGGTCTTTTAGGTATAAGTGGCGTTAGTAGTGATATGCGAGACGTTTTAAAAGAAGCAAATAATGGTAACGCACGCGCAAAACTCGCGATTGATAAATTTGTTTATTCAGTTAAAAAGTATATTGGGGCTTATGCTGCAAGTATGGGTGGAGTTGATGCAATTTCTTTTAGTGCTGGAACTGGTGAAAATAGAGATGACATTAGAGAGCAAATTATGGAAGGATTTGAATATCTTGGAGTAGATTTTGATAAAGAAGCAAACAAAAATTTTGTTCGTGGAGAAAACTTTAAAATATCAAAAAACTCATCAAAAGTTGGCGTATATATCATTCCAACAGACGAAGAAATGAGCATTGCTAGACAAACAAAGGAATTAATTAGTAAATAATAAGAAGGATTTTAAAATGGAAAATGTTACTATGCAAAAGTTAGTTGCTTACTGCAAAAATAGGGGATTTGTTTTCCCGGGAAGCGAAATATATGGGGGACTTGCAAATACTTGGGACTATGGTCCACTGGGAGTAGAACTTAAAAATAATATTAAACGTGCATGGTGGGACTATTTTGTTACAAAAGATGAAAATAGTTATGGGGTCGATTGTGCGATACTTATGAATCCTAGGGTTTGGGAGGCAAGTGGACATGTTGCTTCTTTTTCCGATCCAAAAATGGATTGTAAAAACTGCAAAACACGACATAGAGCTGATAATCTTATTGAAGAATATAATAAAAAGCATAATATAGAAATGGCCGTCGACCTCATGAGTAAGGAAGAGATGTCAAAGTACATAAAGGACCATGATATTAAATGTCCAAATTGCGGCAAGTGTGATTTTACAGAAATAAAAAACTTTAATTTAATGTTCCAAACAAAACGTGGTGTTACTGAAGATAGTAGTGACATAATTTATTTGCGTCCAGAAACTTGTCAAGGGGAATATGTTAATTTTTTGAATGTTCAAAGAACAATGCGCGCAAAAATTCCTTTTGGTATAGGTCAAATAGGAAAATCATTTAGAAATGAAATAACTCCGGGAAACTTTATTTTTAGAACTATTGAGTTTGAACAAATGGAATATCAACTTTTCTGTAAAGAAGGTGATGACGAAAAATTTTTTGAAGAATATAAACATAAGGTTATGAATTTTTATAAATCTTTAGGACTTCCTGCTGAAAAGTTAAAGTTTAAAGACCATGATAAACTTGCCTTTTACGCAAAAGCTGCAACAGATATTGTGTTTAAATTTCCTTTTGGTTGGGAAGAACTCAATGGAATTCATAATAGAACGAACTATGATTTATCAAGACATCAAGAATATTCTGGCAAAAACTTAATGTATCTTGACCCTGTGACTAACGAAAAATTTATTCCTTATATTATTGAATTTTCCGTTGGTGCGGATAGGCTATTTTTAACTCTTATTGCCGACGCGTACACGGAAGAAACGCTTGAAAATGGAGAAACTAGAGTCGTTTTAAAAATTTTACCTAAACTTGCACCTATCAAAGTAGCCGTTTTACCACTTCAAAAAAATTTAAGCGAGAAGGCAAGAGAAATATTTAAAATACTTAATAAAAAATTTAACTGCGATTATGACGAGTCGGGTAGCATTGGGAAAAGGTATAGACGCCATGACGAAATAGGAACCCCTTGTTGTGTTACAGTTGACTTTGATACACTTAGTGATAACACAGTAACAGTTAGAGATAGAGACACAATGAAACAAGAGCGTATAAAAATAGATGAACTTACAAGTTATCTAAACAAAAAAATATATAGTGAGGAATAGGACACATGGAAATTAAAGTTGTTATGAAAAGTGTTCTTGACGGAGCACTTGGAGAAAAAAGTAATGAAGAACTAGTAAGCACCATTGCTAATATAATAAAAAGAGAAAACCCTGAAGAAGATATTCAAAAATCTGCAAGATTAATTAATCTCATTTTAAAAGAAATGAGAGAGGAGAAAGATTTAAAAGCATATAAACCTTTTGATAACAACTTTAATAATATAGTTGCAGGTCTTATGGGATCCACGTGCTATATGAAGGACAATTTTGAAAAATTATATAGTAGGACAGAAGCGCAAATTCTTCGAATTGCAAACACAGTTTTAGTAAATGGACATCACTCAACATTCGGACACGCCCATGTAACACTCCAAATAACAAATATTCCAAAATCTCTTGCGCTTGTTTTGAATAATGAAAAGGAATATAACACCTCGGAAAAGTCTGCAAGATACACAATAATGAAGAATATAGACCCAAAAAACAACGCCCTTTTCGACAAATGGCTTGAAATTTTTAATCGCAAAATTAGTCAAGAATACAATTCGTCAAAGGCACCTCTATTCTTTGACGAAAAAGGTGTTAAAATTAAAAAATTAAGCCAAGAAAATGCAAGATATCTAATACCTATTTCAACTCCAACAAATATGGTTTATACGACATCTTTTAGACAACTTAATTATTTGTGTCATTTGTTTGAAAAAGAAATTGTCTCGCCATCAAACTCTTTTTACAAAGACCTAAAAAATGATATGCTTGATTTCGTGAGCAATATCAAAAATCTCAATCTATATGTTGAGGAGTTAGAAGACCATAAAGATAGAAAACTAAGTCTTTTTGGAGAGGGAATTACAGATAAAATTTATTCAAATGTATATCAAACAGAGTACCCAATGTCTTTTGCTTGCCTTGCACAAGAACAGCGTCATAGGACAATTAGTTATAACATTATTGAAAACAAATACAACCCAACAAAAGCAAAAGTTTATATTCCACCAATTATTGAAAAAGACGATAAACTAAGGAATGAATTTATAAAAGATTTTGTAAATGTAAAAGATAGTATTCCACAAGGTATGCTTGTTGATTGCGTTGAACGCGGGACAGTTGAAAACTTTGTTTTAAAGGCAAAAGAAAGACTTTGTTCGTCTGCACAAAAAGAGGTAAGAGATAGAACTTTTGCTGTTGCAAAAGAATATAACTTAGCCCTAAACGACACAAAGGAAAAATATGATAAATTATCAAAAAGTGAATATTTGAAAAAGACATTTAGAGATGAAAATTTAGAAAAAAAGAAATTGACCGAAAACTTAATTGAAAAAGTTGAGCCTTTGACTCATGGTGCAAGATGCATATCTGGATACAAATGTGCTTCACCATGTGGATTTAAAGAGGGAATAGAACTTGAAAGTTTAGTTTAAAAGAGTATATGAAATGCACCCTAAGAATAAATATTTTATTGGGGTGCATTTTTATAGTAAAAGGGAAGAACCTTAATCTAAATATCTAATCTAAAGTCAAAAATTATTAAAAAATGATTAAATGTTTTTACAATAAACTATATGAGTTTTAAACAAATATTCTCGCTATTTTATATGCCTTATAAGTCCGATAACCTTACCAAGAATTTTAACATCTTTAACATAAATAGGTTCCATTAAATCATTTTCTGGTTGAAGCCTAATTCTATCTTTTTCCTTAAAAAACCTCTTAACCGTTACTGCTTCGTCAATCATAGCAACAACAATTTCGGTATTTTCTGCTGTGTCTTGCTTTCTTACTAAAACTTTGTCGTTATTCAAAATTCCAGCATTAATCATACTATCACCCTTAATAGTAAGCATAAATACGTCATTGTTTGCTATATTAAAAAGATTGTCAGAAATTTCATATATGTCGTCATAATTAACATTTGCAAAAATTGGAGTACCCGCCGCAACATCACCAAGAAGAGGAACTCTTGTTATATTTGACTTTGAATTTTGATTCAAATTTTTTGTTAACTCAATACTTCTACTTTTATTTGAACCTCTTTTTATTAAATTTTTTTCTTCTAATTTATCTAAATAATAAATAATCGTTGAAGTCGAGGCAACAGATAAAATTTCCATAAGCTCTCTTACTGTTGGAGGATAGCCTTTTTGAGTTATAAATTCTTCTATAACTTTATAAATATATGCTAATTTTTGATCTGAATCTCTTTTATTTTTCATATTACATTTTTACTCCGTACTAATTTTAACTTAATTTAGCATAAAAGTCTTCATTTGTCAAACATATGTTCGAATATGTTTAGCCAAAAAATGAAATCTACTATGTATTAATAGCAAAAAATCTTAAATAGAGCAGGAAAATATAGTAAAACACGTGTGATTGTCCTAAAAATATTATTCTTTACTTTCCTTTTCTCTTAACTTTATTACATTTGCGACCTCTCGTCTTGAATCTTCAGAAATTGCCGCATAATGTTTTTTTGTAGTATTGACATCTTTATGACCTAAAACGTCTGCTACAATATATATGTCTCTTGTTTCTCGATATAAATTTGTACCATATGTACTTCTTAATTTATGTGGGGTAATATGTTTTAACGGAACACAAGCCTCACTATATTTTTTTACCAATTTTTCAACAGCACGCACGGAGATTCTTTTATTTTGTAATGATAAAAATAAGGACTTTTCATTTTTATCAACATTTTTGTTATTCAATCTTTCTTCTAAATAATCTTTTAGGGAAGAGGCGACTTCATCAGAAAAATATAAAATTACTTGATTTCCACCTTTTCTAGTAATTTTAAACCCGTTAACCTCAAAATCAATATCTTCAATATTAAGTCCTACACATTCGCTCACACGTATACCTGTTCCAAGAAGTAGTGTCAGCATTGCCACGTCACGTTTTTTTGTGATTTCGTTATAGGATTTTTGTCTTTTTGAAAAATTTTGAGGACTTTCTGCCTCGTTAAGTAATTTTACAACCTCGTCAACCTCAAGCCTTATAATCTCTTTTTCTCTTATTTTTGGATTGTCGATTTTGGTTGAAACATTTGAATTAATTTTGTCCTTTCTATAAAAATAGTTAAGCATACTTCTAATTGAAGATAATTTTCTTGCTTTAGCAGACGCCGAATTAGAAAGTATTTTTTGATTATCCTTACTATAAGAAGATAAGTAATTCAAATAGTACTCTATATGAGAAGAAGTAATTTTTGATAAATCATCAAAATCTAAATCTTTTGTTTTTTTATCCCTAAATTCATATATCTCAGTAGTTAGAAAGTCAAAAAAATTCTTTAAATCATGTAAATATTCTAACTGGGTTAAAGGAGTTGTTTTATTCTCAATTCCAATAATAAATTCAGAACAAAAAGAAGGAAGTGTTGTTAGTATCTCACTTATTTTTGTTTTATTCTTAAAATCTCTTTCCTTAAAATAATTACTTTGAACCATTCCAGTAATATTGTAACAACAAAAATAAAAAATGTAAAACAAAAGTTGACTTACAAAAATAATAAAACTATAATTAAATAGTTTAAGGGAGTATTTACAATGATATCAATAGAACTAATTAAAAATGAAACTGAAAAAGTAAAAAGTCTACTTGAAAAAAAAGGCTGCATGGTCGATTTTACTGAACTTTTAAATTATGATGAAGAAAGAAGAAAAACAATTCAACAGGTTGAGGAACTAAAGGCAAAAAAAAATAAGGTTAGTTCTATGATACCTCAATATAAAAAAGAAGGGAAGGACACATCAAGTATTTTTGAAGATATGAAAGTACTTGGGGCTAAAATTGAAGAACTTGATAAAATTGTACAAGATTACGACACAAAAATTAAAAATTTTATTGCAGTTTTACCTAACCTTCCAGACGAAGACTTGCTTCCTGGAGGAAAAGAGAACAATAAGGTAATTAGAACAGGGAACAAGAAGCCTGAGTTTTCTTTTAAAATCAAAAATCATGTTGATATGTGTAATGAACTTGGACTCATTGATTACGATAGAGGTGTAAAATTATCTGGAAATGGTGCGTGGATATATAGGGGCGTTGGTGCAAGGCTTGAATGGGCACTCCTAAATTATTTTATTGAAGAACATTTAAAAGATGGCTATGAATTCATTTTGCCACCTCATATGCTAAATTATGACTGTGGTTTTGGAGCCGGGCAATTTCCAAAATTTTCTGATGAGGTGTATTGGATTGATAGTAAGGACGAAAAATCAAAGTTTCTACTACCAACGGCTGAAACCGCTCTTGTAAACATGTATAAAGGGGAGATTATCCAAGAAGATAAGTTACCTATGAAATTTTTTGCATATACACCTTGCTATAGGAGAGAAGCAGGAAGTTACAGACAAGAAGAACGTGGTATGATTAGAGGTCACCAATTTAATAAAATTGAAATGGTTCAATATACAACACCAGAAAATAGTGCAAAAGCTTTCGAAGAATTAGTTTCAAAAGCTGAAAATTTGGTAAAGAACTTAGGACTTCATTATCAAGTGTCAAAACTTGCGGCGGGAGATTGTTCTGCTTCAATGAAGAGAACTTATGATATCGAGGTATGGATTCCAAGCATGGGAATTTATAAAGAAGTGTCATCTGCATCAAACGCTGGAGACTATCAGGCAAGAAGGAATAACACAAAATATAGAAAAATTGATACTAAAAAAACAGAATATGTTCATACTCTTAATGCCAGTGGGCTTGCTACATCACGCCTTTTTCCTGCAATAATTGAACAATTCCAAAATGAAGATGGCAGTGTGACTATTCCGGAAGTCTTAAGGAAATATATGAGCGGAATGACAAAAATCACCAAAATAAAAGAGTAATATATGGATAATGAATTAATTAGTGGTTTCTCAGTAAAAAAAGATAAAACACAAGTTCAAGAGTTTTATAATTTGGCCTTGAATATTCTTACGTCTGCGCTCGACGATTTGTATAGCGAAAATAATAGTGAAATTATAAAATTAAGTGAAGAAACCACCCGCATTTTTCCAATGGGCGACTATACAAATGATACTTTTATTGACCAAACGGGAGAACTTGAAATTGTAGTTGCAACCAGTGACCCACAGGTTATTCTTAATAATAATAACTATATGAAAGAAGTCTCTAGCACAAAGAATAAGAAAAAAATAAAAGAAATTTCAAGAAATGGAACAGTTGACATTTTAATCTATAAATTGCTTGAAAAACTTGTATCGTATTTTAACGAAACAACAACTCTTTTTTTAACAAATGATGGCATAAAAATACTTTGTTTAAAGGAATACGGGTTTAAAATACTAATTAGGTTCGCAACGTACAATATTGACGACGTAAATGCTATTTTATACTTTTGGGATCCTTTAGTAAAAACACAAAAGGCAACTAATTTATTTGAATATAATGAGCAGATTGAGAAAAAAAACAGCGAAACAAATGGAAATTATAAAAAGTTAGTTAGAATTTATAAAAATATACGAAAAACAATATTACTCAATAAATGGTCTATGAGTAGTGAGCTTAATAAATATTTTGTAGAACTTATAATTTTTAATGTCCCAAATTCGCTTATGGTAGGGGATGATATAGTTAAAATTTTTTATAAGTCTTATAATTACTTAATAAATTGCAACATACTTAACTTTGTCTCATTTGATAAAAAACGTATTAATACTTTTTCTTTAGCAAAAATAAATTTTTATAAAATTAATAATTATATTAGATTAGTGAAGAAATTAATTTAAAAAATACTACTATGCAAACTTTAAAATCAAATATAATTCAGCAAAAATAAAGGATAATAAAAAAAATACTCTAACTCACTTAAAGTACTATGCAAACTTTTTTACTTTCACAAAAAAACAAAACTATAGAAAAAGCCTTAATAGCATGGTAATATGAAACTACTAAAATAATTGTTAAAGAAAAGGGAACAGTAATTTTAAACCCTAGGTACTATGCAAACTTCAAAATATTAAAAATAAATATAATCATAAGTTTTACTATTTTTAACCATTTTTTATATTGGTTAAGTACTATGCAAACTTTTATCAGATACAAAGTACTATGCAAACTATTCGTAAAATGC
>CALWKI010000063.1 GCA_944381235.1 uncultured Clostridia bacterium
ACATAGAGTGTAATTGATTTTTTTTTTTTTTTTAACAGTTTATTTTATTTTTTTAAAAAAAGTGTATACTAAGTCAGAAAAAAAATAAGTAGGTCTCCTACTTATTCTAATTTCCTTTATTTTAGCGGGTTATAGCGCTTTTATATTTTATTTTTTACCGACCAAATCGTCACTTGTTTATTAAAAATAAATTTTTTAGAAAAATCATACATCTCTTTATAAAAGCGGAAATTATAAAAATTTTTAATTAACAAGAATTATAAATTAAGATTAAAAAAACGCTTGGTTTGCTATTTTATAAATTCGTCATACATTTTATAATTATTTTTTTTATCATATTCCTTAAAAAATTCTTCAAACTCAGGAAAAATTGGAGTTTCATTCTTTTTTCTTTCCTCAAGTTCCTGCTTTTTTCTTTCTTCCTCTCTTTGTCTATTTAAAACTTTTTTTACTTCTTCATTATATTTACCAAATTCAAAGCCATTTAAATTTTCAATTAAATCAATATCTACTTTATTTTCTTCATGATATTTTTCATACTCACAACAAACTCTTTTATAATTAGAGACTAAAGTTTTTATAATATTATCTTCAAAATCATCACTAAAATCTTTATTATCGTTAGCTTGTTTTTTTGGTTTACCTGTAAACTCAACTTTATTTTCAAAAATGTCCATATAATTATTTGACACTATAAAACTGAAATAGTCTAAACCAGACAAGGTAAATCTATTATTTGACATTTTCAAAATTTTGTTTTGAAAATTATAAAGTTTAAATAAGTCATTTCTTGATAATTTATCTATCCAATCTTTTTTACAATAATCTTCATAAATAAGAACTGCATCACTATCTTTGCATACAAAATTTTCACCTATCGTTTTATAAACTTCTGGTAAATCTTCTACATTAATTTTTGACATTAATGCAGAAAAGCGAATAGATAAATTATTGTTTTTTACAAGTCTTCTAAGGACTAGCCATTCCTGATAGGGAGTTAAATTATTATTCACTTTAACACCTCCTTCAATGGATATGTTTATTATAGCATATGAAACAAAAAAATAAAAGAGGTAATTTTTAGAAATTATTTTTTTAAAAATTTGATACCTTCTTCTTTATAAATTAAAAATTTTTGATAAAAAAAAAGAAGGTCTAAAGCCTTCATTTTTTACTGATTAATAATTCTTACTGGTAAAATTAAGAATAAATACTCATTTCCATCGCTTGGAGTAATAATACAAGGACTTGATGGAGTATTAAAACTAATTTTTATTGCTTCATCGTTAATTGTTCTTAAACATTCAGAAAAATATCTCGAATTAAATGCTATTGTTAAATCATTCCCTTTAAGAGATATTCCAATATTTTCTTTAATGTTTCCAATATCTGAATTTGAAGTAAGAGTAAGGATTTTATCCTTAATCTCAAATTTTACAAGATTATTTTTATCAACTCTTGATAAAACTGATGTTCTTTCAATCGCTTCTTCAAACACACTTTTATTTATTACAAGTGTTGTTGTAAAGTCTTTAGGAATAATTTGGTTATAATTTATGAAATCACCTTCAATTAATCTTGTAATTATTTTTGTACTATCAACTTCAACCATTAAAAAATTCTTTTGTATGTAAACTTTAACATTTTCATCACTATCTTCTAAGAATTTCCAAATCTCGCTTAAACTTTTTGCTGGAACAACAATACTTGTTTCAACATTACTGGAAATTAAGGGCTTTGTTACATATGCAAGTCTATAACCATCAAGTCCTATAGAATTTATCGAATCTTTTTTAATTTCAAATGAACAACCTTTAAGTATAGGTCTTGTATCATCTACTGCTGTAGAAAAAATTGTTCTATTAATCAATGTTTTTAAATCTTTTTGTGTAATAACAAAAAATTCACCATCATTTATTATTTTTAAATTAGGAAATTCTTTAGCATCATAACACTGTATAAAACTCTCACTATCAGTATAATTAATTTTTAATTGATTTTTATCATTGGTTTCTAGATTGATTTTTTCATTTGTAAGTTTTCTAATAAAGTCAGAAAAAAATCTTCCTGGAATAACCACTTCTCCTTCTTCCATAATATCTGCTTTAATTGTTTTTTCAATAGCAAGTTCAAGATCTGTTGCTGATAGTTTCAAAGAATCATTTTCAGTTGTAATTTTTATTCCTTCTAAAATTGGATTTGTGGTCTTGTTTGAAATTGCTTTTATAACTTGGCTTGTTGCAATACTTAAGTCTAGTCCGTCGCAAACAACTTTCATTTTATTTTCTCCTTTTTTGTATTTTCTATTATTATTAATAGCGTGAAAATTTGTGGATAACTTTTTTATACCTTATTTTACCGCTAAAAATCACGAATGTACAGTATTTTTTATTAACATTTTTGCTTTTACATTATAAACATTTATTAACAATTTGTGAATAACTTTTTTCATTTCCGACCAATTATTCAAAAAAATTTTTTAACATTTTTTCTATATAATATAATTAAAATATAAATATTTAAATAATAATTATAGGCAATGTTAATTTGTTTACAACTTTGTGTTATTTCAACATATTGTGTTAATTATTTTTTATTAACCAAAATGCTCACTAAATATGGATTTAATTTATTAACAGTTTTGGTTTATATCTATGTGTATTTTGTCGTTAATTGTCGGATTTTATCATAGCAATTAAATCGTCCACATCAGTTTTTAGCGAATTATTAGTTTTCATTGATTCTGCAATTTTATCTCGTGCGTGTATAACTGAGGAATGATCTTTTCCGCCAAATGACTCACCTATTGTCATTAATGGAACGTCGAGTAATTCTGTTATAACATACATACAAATGTGTCTTGGTACAACTATTTCTTTATTTTTCTTTTTACCAACAAGATCTTCTCGTTTTACATTAAAATATTTACAAACAATATCTATAATTCTATCAACAGTTAAGTTTTGTTTTTGAGATAGTTCAAAATCTTTTAATGCTTCTTCGGCTTCTTGCATAGTTGCTTTTGGTCTACCAATTAAACTTGAAAGTGATATTACTTTATTTAAACTACCTTCTAGTTCTCTAATGTTAGTATCTATTTTTTCAGCAAGGAAAGTCAAAACGTCACTATCTACATTATAGTTTTCTGTTTCAACCTTCTTTTGAAGAATTGCAAGACGAGTCTCATAATCAGGTTTTTGAATATCTTGAATAAGTCCTCCAGTAAACCTAGATCTTAATCTTTCTTCTAAAGCTTCCATATTTCTTGGATGCTTATCAGATGTAATCACAATTTGTTTATCAAGTTGATATAAATCGTTAAATGTGTGGAAAAATTCTTCTTGTGTACTAGTTTTATTTGAAATAAATTGTATATCATCTATCATAAGAATATCTACGTCTCTGTATTTATCTCTAAATGCCTTATTTGCATTTTCTTTTTTATCTGCTTTTAGTGCTTGAATATAATCATTAGTAAATTGTTCGCTTGTTACATATAAAATTCGCATGTCCGGATTATTTTTTCTAATATAATTTCCGATTGCGTGCAAAATATGAGTTTTTCCAAGTCCCACACCACCATAAATAAAAAGTGGATTATATTTTTTTCCAGGGTTTTCGGCAACACTTCGCGCAGCTGCGTAAACAAATTGATTACTTTTTCCAACAACAAAACTTTCAAATGTATATTTTTCATTAAGTTTATTTTTGTCATTTAATACTTGCTTTGTTTCAATTATGTCTTCTGCTTCTTTTATATCATTCAAATACTTTTCTTTTTCATTTGGTTCTAAGACAACTATTTCATCTACATTCTCAAAGTGTTCTTTAACCGATTTTAAAAGTTTATTTTTATGTAATTTCAAAAGTTGATTTTTATTTGTTAAAGTTGAAGCAAATAAAATCAATCTATTTTTTTCAATCTTTATAGGCTCTAAAGTTTCAATATAAAGATCATAACTAACAGCTGTAACTTGATTACTCATATCTTTTAAAACTTCATTCCATCTACTTAAAATAGCGTCCATAATTACCTCGCATAATTTATAATACTATGATATAGTATAAACTTAGTTTTGTCAATGACAAAATGATTTATTAAAGGTAGTGTTAAATAAAAAAATATAATAAATTTATACAAATTGCACAAAAATAAAAAATTATAAGTTTGTGCAAAATTAACAAAAATTAAAATTTTTTATTGTTAATTTTTTTATAAAAAATTCATAAATTCTATTATTTTCTTTTAAAAAAAAATTAGATATGTTAACATATTATATATGTATATAAAGAGTGTGAAACTAGAAAATTTTAGAAATTATAAAGCCTGCGAGGTAGAATTATTTCCTTACCTTAATGTTTTTGTTGGTAGCAATGCACAAGGAAAAACTAATTTTCTTGAAAGTATATATTTATCTAGCATTGGAAAATCTCCAAAAACTTCAAAAGAAAAAGATTTGATTAAGTGGAACGAAAAAAATGCAAAAATTGATATTGTAGTAAAAAAAGAGTTTTTTGAAGAAGAAATTGAGATTTTTTTAAGAAGTGATAATAAAAAATCAATAAAAATTAATGGAATTAACATAAGAAAAATAGGAGATTTGATAGGTGAGTTGCCGGTAGTATACTTTGCACCTGATGAAATAGGACTTATTAAAGATGGACCTAGTTTTAGGCGTAGATTTATGGATATAGATATTAGTCAATTAAATAAAAATTATTTTTATCTCCTTTGTAAATATGAGAAATTATTAAGTGAAAGAAATAAACTTTTAAAACAAACTAGAAATTATGAAAATTTACTTGATACTATTGATTTATGGGATGTACAACTCTCGGATACCGCAAGTAAAATAATTTATTGTAGGCTTGATTTTATTGAAAAAATTCAAAATCCGGCAAAAGAAACACATTCGCGAATAACAGACAATAAAGAGGATTTAGTAATTAGTTATCAAGGTATTAATTTAAAATCAATTAATGAAATAAAAGAAAGATTATATAAATCTTACAAAGAAAAACTAAAAAGTGATTATGAACTTGGGTTTACAAGTGTGGGACCACATAGAGATGATATTGAAATAAAAATAAATGGTATAGATATTAGAAATTTTGGTTCGCAAGGGCAACAAAGACTTGCTACATTATCAATAAAAATTGCAGAACTAAGTTTATTTGAAAATAAGTTAAAAGAGAAACCTATATTACTTCTTGATGACGTACTAAGTGAATTAGACACAAAAAGATGTAAAAATTTTTTAGATGAAATTAAAAGCTATCAAACTATTCTAACTACGACCAAATTTTCAAGAAAACTTGAAAGCGGCTCGGCAATATTTAATGTAAAAAACGCGGTAATAACAAAACAAAAAATTTTTTAAAAAAAGTCAAAAAGCCGTTGTTTTTTATATTCTTATATGTTATATTATATATATAATTATATTAATTATATAATATATAGGGAAATGGAGAATACAGTATGGCTGACGAAAAAGATATTACAAGCGAGTCGCTTAATTTAAATGAAACCGAGGAACAAGAAGAAGATTTAACAAGAACGACAAAATATACCGAAGAAGATATTCAGGTTTTAGATGGGCTTGAACCTGTTAGAAAAAGACCTGGAATGTATATTGGGTCTACTGACGAAAGAGGACTTCATCATCTAGTAATTGAAATTGTAGATAATAGTATTGATGAGGCAATCGCTGGACATTGTGACAAAATTAATGTGACAATTAATGAAGATGGTGGAATTACAGTTGCAGATAATGGACGAGGTATTCCAACTGGTATTCATAAAAAGGAAAATAAAAGTGCTGTTGAAGTTGTTTTAACAAAACTTCATGC
>CALWKI010000064.1 GCA_944381235.1 uncultured Clostridia bacterium
TATTATCAATTCCTTATTTTTAAAATATAAGCCTTAAAATCCCTCGGGGGCAACTCCGTGCCGGTTCGAGTCCGGCCTCCGGCACCAGCAAAAAATTTGGGTATGACTTACAGAGATTGACTAAAGGTCAATCTCTTTTTCTTTCACCCAAATTTTTTGCTACACCCCAAGCAAACCTTTTGCTTGGGGACCCCGTTTAAATAACAATTTTTTCGCTTATCCCCGAAGAAGCATCTTCTACGGGGACTCTACGGAGAGGATAGGGTATGACTTACAGAGATTGACTAAAGGTCAATCTCTTTTTCTTTCACCCAAATTTTTTGCTACACCCCAAGCAAACCTTTTGCTTGGGGACCCCGTCTAAATAACAATTTTTTGCCGCACACCACAAAACTACAATTTTGTGGGGAGCCCCAAATTTGTAATAATATATAATTAAAATAGGCATTTATCAATTTTGACTATTTTAAGTTTAGTACACTTTAGATAGTCTTTTTTTTGTCCAAAGCCCAACTTTTCGTTAAAAATTGGGGTCAAAAATTTACTTCAAGTCATTAGTTATTATATAATCTAATTTGATTACTTGTAAACTATAAGGAGATAAAACATAAAGGCTTAGTCTCTTTTTCTTTATTTTTTTTTGCTTGTAAAATGGAGAATTATATGTTATTATATTAATAATAGATATTACATATATTTAAGGGAGTTCAAGTTTGTGGAAGAAAGAGAAAAAAGGTCAAATACAATTTTTATTACTCAGTGCATTTTGATAGGACTTCTAGTCTTATCTGCAATAGGACTATTTTTAAATGCCTTTCACCTTGATGAACTTGCAAAAGATATGTACTCTTCAGGGCAGAACTATCAAATATATCTAACATCAATAAAACCTCTTTTAATTTCTGCAGGAATTTGCTTACTTGTACTTATCTTATGTTTTTTTGTAAAAGCCACTTTTAGAAAAAATGATTTCATAAAAATTATTTCAAATATCGTTCTTGTAATTGTAAGTCTTGTTGTTGTTATTCTTTTAAGTACAGTTTTTGTAAAATTATTTACTTCTCTTGAAAAAGCCTATTGGTATCAGACTAGTAATTATCAACTTTATGACAACTATAGTTATAATTTAGCCGACCAAGCTGTGTGTCAAGAACTTCAAGCTTCAATAGTTTCGGCAGCTATTCTTGTTTGCACTATAGGTATTTTATCTTTTGTTGATATAGAGAAAAGTGAAAACAAACGTTCTTATTTTCTTTCTTTTGCGAGTTTATGTGCTATAGTTACGGTTATATTATTTAGTACTTTTGGCTTATACACAACAAGTGATGTTGACAAAAAGTTTTCAACCTATGTTTTTAATTATTCATCACCAGATGGAGCTTCCTTTGGTGTAAGGATATACTTTTATAATTTTTCGGAAGAGAATTTAAATAATACAACTATCACTTGCGAATATAAAGTAGATGGGGAATCACAATCCGACACCTATGAAGCCGCGTTGATGTCAGCAGATACAAGATATAGTGTGTTTGAAATTACATACGAAAAAGAATTTGAACTCGTGTCTGTAACGCTTAATTCTGATGAATACAAAAACTATAAAGTTTCAAAGTATGATACATTTAATAGCCAGTCTTTGCCATACTTTATTATGGGAGTTGTGACTCTAGGTCTAACTATAACCTTTGGAGTACTCTATAGCCTTCCAGTTAGAAAAAAGGATAAAAATCATAACACCGAACTTCCTTTAGACGTCCAAAACCCAGACTTAAAGGTTGAAAAAGAGGTGGAAACTCAAAATTTAAACTTAAATCTTAAAGAAAATACAGCTGCCCAAAATCAAGACCTAAAACTTGAAAAAGCACCAGACACTCAAAATAATACAAACTAAAATTGTTTTTAAAAGGCATAAAAAAGTATTCCTCACAAAAAACTTAAAAAAATTGTTGACAGAAAAAATAATTGTTGTAACATTTATATAGTAGATAATAATAAATTCAAACCCTAAATAAACAATTGATAAGAGAGGGAAGATGGAAGATAAAATTTCAAAAATTAAAAAAAGTTTGCCAGATGATAGGTTACTCATTGACCTAGCTGAGTTATATAAGGTTTTTGGCGACTCGACCCGTACAAAAATTTTAAGTTGCCTTAGTATTTCAAACCTGTATGTTGGCGACATAGCAACTTTACTTAATATGACAGTGTCTGCAGTATCTCATCAATTAAGAGTTCTTAGGAGCGCAAAACTAGTTAAAGGCGAAAAACAAGGGAAGGAGGTTTTATATTCTCTTGATGACGACCACGTAACCAAAATTATAGAATGTGGTTTAAGCCACATAAATGAAAACTAAGACTCATAGTTAGCTAATTTATAATAAAAAAAGACTAATTAAATTTTAAGATTAATTTTTTTTGGGAGTGAAAAATGTACCATATTTACGAAAAAACACTAAAAGATAAAAATAATATTTATGGGATAAAGCAGTTAGAGGATGATAGTAATCCTTTTTTAGAAGGTCCAACAGTCCTAACAATTCTTGCCCTCACTTTAAATGAAAAAAATTTAAATGGTGCAATGCGTCAAACAATGGAAGCCCTCGGACTTAAGACTTCAAAAAATGAAAATTCAGGCTTAACCATTGACAAAGCGCCCTTTAAAATACTTTCACTTTCGTATGGGGAGAAAAAAGAAAATGGCTTTTCCTTTAAGAATATAAGCAAAAAAAGTGAAAATACCCTAAATTTTGTTGAAAAATATTTTTACCCACTCATATGTAATAAAAATAAAAAGTTATCACTTGAAGAAGCACAAAGAAATCTAAGAAATGTTAATATTATAAGTTATTGTGACGGAACAATTATTACCAAAGAAATAGAAAAAAGTTTATCAGAAAAAATGAAAGAACTAAACTATTCACAAGAAGAAATAAATAGTGCCCTCTCTCAAATTTGTTCTTTTCCCATCGCAGACGGAATCGTAAAAGGTGATGAAAAAACAACTTGTATCTCGTTTAAAGATTTAAATGATGTTGATTGTCGCGAAAGTCTTTTAGCTCCAACTATTAGTGAAAAGCTCAGTTCCAGTGATAAAAATTTTGATAAAGTTGAGATTTATAACATATCAGATAATGAAGCTATGTTTTTATCAAAAGGTGACGAAAATTTTATTAATATCGAGAGTTATCATGAATTTAAAAGATATACTCAGTTTAATAAACCTCTTAGCGTAGGACTGTCTTCTGTGCTTACTAAAGCGGTTGATAACTCAATAAAAAATCATAATAATACCGAAAAATTTACACCAATTTCATGTGAAACCTTGATACAAGATTTACCACAAGTAATCGAAAGTATAAAAAAAGACCTTCCAAAAGAAGATATCTTAAAAGAAATTAATAAAAATGTTGCATATCTAAATAGCACAATAAAAGAAAGTACTGGACAAGGGATTTTAGATTATTTTAATTCGCGTAACCAAAATAAAAATACTAACAAAACTAAAGAAGAAAACCATGAAAAAATCAAAAATAATGATTTTGAAATGCAATTATAAAAAAATTTCTATTTTTTTGTTGCTTTCTTTATTTGATTGTAATATTATGCTAATGGCGTTTGATAAAATAAAAAAAGGTTTAAACAACCTTTTTTAATAAATATCATATGAATACCTGTTCAAATGTTTAAATAATAATTTATCATATTATAAAAAGGAAAAAATTAAAATGAAATTAGAAAAAGAGCAAAAAATAGAAATTACAAAAATAATTATTTCAGTCATATTATTTTTAGGCATTTTTATAACTGATAAAATTATTCATCTAGAATCCGTTTTTGATGGAGACTTAGGCTTCTTATTTCCATTTTTCTTGTATCTTATTTGTTATCTAATCGTCGGTTATGAGGTAGTTTTCAAGGCTTTCAAAAATTTATTTTCTGGCAAAATGCTTGATGAAACTTTTCTTATGACTTTGGCGACCTTTGGTGCGTTCGGGCTTGCAATTTATAAAGGAATAAATAATGAGCAAATTGAAGGTTTTGACGAAGCGTGTATGGTAATGATTTTATATATGATAGGCGAATTTTTTCAAGACTATGCAGTTGAAAGGTCAAAAAAATCAATCAGCGGGCTTCTTGAACTAAAGCCTATGTTTGCTTGGAAAAAGGAAGACGGGAAGATTAAGAAAGTATCCCTTGAAGAAATAAAAGTGGGGGACATTTTAGTCGTAAATCCCGGAGAAAAAATTCCCGTTGATGGCATTATAACACAAGGTGAGACTCAAATTGATACCCGTGCAATAACAGGTGAGTCAATGCCAAAAGAAGTGTCTTTTAATGACAGAATAACAAGCGGTTGCGTCAATTTAACCACCCAATTTGAAATGGAAGCCACAAAAAAATACGACGACTCGACAATTTCAAAAATAATAAAACTCATGGAAGAGGGGGCAGATAAAAAGTCAAAAGCAGAGAACTTTATCTCAAAATTTGCCCGAATTTACACGCCTATTGTAGTTATTCTTGCTGTTATTATTATGCTTATTCCGTCGTTAATTACAAAAGACTCGGGCACTTGGATTTATAGGGGACTGAGTTTTCTTGTCGTGTCATGTCCGTGCGCGCTAGTTATATCGGTACCATTATCCTTTTTTGTAGGGCTTGGCAAAGCCTCAAAATGTGGAATCTTAATAAAAAACTCAACTTATCTTGAGCAAATTGAAAAAGCAAACATATTTGTTTTTGATAAAACTGGTACTTTAACCAAGGGAAATCTAGTTGTAAAAGACATTTTCCCAAAAGAAAATGAAGAGGAAATATTAAAAAGCGCATATGTCGCCGAAAAATTTTCTAGTCATCCAATCGCATTATCAATAAAAAAATATATAGAAGAAAATATAAAAATAGAAGAAAATATAGATAATTTTACGCTCACAAATGTCTCGGGCTTTGGCGTTATTGCAAAAAATAAAGTAGACACAATCTACTCTGGCAACGAAAAGTTAATGAAAAAGGCAAATATAACTTTCAAAAAACAAGAGGGAACGGTGGTTTACGTCGCAAAAAACGAAAAATATCTTGGTTGTATAGTCCTTGAAGACGAGATAAGACAAGAAAGTAAAGAAACAATCTCACTTTTACACGCTGAAAATTGTAAAACATATATGCTAACGGGAGATAGTGAGTTTGTGGCAAGCCAAGTCGCGACAAATTTAGGTGTTAGCGAATACAAATCCTGTCTCCTTCCTCAAGAAAAAGTGGAATTTGTGGAAACACTTATTAAAAACAAAGAGAGGAGCGACATTGTATGCTTTGTGGGAGACGGAATAAATGACGCGCCAGTTCTAACGCGTGCCGACGTTGGAGTGTCAATGGGAGGTATTGGTAGCGATATTGCGATAGAAGCCTCAGATATGGTTCTAATGAATGACGACTTGTTAGGGCTTATAAACGCAAAACAAATTGGTAAAAAGACAAAAAGCATAGTAAAACAAAACGTTGTTTTTGCAATACTCGTCAAACTTGCAATTCTCATTTTGTCAGTTCTTGGTTTAACAAATATGTATCTAGCAATATTTGGCGACGTTGGGGTAAGCATTCTTACAATTTTAAATGCTACTAGAATTAGTAATACAAAGTTAGTCAAAAAAGATAAAAAGTCAAAAGGATAAAATTATAAATGCAAAAAGCACATCTAGTGATAACCTCACTAGATTTTTTCTTTTATTGTGAAATTTCAATGCTAAAACTACACTAAATAAACTAATTCTAAATGCGATTTATTAAATAATATAACCAAACAAATAAGACTGACCAGTGCAAATACAATTATCATAAAAAAATATTCCTCACAAAAAAACCTAAAAAAACTTAAAAAAATTGTTGACAGAAAAAAATAATAGTTGTAACATATAAAGGTCAAAGAAAGTCAAACTTTTTAAAAGGAGTTAAAAATGGCAACAATAAGTGATGTTATTGAAAACTTTATTTTGTCAACACTTGGTACAAGTAGTGACCTTAATTTGTCTAGAAACGAACTCGCCGATTACTTTAATTGTGCGCCTAGTCAAATAAATTACGTTTTGACTACTCGTTTTAATTTAAACAGGGGGTTCATTATTCAAAGTCAACGGGGAGGTGGCGGATATATAAGAATAGTTAGAATTAAAGACTTTGATGATAATTATATTCACAAGGTAATTGATAGTATTAAAGACGAAATAACCTTTAATGACGCAAGATTTGTTTTAGAAGATTTAAAAAACAAAAAATTTATAACTGTACTTCAAGCAAATACATTACTTTATGCAATTACTGACAGGGCACTTACGAACCCAATAAAACTTGAAGGAAAACTAAGAGCAAACATATTAAAAAATGTAATTTTAAATATTTTAAAGGAGAAAGAGAATGAATAATTTTATAAAATTTTCCGAAAGCGCACAAAGAATGCTTAACTATGCCGGGGAAATTACAAAGAAATTAAAGGGAAATCAGATTGACTCGGAACACCTTTTGTATGGTATTTTGTCAATTCCGTCCTCACTTGCTTGTAGAATGCTAAAAGACCAAAATGTAACAAAAGAAAAACTAGTCGAAAAGTTGACTCAGCCGGGATACAATCCAAATTTGTCACCGGATAAACTAGAACTTACGCCAAGAAGCAAAAATATTTTGGTTACTGCCTCTAACATTGCCTACAAACTAGGGCATAACTTTTTAAGTGTTGAGCACTTTTTGATAGGTATTTTATATAATGAAGATTGCTTTGCGCACAAACTACTTAATAGTTATTTTAATGTTGACACCTTAAATTTGCGTGAAAGAATTTATGAAGAGCTTAAAAATGCAGATATTGACAGTATCGACAAAAACTATAAAAGAGTAGACGAAAATCAAACAGGGGAAAAGAGTACACTTCCTGAAAACCTTCTTGAATTTGGCTACGACGTAACACTTAAGGCAAGGCAAGGTAAAATGGATCCTATCATTGGCAGGGACAAAGAAATTGAAAGAATTATTGAAATTTTATGCAGAAAAACCAAAAACAACCCAATTTTAATAGGTGAGGCTGGAGTTGGTAAAACGGCGGTTGTCGAAGGACTTGCACAAGCGATAGTTAAAAATAGAGTTCCTCAAGAACTTAGTAATAAAACAATTTTCGCGCTTGATATGGGCTCTCTTATGGCAGGCACGAAGTTTAGGGGCGAACTTGAACAAAGACTTAAAGACGCGATTGAAACTATTACAAAAGATAGAAATATAATTGTCTTTATTGACGAAATTCATACTCTTGCAATGGCGGGAAGTGAAAAAGGTGATATTAACCCAAGTGATATGTTGAAGCCTTATCTTGCACGTGGTGAACTCCAAACAATAGGTGCTACAACTACTGATGAATACAGAAAATTTATCGAAAAAGACAAGGCTCTTGAAAGACGTTTCCAACCAATTATGGTTAATCCTCCAAGCATAGACGAGACTATTCTTATTTTAAGAGGTTTGAAGGACAGTTATGAGGCGTTCCATAAAATACAAATTACAGACGAAGCAATAGTTGCAGCCGCAAAGTTATCCGATAGGTACATTATGGATAGAAGTTTGCCTGATAAAGCCATTGACCTTATAGATGAAGCAAGCAGTAGAGTAAGAGTAAGCGGAACAATGAAACCAAAAAGTTTGCAAGAAATGGAAGATAAATTTAAGGAAATTCATAGAAATTACCAAGAGGCACTTGTTCAGCATAATTATGAGAAGTCAACTAAACTTGCAAGCGACTTAAACGAAATGTATGCAGAACTTAAAAAAGAACAAGATAAATACAACCTATCAAAACCAAAAACTGAACCAAGGATAACCGAAAAAGACATTGCGGAGGTTGTCGCACGTTGGACAGGAATACCAGTTAGCAAGATTACCGAGAGCGAAAAAGAAAAGTTACTCAAACTTGAAGAGGTTATTCATAAACGTGTTGTTGGACAAGACGAAGCAGTTAGTGCTGTTTGTCGTGCAATTCGTAGGTCTAGAGTTGGACTTCAAGATAGTAAACGACCTATAGGTTCTTTCTTGTTCCTAGGTCAAACAGGTGTAGGTAAGACTGAACTTTGTAAAGCACTAGCTGAAGCAATGTTTGACGACGAAAATAATATAATTAGAATTGATATGAGTGAGTATATGGAAAGTTATTCCGTCTCAAAACTCATTGGTGCTCCTCCGGGATATGTCGGACATGACGATGGCGGGCAACTGACAGAACTAGTTAGACGTAAACCTTATTCAGTTGTACTTTTTGATGAAATAGAAAAGGCGCACCCAGACGTATTTAATATTCTTTTACAAGTCTTAGACGATGGAAGACTTACTGATAGCCATGGAAGGACAGTCAACTTTAAAAACACAATTATTATTATGACAAGTAACTGCGGAGTAAGTGAAATTAACGCGCATACATCGCAACTAGGGTTTAATAATCTAGGTTTCACTACAGATAACCCAGACTATGAACAAATGAAAGAAGTAATTTTAAGTAGCGTTAGAAAGAAATTTAAACCAGAATTTTTAAATAGAATTGACGTTATAACAGTGTTCCATAGTTTGACAGAACAAGACCTCACAAATATTGCAAAAATTATGCTTAGCAACCTTAGTAAAAAACTTAAAGAAAGAGACATTAATATAAAATTTACCGAAGGCGCACTTAGGTATCTTGTCGAAAAAGGCACAAGTGCTGAATATGGTGCAAGACCACTAAAAAGACTTATTCAAACGGATATTGAGGACGAACTAACAGACGCGCTGCTATCAGGCGATATTAAAAACAATAACGTTGTCGTAACTGTTCAAAATGACAAATTAAAATTTCAAATGGGAAAGTAGTCAAAAACGTTTGAGGTTAAATTAAATATTTGCTAAAATAGAGATAGTAAAGGAGAGTAATATGAAAATAGAAATCAATTCAAAAAATTATAACGTTTCAGAAAAACTCAAAGATATTATTGAAAGGAAGGTAAATAAACTCGACAAGTATTTCAATGACGACGCGGTCGCAAAAGTAAATTGCAAAATGGAAGGTCAGGCTTGCAAACTTGAACTTACTGTAAGAAGTCGCGGACTTTTTTATAGGGCAGAGGTGACAGGAGACAATATGTATGAAAATATTGACCTAGCACTTCCAAAAGTTGAAAGACAGATTGTTAAATATGGTGACAAATTTTATGCAAGACTTAAAAAGGACTCACTTAATAAAGATTACCTTTTCTTTGAAGAAACACCTATTTTTGAAAAACCAGAGGTCGTTAGAAAAAAGAGTTTTGAACTTGAGCCTATTAGCGTAGAAGATGCACAAGTATTTCTTGATACAATCGGTAACAATTTCTATATTTTCTTAAATAGGGAAACAGGTAAAGTAAACGTCCTTTATAGGAGAAACGATGGAAATCTTGGTCTAATTGAGGCAATTTATTAAAAAAATATATAAAACTTATAAAAAATCTCAGAGAAAACCTCTGAGATTTTTTTTATTTATTTTTTCTACTTTTTTAGTAAATTTAACTCTTCCATAACGCGCGCAATAATGTCAGTTGCACGTTCTATTTGTTCGTCAGTTAATGTTGCCATATAACTTGTCCTAATTATGCTTTGCCCAATAGGAACAGCAGGAGATATGACTGGATTTACATAGACTCCGTTTTCAAATAATTTCTTACAAGCAATAAAAGTTGTCTCGTTATCATAAGTGTTAATTGGAATAATTGGCGCCTCAGAATCTCTTATGTCAACGCCTTTTTCCTTAAGCCTTTTTCTTGCTAGACTCGCAATATCGTTTAACCTTTTTATTCTTTCTGGCTCTCTTTTTATAATTTTAAGGGCAGTACGTGCACATTCAACACTTGCAGGCGTAATTGACGCACAAAAAACATAAGGACGGGAATTGTGCTTAACATAGTTACAAACCTCACGACTTGCAACCATGTATCCACCAATAGAGGCAAGACTCTTTGAAAAAGTCCCCATTATTATATCAACCTCATTTTCGAGGTTAAAGTGAGAGGCTGTTCCTCTACCACCTTCACCTATAACTCCAAGTGCATGTGCGTCGTCAACCATAACTCTTGCATTATATTTCCTAGCAAGACTTACTATTTCAGGGAGTTTGCAAATATCTCCTCCCATACTAAACACCCCGTCAGTAATAATAAGTTTTCCAGCATCAAGTGGAATAGACTTAAGTTGTCTTTCAAGATCCTCCATATCAGAATGATTATATCTAAGAAGTTTTTTGGAATAACTAAGTTTACACCCGTCATAAATACTTGCGTGATTTTCTTTGTCGCCGATAATATAATCATTTCGTCCTACAATACAACTAATAATCCCAAGATTAGTTTGAAATCCCGTACTAAATGTTACACAATCTTCTTTATGTAAAAATTCTGCTAGTTCCTTTTCAAGCGCAAGATGAAGTTTTGTTGTCCCGTTCAAAAACCTAGAACCCGAGCATCCTGAACCAAATGTTTTAAGTGCCCTGACACCCGCCTCGATTATTTCAGGGTGAGAGGTAAGACCTAGGTAATTGTTTGAGCCAAGCATAATCTCATTTTTTCCTTCCATAACAACTTCAGTGTCTTGTTTTGTCTCAAGCGCATGAAAATAAGGATAAATGTCACGACTCACGAGTTCGTCAACAATAGTAAACTCCTTGCACTTATCAAATAAATCCATATTTTTATCTCCTTAAAAAAAATAACAATCTAGTAAAGTATATCACCATAGAAAAAATTAGTCATTTATTTTTTTGCAATTTTTAAGGTGAATTGTTGATTTTTAAATATTTTGCCTAGATACCAATCAATTTAATTTGTTTTTCATTTCTATCAACAACTTAAAATTTTTAATTAGATATCTAAATAAAAATTTTTTTGTGATTTTTGCATAAATTTATTTTGCTTTTTCTAAAAAAAATGTATAATGAATACATATGATTTCTTTAGCAGGTGTTTATAAAAGATATACAAGAGAATATTATGCGTTGTCAAATATCACCTTTGAGGTCGGACGCGGGGAGATTGTTGCACTCGTCGGACCAAAAGATAGTGGTAAAACTTGTATTATGCGTATTTTGGCTGGTATTGAAAAACCAGATAAAGGGGAAGTGTATATAAAAAATTTTAGTCTTGACAAAATAGACTATTCACTAGACGTTGCTATTTGTTATTTGCCTTATAAAACTATTTTTTTTGAAAAGAAAACAGTTTATGATAACCTTAAATATGTGCTTGAAATTAGAAAGACAGATAAAAGCCTCATTGAAGAAAAAATTAATCAAGCAGTAATCGATTTTAGGCTTGAAAGCATTATAAATACTAAAGTTGAAAAATTATCAAATTTTGAAAGGTATCTCGTTAGTATTGCAAGACTAAGTTTTAGAAAACTTGAAATTGTTTTAATTGACAACATTTTTGAGGAACTGACAAACGCTCAAAATAAAGAGTTGTTTAGATTATTTAAAAAATATTTTTTTAAACCAAACACTACCGTTTTACTTGCGACAAGCGACGAAGGGCTGGCGCGTAGTATTGCAAATCATATTATATTTTTAAAATATGGTGCTATAGAAAAAGAAGAAGAATAGGGGTTAAACTAATATGGGTAGGAAAAAGTTAATTGTTTGTAATTTATCGTTTGACGAAAACGACACAATAGAAAGTAAGATAATAAAAATGTTTTCACCAGAAAATCTTATAAATTGTTTTTCTGAAAAAAATTACGAGTCTTATAAAAAGGTAATTGACCATAAAAACATTCAAATGATACTTAACGACTCTGAACTAATGGAAACTATTTACGCCTTTTTTGAAAATAATCTTAATACATCTGTCACAAGCAGCAAAACCTTTATGCATAGGAATACCTTAAATTATAGACTTGATAAGGTTAAGAAACTTACTGGATTAAATCTAAAATTATTCGAGCATGCTATTGTTTTTAAGAACTTAATTATCATAAATGATATGATAAAAACTTTTGAGGGTAGTGAGGCGTAAATTAGCACATAAAATATTTGAGATTTTTTTAAAAATCAAATTTATATATATTTTTCTATATATTTTAAATGACTAACTACGTGCTTATAAAATTAAATTTATTTTTGAACAAAAGACTTAATTTAAGTCTTTTATTTTTTTGAACTTTTCAATGCTTTTTTGCGACTTAATTGTATCATTACGAGAAGCTTTAACATTATTATTGAGTAAATTATTAATGAGATTTGCACCACTTTGTGCGTTGATTCCACCAAGATTGCCTATAAGTGCGTTCATTAAGTTATTGTTAGTCTCTTTTTGAGATAGCATTGACATAAGTCCCGGTAGTATATTGTTTTGCGAGATACTATTTTGATTATATTGTGCGTCTAAGCGTTCTCCAGTTTTACTTTTTACGTCGGCATCTAGCATTGTTTCAGGGTAGCCGAGACCTGCAAAAATATTGTTTTGTTCTTCCATTATGTAATTCCTTTTTTGTTTAAAAGTACTATATGTTAATTTTATTTTTTTAGTGACGCACCATAAAAAATAGTTTTACATATAATTACTTAGACATTTACATAAAAGAGTTAGGCATTTATATAATTTAAACATACTTTTTCATAAAATTTATTAAAAATATGTAAAGGAGAAGAAGGGAAAGAATAATGAAAAAAAATCTATTTGATTATGCCGACACAAATATTTTTGAAAATAACAATGAAGAGTTGTCCGAAGACCTTAAAAAAAAGGCTGAAAACATTGACGACAATACCAAAAAAAACGTAAATGAATTGTATAACAAGTATAAAAATTATAGTAGTGCCGATCTTCTAAACGAATTTTTAACCACGTCAAAACAAAAAATCAAAGATGGAAGTTTATCTAAAGAAAGCCTCAAAAACACAATTAACTCTTTATCCCCATATATTACAAGTGAACAAAAGTCGTATTTAGAAAACATAATAAAGAGAATTGATGATTAGTATTTATAACAAAATTTGTCCAGAACTTATGAAAGTGGTGCAACTAAAAAATAAAAATGAGGTCAGTAGTTGCATTGTGTATGCTAATGAATATAAGAAACTTAAAAAAGAAGTTGAAAAGTTAAATGTTAACTTTTATGAATATCCTTTTATAAACGCAATAGGAGTTAACCTAACTCAAAAACAAATTGTTAAATTTGCTAAAACTAGCGTCGTTGGTTTTATTTCAAAACAAACAAAAGTATCCGCCCAAATAAGTGTTGCAAAAAAAATTTTAAATGTTAACGCTATAAAACCTGAAATAAATGCTGACGCGACAATCGCCATAATTGATACTGGTATTAACCCTCATGTTGATTTTTGTTTACCAAAAAACAGAATAATAAAATTTGTCGATCTAATTCACAATAAAATTAAGCCCTACGACGATAACGGACACGGAACATATGTTGCAAGCATTGCGTGTGGAAATGGTATTGCTGGCGCTAGAAAATTCAGTGGCATTATGCCAAACTCTAAAATAATTTCTATAAAGGCACTAGAGGAAACAGGGGAAGCAGGCGCATATAAAATACTTGAGGCGATGCAGTGGGTAAGTGACAATTATAGGAAATATAATATAAGAGTAGTCTGTATGAGTTTTGGTAGTAGTCCACTTGGTCGAAACGACCCATTGGTCGTCGGTGCTGAAAGACTATGGAATATGGGAATTGTAGTTGTTGCTGCAGCCGGAAATAGTGGGCCTGAGAACTACACAATAAAAGCGCCGGGTTATTCAAGTAAAATTATCACAGTTGGCGGACTAGACGACAATAGGGATGAAAACGAAAATTTTGATTTTAGTAAGTTTAAAATCGCAAATTTTTCATCTAGGGGTCCTGCTGGAATGTATTTTAAACCAGACTTAATTGCACCCGCAGTAAATATAATAGGCGCGTCTTTTAGTACGAAAACGGGGGAATTTTATGCCAAAATGAGTGGAACAAGTGTCGCCACTCCAATGATAGCCGGTATTTGTTTGAAAGTAATTTCAAAATATCCAAATATCACCCCTGACCAATTAAAAATACGCCTTTTAAGAAGTTGCAAAGAAATAAGTCACAATAAAAATGAGGAAGGTTTTGGACTTCTTGTCATAAATAATTTATAAATTTTGTCCTTTTTTGGCACAAAAAAACAAAAAAATAGGGGTAAAAAAGTAATTATTTGACAAACAAAAATTAAAAAAAACTATCAATTTGTTTGACAAGGTTTTTTTGCAAATCTATAATATAACTATAAATTATGAGAAGTAAGTAGCACTTTTTGTATATTTCTCTTAGTTTTTATTGCTTGGCTTGCAAGTTTCTCTTTATTATATATTAATTTGTGTTTTAGGGATATGTGCTTGAGTTTTAACTAGTTCTTGTTTACTTTTTCTCGTAATTTTAAGTAAGTAGAAAGATTTAAAAAGTTTAGTCTGCTTTCTTTCTTAAAATTTTTGTTTATGGGGTTTTTATATGACAGATAAGGAGGTCGCAATCCTTGATTTTGGAAGTCAAAAAATTTCTGTTCTAGTTGGTGCGCGTGATGTTAATAATACGATAAACGTTAAGTGTACTTATCAAGAAAACTACGAAGGTTTTATGGACGGCGAATTTATTGAACCAAGTAAACTTGACGACGTCATTTTCTCTTGCATTAGTGGGGCGGAAAAAATGTGCGATATGCGTATCAAAAAAATTGTTGTTGGAGTGCCGACCGAGTTTTGTTTCTCTGTTTGCAAAAATGTCTCAAAAACTTTTTTAAAGCAAAAGCGAATTACAAAAAATGATATTGACTTATTGTTTGACAGCGTTGACATTCCTTTAAAAACCCATACGATTATAAATAGAGGAAGCGTCTATTACATTTTGGGAGAAAGCAACAAAGTTAAAAATCCTATTGGACAAGTTGAAAGTAAAATTACGGCATGCTTATCTTTTGTGTTAGCTGATAATAGATTTTTAAACACTGTGTCTAAAATACTTGCAAGGACAAACATTGACGATATTGACTTTGTGTGTTCCGCATACGCTCAATCTTTGTACTTATTTGATGAGGAGGAAAGAGATAAATATGTTTTAATGGTAGACATAGGGTACATTACCTCAACAGTAATGCTTGCAAGAGGAGAAGGTGTTTTAAATCTTACAAGTTTTTCTCTTGGGGGAGGTTTTATTTCAGCAGACCTATCAAAGTGCCTTAAAATCCCGTTTAATGACGCTGAACAACTTTTAAAGAAGATAGTTTTGTGCATTGAGCCTAGCGAACTAGATACATACGACATTATGATTGATAGGACAGTCGTGCCTGTTTCAATGAAAGTTGCAAACGCTATTGTAGAAAGTAGAATTGAAATGATAGCGCGTGCCATTCAAAAATGTTTTAATTCTTGGCAGTACAATTTCCCAGATTTTATTCCAATACATTTGACTGGCGGGGGAATTTCGTTTATAAAAGGTGGTAAGGACTTATTATCAAAGATTTTAGGCAAAAATGTTGAAATAAGTACACTTCCATATAACATAACAACTAAAACAAATTATTCGTCTTGTATGGCAGTATTAAATTACGCTTTAAATAGAAAAAATTAAATTTTTGGAGGAAAAAATGTATAACGCAAATAGTATCAGTCATGTAGCAAACATTAAGGTAGTAGGAATAGGTGGTGGCGGAAACAACGCCGTAAACAGAATGGTGGCAGCCAATGTCACTAGCGCAGAGTTTGTGGCAATAAATACCGATAAACAAGCGCTTCTTATGAGCAAGGCAACTCACCGCATCCAAATCGGTGAAAAACTTACTCGTGGACTTGGCGCAGGTGCTGACCCAGAAATTGGACAAAAGGCGGCAGAAGAAAGTAAGGCTGTAATAAACGAAATGTTAAAGGGTTGCGACTTAGTTTTTATTACCGCAGGTATGGGTGGCGGCACAGGTACGGGGGCTGCTCCAGTCGTTGCGCAAATTGCAAAGGAACTTGATATTTTAACCATTGCAGTTGTAACAAAGCCTTTTGAATTTGAGGGAAGGCGAAGAATGGAAAATGCAGAAAAGGGAATTGCAAATCTTAAAAAATTTGTTGATACGCTTGTTATTATTCCAAATGATAAGTTGCTTAAAATTGTTCCAAAGGGGACGCCTATTGTCGAGGCTTTTAGATGTGCTGACGACGTCTTAAGACAAGGTATACAAGGTATTTCTGACCTTATCGTTACTCCAAGTTTGATTAATCTAGATTTTGCAGATGTTAAAACAATTATGAAAGACAAGGGACTTGCACATATGGGCATTGGTAGAGGAAAGGGAGAGACT
Organism: uncultured Clostridia bacterium; assembly: GCA_944381235.1. Classification (GTDB taxonomy): domain Bacteria; phylum Bacillota; class Clostridia; order Christensenellales; family UBA1242; genus UBA7862. The sequence goes on from CALWKI010000064.1 coordinate 16,340, forward strand.
AAGACGATTGACGCAGTTAGACAAGCGGTTCAAAGTCCACTTCTAGAAACAAATATCGAGGGCGCAACAGGCATCCTTCTCAATGTCAAAGGCGGACTTGACCTCCCACTTGACGAGGTTAATGAGGCGGCGGAACTTGTAAGAGAAGTCGTCGACCCTAATTGTAACATTATTTTTGGGGCAGGTGTTGATGAGGCGCTAAGTGAAGAAGTCGAAATAACTGTCATTGCAACTGGTTTCACTCAAACAAAGGCTAACCCTCAAAAACAATTACAGGAAGAAGAATTTAATATCCCAAGAATGAATTTTGATGATTATGTAGAAAATCATAACGACGAAGAAGAGGTAGAGGAAGAAGAGGAAGAACAACCAAAACAAAATATTCCTTCATCACGTATTAAAGTTGATGAAAGAAACACTAGTATCCCAGCCTTCTTAGATAAACTTAGAAGAAATAGATAGTTTTTATAAAAATTTAAATCTAAATTTATTATTTTGAAACGTCTTAGTATATTGTCTAATCTAATATGTACATTTTAGATTATACAAAAAGTACTAAGATGTTTTTTTTGCGCTACAAAAAAGTTTAACAATTACTATACATTTTCTAATCTAAAACATTCGACAAAAGTTTTTCTAAAACTTATTTTTTATTAATTTTTTTTACAACAAAAAAATTTTTTGAAAACTAAACTTAAAGTATGGAAATTTATATTGAAGATGCTATTTTGCAAAATGTAATAATTAATTACACACTTCTTTCTATTAGCGAAAAAATGATTTTACAAAAAGGAAAATTTATGCGAACTTTTTTTGTTTCATTTTTTGGAAGTATGATTGCAGTCTTAATAACCTTTTTTAATATGCCAAACATTATTCAAATTATAATTAAGATTTTGTCAGGACTAATTATGTGCTTGATTCTTATTGATAAAGTCGTTTTTAAAAAGTTTTTATTACTCTTTTTTGTCTTTTTATCTTTCACCTTTTTGATGGGAGGACTAATAATTGCCTTTGAAAATTTGTTCAATGTAACAATTAATGGTCTTATTTGTGCTTTAATTATATTTGTTTTCTACATAATTTTAAAAGCCATTATAAAAGAGTTTTATAAGAAAAAACAACTTAATAACTTTTATTTTAATTTAAAACTTGAAAACCACGGCAAAAATTTTGACGTACGGGCATACCTTGACAGCGGAAATTTACTTCAAGACGAGGAAACAGGACTTAGCATCCTTATCATTAATTTTGAAACATTTTCAAAATTATTTGGAGATAAAGTTACAGTAATGGACTTTTTACAAAAGAAATTAGACAAAAAAATAAAAGGACGGTATATTTCATTTTCAACAGTTTCTGGTGAGTCAAAAATGTTTGTTTGCAATATTGATAAAGTTTGTACATTAGAAAAAAACAAAAATAAAAAACAAATAAATGTACTTCTTGGTATTACAAATAATTATTTTAAAAATAAGGATTGCGAGGCGCTACTAAGCCCACTTGCATTATAATAAAAAGGAGAATATAAAATGAAATTATTAAAAAAACTACAAAAAATTATTAAAAAGTTATTAAATATTGACCTATTTTCAATTAGAAAAAAACTTGTTGCGTATGTTAGTCAAAGAGAAGTTTTACCAAAAGCCTTGACGCCAGACGAAGAAGAAGCACTTATTGAAAGGTTAAGACAAAAAGATGAAAGTGCAAGAAGCGAACTCATTGAACACAACTTAAGACTTGTAGTTTACATTGCTAAAAAGTTTGAAAGTAGTGGGGCAGACATTGACGACCTAATTTCTGTCGGCGCAATAGGACTTATAAAAGCGGTGCAAAGTTATGATGTTAGTAAAAATATCAAACTTGCAACTTATGCTTCACGTTGCATTGAAAACGAAATCTTAATGTTTATTAGAAAGAAAACTAAGCAAAATTACGAAGTGAGTCTTGACGAACCATTAAACTATGATAAAGATGGTAACGAACTTTTACTATCAGACATTCTAGAAAGTGATGTAGATGAGGCAAATGTAGAACTTGAAAAAAGTAGTGAAAACAAAATACTTTGGAACGCAATAAGAAGACTAAACGCAAGGGAACAAAAAATAATGGAACTTAGGTTTGGTTTAAATGGAGACGAAGAAAACACTCAAAAAGAAGTTGCTGATATGCTCGGCATATCACAAAGTTATATTTCAAGAATTGAAAAAAAGATATTGTCAAGACTTAAAAAAGACCTTATCAAAGCCAACATTAACTAAAGTTTTTTCTAATTTCAATGAGTGCATTTTTCTCAAGCCTACTTACTTGGGCTTGTGAAATACCAACTTCGCTACTAATTTCAACTTGGGTTTTTCCAATAAAGTATCTTAGCCACAAAATCTCTTTTTCTCGACTATTTAGCCCGTTTAACGCCTCTTTTAGTGCCACATGCTCAATAAATTCTTCACTGGAATTTCTTTGGTCTCCTATTTGGTCCATTACCATTACCGCCTCGTTATTGTCATTATATACAGGCTCGTATAGTGACACAGGCTCAGAAATTGCATCAAGCGCATTAAGCACATCTCGAATACTTAGCCCCGCCTCCTTTGCAATATCTTCAATTTTTGGGTCATTTGGAGTATTTTCTGAAAGTTTGTCCCGTGCTTGAAGGGCTTTATACGCAATATCTCGCATACTCCTACTAACTCTAACACTTGAGTTGTCTCTTAAAAATCTTCTAATTTCACCAATAATCATGGGAACAGCATAAGTCGAAAATTTAACATTAAAATTTTCATCAAAGTTGTCCATAGCCTTAATTAACCCCACAAATCCTACTTGAAATATGTCATCAACGCTATTTTGACTAATATTAAACCTTTTTACAATGCTTAACACAAGCCTCATATTTGAGTATAAAAAAAGTTGACGCGCCTCTTCGTCACCTTTTTTTAATCTTTTCATTAGTTCAGACACTTCATTACTCTTTAATTTTGGTAAATCTGCAGTATTGATACCGCAAATATCAACTCTTTTAGACATTTCATACTCTCCAAAAATATCACTAAAATTAGAGTGCCCTACAAAAAAGTAATTATTCAAATTTTCTTTAATTTTTATGCGAAATTTGTTTTATTTTATATTTTTTTATCATATGTATAAATTAAAGGTTAGAAAAATAAAAAGGAAAGAGTATGGAAACTTCTTTTACCGAACTTAGAAATAAGGAAGTGATTAACGTCCTAAGTGGTAGGCAACTAGGCCACATAAATGATGTAATAATTGATTTAACGCGCAACTGCGTACTTGGTTTTATGGTGCCAAACTGTAAATCTTTTTTTAGCCTTTTTAAGCCACCAGAGGAAATTTTTATTCCCTTTAATAATATTTGTAAAATAGGGGAGGACGTAATTTTAGTTGAAATAATCGAAGCCCCAACAAAAAAAAGAAAAAACAAAAGTGTTAAGGTTTTTGATGCTGGACTAAAAGACGAAGAGTCAAGCGAAGACGATAAAAAATAGTTGTTATAATTTTTATAATTTGATATGATAAAAATAGAAAATGTAAATTGGTGCTTCTTATACATTTTCTTTTTATGTTTTTTGATATAAGCGGCAATTTGTTTTTGTTGTTAAGGAAAAACTAAAAAGTTTGAAAACTATACTTAAAAGAAAAAAGGATATTACAAAAAGTTTTTAACAGGAGAAAAAGAATGAAATGTATTTTTTGTGGATATGAAGATAGTAAAGTTGTAGATTCTAGGTCTTCAGATGACAATAACTCAATTAGACGTAGAAGGGAATGTTTAAAGTGTGGCAAGCGTTTTACTACATATGAAACAGTTGAGTCAACCCCTGTACTCGTTATAAAAAATGACGGCTCAAGGCAAACTTTTGACGCTCAAAAAATTAAAAGAGGTATTATAAAGTCCTGCGAAAAAAGACCAGTTAGTATGAGTCAAATTGACGAACTTGTAAGGGATATTGAAAAGCAAATTAATAACTCACTTTTGCAAGAAGTTAAAAGTAGTGAAATCGGTGAAATGGTAATGGAAAGGCTTAAAAAGTTAGACGAAATTTCATACGTTAGGTTTGCCGCTGTTTATAGAAAATTTAAAGATATAACGACCTTTATTAATTTCCTTAATTCTGTACAGTAACCTATAAATGAAAATCAAACCAGAGTTACTAAATTATTTTGACCAAATTTATATAATTGGTTGATTTTTTATGCTTTAACTAAAATATTTGAGAAAAGTTGTTCATATGTATAAATTATGGACAACTTTTTTTATTTAGATAAGGGCGAAGTAAATAAAAAATACCAAATAGTTGATATTCAAGGAAGTGATAAAATAAAACGCCGACTACTTGAACTCGGGTTTGTTGGCACTTTTGTCAAAATTCTAAAAAAGTCATCCATGCGAGGAGTTTTCTTAGTGGAACTTAGACACTTTGTCTTAGCAGTAAAAAGAAACGAAATTTCAAAAATATTGGTGAAAAATTATGAAGAATGAAATTGCGCTTATCGGAAATCCAAATGTTGGCAAAACTACTCTTTTTAACACTCTTACTAAGAGTTTTGAGCATACTGGAAACTGGCATGGTGTCACAGTAGATAAAAAGGAAAAAATTTTTGAATATGAAGGACAATCATACAATATTGTTGATGTCCCCGGACTTTATTCATTAACTAGTTTTAGTTTTGAGGAACAAGTTTCAATTAATTATCTACTAACAAATGACAGTTACATAATTAATATTTGTGATGCAAACGTACTTGGACGTAACCTATATCTCACATTACAACTACTTGAAATGGGAAAAAATCCTATTCTTGTTATTAATTTTGATAAAGAAATAAAGAAAAAGGGCATAGTATTTGACTACGAAAAACTATCTCGGCTTTTAAATCTTGATATTATTATTAATGACAAATTAATTAAGTCAAAATTAACTCATAAAATAAAAACTACGCAAAAAAATGCAAAATTAAGGCTTGAATACATTAAAAATCTTCCTATAGACGAAATCTTGTCAATTCTTACGCAAAAACAAGTTAGCCTGTTTAACGTAAATAAGGAATTTATTGCCTTAAAACTTCTTGAAAAAGACGAAAAAATAAGGTCGGGGCTTAATTTAAGTGATGTTCAAGAAAAAAAGCTTAATGCTATTTTAAATAGGGCAGACTTTATGACAAGGCTAGCACAACTTAGATATGAATATATTGATTCTATTATAAGTTCTTGTCTAATTAGTTATAAAGAGCAAACATATGGTAAATTTAAGATTGACAATCTTATTTTAAACAAATTTTTGGCACTTCCATTATTTTTTTTAATTTTATTTTTAATATTTTATATTACATTTTCTTCCGTTGGGGCATATTTGTCTGAAGGACTAAATTACTTAATTGATAATTTTATAGGTGTTCCAATAACTAACTTACTTACTAAAATTAACGCACCAAACTGGATTTTAGGTCTTTTTTCAAATGGAATAATTGCAAGTGTTGGCGGATTGCTAAGTTTTATTCCCCAAATAGTTTTACTGTTTTTATTCTTGTCCCTTCTTGAAGAAAGTGGTTATATGTCAAGACTGGCGTTTTTATTTGAAGATTTGTTTTATAAATTTGGACTAAGTGGCAAAAGTATATTTACAATTTTAATGAGTTTTGGTTGTACAACAAGTGCAGTTTTAACCTCAAGAAATATTGAGGACAAAAACACAAAAATAAAAACCGCAATGATAAGCCCGTATATG
>CALWKI010000065.1 GCA_944381235.1 uncultured Clostridia bacterium
TCCTTTGCGTTTTTTTTTTTTTTTTTGTCTTAGAAACATAAATTTTTTATTAACCTTCAAATTAAGTTTATTAGTTTTATTATTAAAGCCTTTTGCTTTTTAACCCCATATATAAACATTCAAAAAAACTCTAAATTGCTTTTCTTTTTTGATTTTTTGCATATACTCGCGTCGCTTTGACATAGACATTAAATATATTAAAAGTCGTCTATTATTACAAAAAACATATTAAAAGCCGAGTTACATATGCAATTTTATCACAACAAAACCTTACATGAAATATTTCAAATAACCCGCTCTAGTCCAAAAGGACTTAATCAATTAGATGCAGAGACGAGACTAAAAGCTGAGGGAGAAAACACTCTAGTTCGAGAGAAAAAACAAAACTATTTTTTAAAATTCTTGTCACAATTTAAAGACATTATGGTTATAATTTTACTTTGTGCCGCAATCGTCTCGTTGATTTTTTCAATCGTTCAAAAAAGCAGCACAGAACTTATTGACGCGGTAATAATTTTTGTAATTGTGCTTATAAACGCAACTCTCGGTTTTTCACAAGAATTAAAAGCGGACAAGGCCTTAGAAAGCCTTAAAAGAATGTCACAGCCCTTTTCCGTCGTTATTAGAAATAATAAAAAAATGAAAATTAAAACTAGTGAAATTGTTGTTGGCGACATCGTTGTACTAGAAGCTGGCGATGTCGTTCCCGCTGACATGTATCTCATTGAAAGTATAAGCCTAAAATGCGATGAGTCTTCTCTTACTGGCGAAAGTGTTTCAGTTGACAAAAGTGCAAACCTTATCCTACCAGAAAAAACAAGCATTGGAGATAGAAAAAATATGTGTTTTTCTTCAACCATTGTGTCTTATGGTAGAGGGCTTGGAGTAGTTGTTGCAACTGGCAAAAACGCTGAAATCGGAAAAATAGCAACCATGATAGACAAAGAAAAAGACGACATAACACCATTAAGCGCAAGTCTAAATAAACTTGGCGAAATCATAACTTTTATTGTACTAGGCATTGCAATTATTATCTTTGTCGTAGACGTGATTTTTTCAAATCTTGGATATATTGACTCATTTTTAACTGCGGTAGCCATTGCTGTTGCAGCAATTCCCGAAAGTTTACCCGCGGTTGTTACAATCATTTTGTCGCTTGGAGTTATGAGACTTGCCAAAAAAAATGCTATCGTCAAAAAACTGCACGCAGTTGAAACTCTTGGCTGCTGTGAAGTGATATGTAGCGACAAGACGGGTACTATTACGCAAAATAAAATGAGCGTAGAAAAAGTCTCAGTTGGACTCAATGCTTACAATCTAACTTCATTTAATGTAAATTCACTTGAAAGTAGAGAACTAATAAAATGTATGTTACTTTGTAACGACGCTTCGTTTGAAAATTCTTCTTATCTAGGCGACCCGACTGAGACCGCACTTATTAGTTTTTGCGAAAAATTTAACTTATTAAAAAGCGACTTTGATAAAAAATACAAGCGCATAGGGGAACTTCCCTTTGATTCTACTAGGAAACTTATGACTAGCGTCAACATAGTTGAAGACAGTGTCTACCAATATACTAAAGGTGCCGTTGACGAGTTGCTAATTAAGTGCACACATATTCTAGATAACGGTATTGTCCGACCCATCACATTAAATGACATTACAAAAATAAATTTACAAAACAAAATAATGTGTAGTGAGGCGCTGCGAGTACTTGCCTACGCAAAAAAGGACTTAGGCGTACTCGTAAATTATAACAAAAATCAAAAAATAGAAGAGTGCGACCTAGTATTTATTGGTCTTAGCGGAATGATTGACCCACCTCGTCCCGAAGTTTACGCGGCAATAAAAAAGTGCAAAAGTGCTAAAATGAAAGTTGTTATGATAACAGGAGATCATAAGGACACAGCAAGTGCTATTGCTAAAAGGTTAGACATAATAAGTTCAGAAAAGGAGGTTGTAAACGGGAGTTTCCTAGACAAATTATCGGATAAAGAACTCGTCCGCGAAATACATAAGTATTCCGTTTTTACCCGCGTTTCACCTGAACATAAAGTCAGGATAATAAAAGCCTTAAAAGCAAGCGGCAAAATTGTTGCAATGACGGGAGACGGAGTTAATGACGCGCCAAGTATAAAGTGTGCTGACATTGGAATTGGTATGGGAAAACTTGGTACAGAAGTTACAAAAGAAGTTTCAAATATGATACTTGCTGACGACAACTTTGCAACAATTATTGTTGCCGTCGAAGAGGGTAGAAAAATCTTTGGAAATATTCAAAAAACCATTGGCTTTTTGCTAAGTTGTAATATTGCCGAAGTGCTTGCAATTTTTACTCTTACTCTTCTTTTCCCTGACTATGTGTTCTTAAGCGCCGTGCAAATTTTATTTATAAATCTAATTACTGACACTTTGCCGTCTATCGCCCTTGGACTTGACGAAGCCGAACGCGACATAATGAGCCGCTCGCCTCGTAACCCCAAAGAAAGTATTGTGTCAGGAAAAGTAGGCTTTAATATTTTATATCAAGGGCTTAGCCAAGCAATCATTGTAATTTTGGTTTTTGTTATTGGCGTATTTTGCTTTAATTCCCCAAACACTGCTAGTACAATGGCATTTTTAACTTTGAATTTTATTCAACTTTTCCATATGTATAATGTTCATTCAAATAAGAGTATTTTTAAAGATAGCGCCTTTAAGAATAAATTTATAAACCTTTCTTTCCTATGCGAAATCGGGCTGTTTATTCTTATCGCTTTTATACCTTTCCTATCAAATATCTTAGGTATGACTCCTCTCACCCCTCTTCAGTGGTTTATAGTCTTTTTGTCCTCTTTCCTCATAGTCCCTATTTGTGAAATTGTTAAAATTTTTGAAGAAATTTACGAAAAAAAGAAAATCAGCAAAAAAACATCCTAACAAAACAAATTAATTCTATTTTATCAGCCGATTTGCATTATATTTTTTTCTTTCTCAGTTACAAAATTATTGTTAATAAAAGCCTTATCCTCATATAAATTTTTCTTTATAATTTAGTTTCAAGCAATTTTTCCCTTTCTTCATCGCAAAAATATTTTACTGGAACATCTAAAATTGTATACGCTCCAAACTTATTTTCTTCAAGCAACCTATCTACAATTTTTGCCCCAACTATCATTATATTCGCGGTAAAATATGGGTTAGATTGCAACTCTAACTTAAGTTCCATTCTCGTTTTATATTTGTTTAAAATCTTGTAGTTATCTACTATATACCCTTTATGAGACATCTTCTTTTGCATAGTTTCAACAGTCTCTTCATCTACAAAATTTACCTTTGTATCATAACCCACAAAATAGTTTTGCATAGTCTTTATATCATTTTCAATTTTCTTTTTATCTGCTCCAGCATTTGTTGTCACAAAACAAAGCCTATCGTGTTTTTCATTGTCTTCTAAATTATAATTATATAACCTTTTACATTTTCTTAAAATTTCGTCTTTCGGAATAGTATATTGTATAGCGTTCTTTACACCATCCACTCGCCTTATTGCGTCACTATGCCCTTGACTAACACCTTTTCCCCAAAAACTCATTGCTTTACCACCATCTTTTGATAGTCCGTCAAATAAAACCCTTATCATACTCATAAGTCCCGGATCCCAACCAAATGCTGAAAGCGTTACTTTTTGATTTTCTTTTGCAACCTCGTCTAGAGTTAAAACATAATCTTTTAATTTTTTATGCGTATCAAAACTGTCGACAAAATTAAAGTCGCACGCAACTTTTTTGGACAGATGTTCAATATCGCTAAAACTCCCAACGCTTAAAAATATAATATCAATTATTCCTTTATATTTTTTTAAATCGTCCGTTAGTTCAAAATGACTTTGAAATTTGCTTTTTAATCCTTTTCTTCTTGAAAAAATTGCAACTAGTTCAAATTCATCTTTGTTTACCACAATTTCTTCTATTGCCTTACCAAGATTACCATATCCCACTATACCTACTTTTATTTTTTTCATTTTTTCTTCTCCTTTTATAAAAAAACTAATTATTAATTTGTCTTTTTTTTCACAAATTGTTATACTTATGTAAATCTACTTTAAAGAGGTGAAATTAAATGTTTACTCTAATTCTTGGTTTAATCGTTTGCTTGTCAACCCTTGCAATTTTCATTTCTATTAGGGTGAAGAAAGGTGAACTTGCCGGAGTTTTTTCAAAAACCATTGCTTCATTTTGCTTTATTGCTTTTGCGCTTTTATTACTAGCACAAAAAGTTAATCTCAATACCTACAATATGTACGCTATCATATGTTTGGCACTCGGTCTTGTATGTGGACTTATTGGCGATATTCTTCTCGACCTTAAAGTCGTCTATCCTTTCCATAAAGATAAATATCTCTATGCTGGAATGACAAGTTTCCTTGTAGGTCATATTTTCTATATCATAAGTATGATTTTGTTTAGTTACAACGAAATTAATTTCTTCGGTGCGCACCTTCTACCTTTCTTCTTGGTGCTTATCGGCAGTGCAATACTGGCGGTTATTGTTTGGCTCATTTCTACAAAGCTTATCAAACTTAATTATGAAAGATTTTCGGTTTTTGTTAATATTTATACATTCGTTTTAATTTTTACAACACTTTTGTCAGTCTATCTTGCATGCGTAGTCTCAATAATTCCAATGTATGTTTTAACAATAGGCTTTGTCTTGTTTCTTGCTTCTGACCTTGTTCTTTCAATGCAGTACTTTGGCGGGAAACTTATGGATAAAAAATTAATTGTTATAAATCACGTGTTATACTATCTCGCTCAGATTATAATTGCAATGTTTATTTACTTTGTCTAAAGGAAAAAACACTTATGAAAATCATATTTATTAAACACGGCAAATCAAGTTTTTCAACTGACAAATTAACGAGCCTAGGTAAACTTCAGATGTTAGGCGTCAAAAAACAATTAAAAGATGAAACCTTTGACGGAATATTTTGTGCCCCAGAAACGCGGACTTTGCAATCGGCAAAAATTTTAAGTAAAAAATTCAATAAGCCTCTTTACATCGTGAAAGAATTTGCCGAGCGCTCACCCTTACCTTTTGACAAACAAAATTTAATAAACGACTATCAAAAATATTATCTTAGTTATAATTATGAAAACAAAGAATTTGAAACTTGCCACGACTACTTACAACGCGTGTTTTTAGGCTTAGAGGAAATACTATCTCAGGAAAACCAATTTAACTCGGTTATTATTGTTGCCCACAGTTCGACCTTACAAGCAATAAACACATATGTTAACGGACTCCCAAAAGACAAACAAATAAAGTGGATTCAACTTAGCCACGGCACAATCATTAAATTTATTGCTTCAAAACATATCTTAGATTTTTAGCCCACATAAAGCTTTTAAACAAATTGCACCTAGTCTAGAGGTTTTTAAAAAAATTTTTTATTGTATTCTTTATTCTATAACTATAAAATTAAATTTCAATAGTGTAAAAAAAATCCAAATCTTAGTTTGTATAATATCTACAAAAGTTTTCATCATATTAATTATGATTATACAAAAATTTTTTTAAAAAAAAGTCAAGCTTTTGCTTGATTTTTATTTTCTTTTGTATTATGATAAGAAAGGATAAGGAAATTAAAGTTCCTTATTAAAAAAATATACCTTAAAACTAAATCGTCTTTAAAAAATAAAAATAAAATTCTTAGCACCAATTTTCAACGCTTTAGTTTAAGATATTTTTTTTATTTTGGAGAGGTGTCCGAGTGGTCTAAAGTGCGCGCTTGGAAAGCGCGTGTTGAGCAATCAACCGCAGGTTCGAATCCTGTCCTCTCCGCCA
>CALWKI010000066.1 GCA_944381235.1 uncultured Clostridia bacterium
AAGTAATTGATAGTATTGCCGAAGTTGTTGTGAATAGGTTTAATAGTGAATTATCTAACAACGCGGTTTTAACAAAACTACAAGAAGAATTAAAAGAAAAGAAAAGAGCAATAGACTCTATTCTAAACGCAATGGAAAAAGGGATAATAACTTCGTCAACACAAGAACGACTTATGAAACTTGAAAACGAAAAAGCAATACTAGAAGATAAAGTTGAGTATGAACAAAATCATCAAATAAAACCACTAGAAAAAGAACAAATTGTAAATTTCTTGAAAATATATGCAAGAAAGAAGTTTGATAACAAAACAGATAAAAACGAGTTCTTTAATAATTTTATTTTAAAAGTATTACTTTATGACGACAAAATTACAATAGTTTACAATACAAGTTTAAACCCAGCAGAAGAAATATATAGTCGTCCAAATGATGATGACAATGATAATAACAATGACAATAGTAACAATGGAACGACAATTTACAAAAAAGAAATTGAAATTTCTAACGAAGAAAATAAAAAATTGCCGTTTGAGTTCAAACGACAATTGTTTGGTGGACCGCCAGGGACTCGAACCCTGGACCCTCGGCAAAACTTTCGCTTTTTTATCTCTTTTGCTCTGTTTTTCTTCGCAAAAGAAGTCCTTTTACGCTCTGTTTTGCCTTCACCCCAAAAAACCATGTTTTTCGGGGACCCCTTATCAGTGGGTCCCTTTAATAAAAAAAACTAGTACCTCGTACTAATTTTTACTGGTGGACCGCCAGGGACTCGAACCCTGGACCCACTGATTAAGAGTCAGTTGCTCTACCAACTGAGCTAGCGGTCCATGCCTAACTCACGGGAATAATTTTAATACAATTTAGTTAAGTTGTCAACATTTATATTAAAATTGTTAAATTCTTTTTAAACTTTAATTTAAAATAAAATTACAATCAAAAAAAACCCAAATCTAAAAACTTATAAAATTTAAACGTCAATTTTTTATATTTTTATTTACTTATTTTAAGAATTATTTTATTATATATTTATGAGGATAATTTCAGGTCGATACAAAGGGACAACCATTCCCTCTCCAAAGGAAGAGATTGTAAAACCCACATTAGATAGAGTTAAGGAAAATATTTTTAACATTATACAGTTTGATATATTGGATAGCGTTTGCCTAGACCTTTTTTGCGGAAGCGGCGCTTTAGGACTGGAATGTTTAAGTAGAGGCGCTAGACACGTTGACTTTGTAGATAATAATAAAGCAAACATCTCGGCTCTTAAAAAATTAGTAGAAAAATTAAAAATAACAAATTGCACCTTAAATACTCTTGACTATTACGAGGCTTTAAAAAAATTTAAAGATGAAAATAAACTTTTTGACATTATCTTTCTTGACCCTCCGTATGAGTCAGGTTTAGCAGAAACTGCTCTTCAAAAAATATTTAAATTTGACCTTTTATCCCCGGGCGGAGTTATAATATGGGAACACCCAGCAACGAATGAAAGTCATAAGTTTTCCTCAAAAGTCACAACAAAAAAAACTTATGGTAAGATACAAATAGATTTTATAAAAAAATAAAAGGATAGAAAAATGTTAGACAAAAAATATGATTTTAAAACAAGCGAAAAAAAATGGCAAGACTATTGGCAAGAAAATGGTATTTACAAATTTAATACAAATTGCAAAAAACCAATTTTCTCAATAGACACCCCACCACCAACAGTTAATGGGAAAATACATATTGGGCATGTTTTTAGTTATAGCCAAGCGGAGTTTATCGCTAGATTTAAAAGAATGACTGGATATAACGTCTTTTATCCTTTTGGCTTTGACGACAACGGGCTGCCTACAGAACTTCTTGTTGAAAAAGAAAAAAATATTAAAGCCTATACCGTTTCTCGTGAAGAATTTAGGGATATGTGTCTTGAAACTGTTGATAAATATGAAAAAGAGTTTAAAAACCTATTTATTTCAATGGGAAACAGCGCCGATTGGGACTTAATGTACCACACAGTAAGTCCAGAAAGTCAACGGGCAAGCCAGTTGTCATTTATTGATTTATATAAAAAAAATAAGGTTTATTATGCCGAAGCCCCTGCCCTTTGGTGTACCAAATGTCACACGGCAATCGCGCAAAGTGAACTTGAAAGTGAAGAAAAACCAAGCACTTTTAACTATCTAAAATTCTATATTGAGGGCGAAAACAATTATATAGAGATTGCGACGACAAGACCAGAACTACTCTGTGCTTGTGACTGCATCTTTATCAACCCAAAGGACACAAAAAACAAACATTTACTTGGAAAAAAAGTTCGCGTGCCACTATATAATTTTTATGTTCCAATACTTGAGGATGACAAAGTTGATATGGACAAAGGCACTGGAGTTGTTATGTGTTGTACTTTTGGTGACCAAACCGACACTCAATGGTATAAAAAGTACAAACTTGAACTTAAAGTTGCGATTGACGACTATGGCTTTATGACAAAACTTGCAGGCAAATACGAAGGACTAAAGATAAAAGAAGCAAGAAATAGAATAATTGAAGATTTAAAAGCGCAGGATTTGCTTATCCGTCAAGATAATATCACCCATCAAGTTTCGGTTCATGAAAGGTGTGGAACCGAAATGGAAATAAAACTCAAAAAACAATGGTTTATTAAAACCTTAGAAAATAAAGAAAAATGGCTAGAACTAGGAGACCAAATAGACTGGCATCCCGACTATATGAAATCACGTTACACTGACTGGGTAGGCAATCTTATGATGGATTGGTGCATTTCTCGCCAAAAATATTTTGGCGTTCCATTCCCTGTTTGGTATTGTAAAAATTGCGGGAAAATAATTGTTGCAGAAAAAGAAGATTTGCCAGTTAATCCTCTTGTGTCCTTTCCAAAACACGCTTGTTCAAAATGTGGGAGCACGCAGTTTGAGCCTGAAAAAGACATCTTAGACACTTGGGCGACAAGTAGTATTACCCCACAAATTAACACAAGGTGGAATGTTGATGACGCGTTCTATAAAAAAATGATGCCAATGACTCTTAGGCCAAACGCGCACGACATTATTAGAACTTGGGACTTTTACACTATAGTCAAATCTCATTATCATTCAAATATTATCCCTTGGAAAAACGTTATGATAAGCGGTTTTGTTATGGCAAGTCCAAAAGAAAAATTATCAAAACGAAAAGGAAACGCAAAACTAGACCCAGATACACTTATCAGTACTTATTCGGCAGATGTTATTAGGTATTGGGCGGCGACCGGAAGCCTTGGTAGAGACATAGTATTTAATGAAGACAAATTTAAAATTGGTATGAGACTGACAAATAAACTTTACAATGCTTCTAAATTTGCCTGGCTATTTATTGAAAACTTTGTACCAGACGAAAATATCAAACTTCTTGAAATAGATAAATGGATAATTTCAAAATTTAGCGAAATGCAAAAGAATTTTATTCGCTATTTTGAAAATTATGAAGTTGGACTTGCAATGAGCGAACTTGAAAGTTTCTTCTGGAATTTTTGCGATAACTACATTGAACTCGTTAAAATGAGGCTGTACAATCCAGACTTATTTGGAATAGATGCAAAGAAAAGCGGTCAGTATACTATCTTTAATGTCTTACTTGAAATGCTTAAAATGTTTGGAATTTATTTGCCTCACATTACAGAGGAAATTTACCAAAACACATATAA
>CALWKI010000067.1 GCA_944381235.1 uncultured Clostridia bacterium
TCTTCAAAACTTTCAGTACTAGTTTTGGCGTTTTGTGCGGTAACTTTTGTTGGATAATTTAATATGACCCACTTTGTCTTTTTTACCCTTGTGTTAGTGTGGACAAAGTAATCATAATATTTTTTTACATACTCAATGTTTTCTTTTGGTACGTCCGAGTTTTCATAAATATTTTTGCTTTTTATAGAAATATATGCGTCCATATTTTCCATAACCGGCAAATCAAATTTGCATCTTAATTTTTCCCGAGGTTTACTTGTCCCCATTAGTAAACTTCTAGAAAGAGTGGAAGAGAGTAAGGTTACAAAAGGAATAGCCTGAACGTTATAAACTTCTTTTACAATTTCACTTAAGAAGTTTTCGTCAACGTCCATTGCTTCAATTAAAACCTTTTCATTTTTTTTAAGTTCACATGAATAATTTACAAGATTTTTAGCAAGAATTTTTAATCTATTATCTATCATTTCCTTTGTCCTCTAATTTTGAGGCAACGAGTTTTTCTTGTAATATTGATGAGTTTCGAATGTCAAAAAAATGTTTTGGTAACATAAAAACAATTATGATTAGAGAAATTACAAGAGTTAGAATTGTTATTATGTTAAAAACACTTTTGTCGCCACTTAAAAACACGTTACCTAAAATTAGTGTTGTTAAAGTGACAAAAAATATACTAGAAAATAAAGTAACAATTTTGAGTGCTGACGAAAAATAGGCATAATTGTTCTTATATGTTTTTACGTTATCGTCTATGAAAATTGTTTTTGTAGTGAAACCTTTAAAAACTGGAGTGTTTTTTAAAAAGCAACATTTATTTGGTAAAGTCTTTAAAATATCTAAAATATCTTTATCAATGAGCCCTAGGGAAGTAATATTGCATTTGTCAATATTTGAGGTGTATAGTTTAACAAAAAAGTTATATAGACCTCTAAACATTCGCGTAAAAAATGTTTTAAATTTATTTTGTTTTCTTTGTACATGCACAATGTTTGCGCCTTGTTTTTGTTTTTCAAGACACTTTGTAAAGACTAAGTCGACATTTTGAATTTTTGTGTCACCTAGTAATAAGATGTCGCAGTCTAAAACTTTTAAAGAATTATAAAATGCGTCATTATAGGTAAAATTTTTATTCGTGAGTAAAATGTTAAGGTAAGGTTTATCTTTAGAAAATTCGTAAAAAAACTCGACGGCTTTGCTGTTTGAGTCTTGGACATAAACTAAAATACTAATGTCTTTATGGCTTTTGAAAAATTTTGACTTTGTAAACTTTATAAAAAAGTCTTGTACATTGTCATTTTTAAATATTGGGAATAAACAAGTTATTTTCATATGTAAATTATAGTATAAAAAAGAAAAAAGTAAAAACAGAATTTTAACATTAAATATTTTTATTAATTATTTTGATTTCTATTTTATTATTAACAAAAATTAATTTCTAAGTAAAAAATTAAAAAAAGGGTTAAATGTATTTAACTTTTTTTTGTTTTTAGGGTACAATATAAGCATAAAAAGAGGGAATATTATGAAAAAGTTTTTACTAAAAGATGCTTTAAAAAATAACTATGCAGTGGGTGCGTTTAATTTTTCTACGCTTGAAGTTTTAAAAGCAATAATTGCTGCTGCAGAAAGTCAAAATTCACCTGTTATTGCACAAATTTCAGAGAGTGCAATTTCGTTTATGGGGGAAGAATATCTTAAAGATATTATTGCAAGTGCTAGAAAGCAATGCAAGGTACCTATTAGTTTTCACCTTGACCATGGTAAATCTTTTGAAAGTGCGAAGAAAGCAATAGAAATGGGTTGTGATTCTGTTATGATAGACTGTTCAATGCTGCCATATGAAGATAATGTTAGTATTACTTCAAAGGTTGTTGAGTATGCACATAGTAATGGTGTTTTTGTTGAGGCTGAATTAGGTTCTCTTGCAGGGACTGAAGATGACCTTCATGTTGACGATAAGGATAGTTGTTATACCTCTCCTAGCCAAGCAAAAGAATTTGTCGAAAGGACACATGTGGATAGTTTAGCAATAGCTATTGGCACAAAGCATGGTGCATATAAATATAGCGGTGAGGCAAAATTAAGATTTGACATATTGGAAGAAATTCAAAAACTTATTCCAAATACTCCTCTAGTATTACATGGGGCAAGTGGGGTTAATCCTGTAGACGTACAGAGATTACTTGAACTTGGCGTTGACATTCAAGGAGCGAAGGGTATTCCAGATGAATTTTTAAAACGTGCAAGTGAGATGCATATTTGTAAGATTAACGGAGACACTGATGTTAGAATTTCTTATATGATAGGCATTTTAAGTAACATTGAAAAAAATAATAAAAGTATTGACTATAGAGGTTATTTAAGTGCTGGAATGCAAGAGGTCGCAAGACTAGTTAGTCATAAAATAGAAATATATAATAGTAAAAATAGGATTAAATAATCTATAAAATTATTTTAAATGCTTAATGGTTGTTTAAATTATTAAGAAAACAATAAGTAATATGCAAGAGATTATGGCAAGTATAGACAGGACAATTCCTACTATGCCAATAGATTTTCTGTTAAGCCTAACCTGCATTACAGCAAAGACAAATCCATAAATTGAAAGAATTAAAGAGATAATAAAACCGCCTAGGATGTAAATAATTAGCATTAAAACATAAGAAAACCCAACAAATTCAAGATTAACTAGATTTGACACTAGACAACTGAGAGATAAAAATAGAGCAATAAGGGAGAGTATAAAAGACACTCTCCCGTATTTTTTTATATTTTTTCGCTCGTCTTCAGGTTTTGTTTTATCTTCGTTATAACTATTGACAACATTCCTAAATAGAAAAAAACCAGTGGCTTTTCCGATTGAATCTTTATTATCTAAATTATTGGTATATTTTTTATCTATTTCCATTATATCTTTCCTCTTTTTCTAGTTTGTAATAAAAATTGTATTTTTATTACTTTAAGTTTAGGAAAGATTTTTGCCTTCAAAGTTAAATTAATTTAATATTAATAACAGACCATCTATAATTATTTTTACTTTAAAGATTTAAACTTCTCAAAAGATTATTCGTGAAATTAAAAGTTTTATTTAATACGTTTTAAAAGAAAACAATATATGATTTTTTTAGTTGGCACTCTTTACTTTTTTCTTTGGCTTGCTGTTTTCAAGTGCTTCAAGTCTAAGTTGTTCTTCTTTTAATTTTCTTTTTGCGACCATTTTATCAATTATGAACCATTTTGCAATTAAAACACAAACTGTCGTAACGAGTCCCCCAAAAAGCACATCAGTAAAATAGTGAGCACCTGCAACAATACGAGAAAGTCCTACGAGGAAGGTGTAAAGAATTGCAAAGGTTGTAAATGTAATTTTCCATCCCGTAGTGTTTGTTTTGTGATAAAATGAAGGGAGCAAGATAAGTAAAAAACTACTTGCGGCTGCACACGTGTGACCAGATGGGAAAGACCTAAAGTAGTCAGAATAATATTCAGAATTGCTAGCAAATTTGTTTGTATTTATTTGATACCAGTTTGTATAGTATTCAAAATCATCATACCCTTCATACATCATTGCCCTATAGCGCGTTCTGTCAAAAATTAATTTTGCGCCTTGAACTATTAAATTTGAAATAACAGATATAACTATTATGGTAACTGCAAAACCAAACAACTCTTTTATTGACTCTTTGCTAACACGCGAGAATAACAAAAACACAATTATATCAACAACTATAGAAAAAGCAAGAATTGAAAGTTTGCCCATGGTGTTTTCTAGGTAAACGTCTAAGCCAAAATTTGTATAAATGCTAAGGTATTCTAAGGTTTTATTTATGCAATAAAAAGACACAAGGACACCTGCTAATGCAAAGAAAATAATGAGTAAAACATTTAGCCATTTTTGCTTAATAGGATATTTGATAAAGTAGTAAAATAGTATTGCAAAAGCGACTTCAAGAAGAATATACAAAATATTTTCTCCTATCATTTCACCAATAATTGCAAAAATGTTACTAGAATAATAACTACCGCGTGGCAAGTCCGCAAAGAGTTTACTAATTTCAAGGTCATATATAGTGCCTAGTATAACAGCCACAATTAGTAAAACTAGACCAACTGATAAAGAAATATAAAAGCCCTTAGTTTTTTTCATTATTCCTCCATATGACCAAAAACTTAATTTTAGTCAAACTTTATAATTATTAGTATCTTTTTAAGGTTTTGATTTGAGGTGTCAATCACATAAATCAAATCACTTTTTACCTTATAGTTTAAGTATATTACATTTATTAAAAATTACTACTTACTTTGCGGCGCCCCACAATATGGGCACTTATTTTTCTTATTGTCATATTTGCAACTACAATATTTACAAATAATTTTTTCGTTATCTTGGTTTGAATTTACATTTTGAGTGTTTGAATATGTAACGTTAGGTGTTTGGGCGCTTTGAGTTTTATTATTTGTAGGCATAGAAGTATCAATTTCTGCTTCATCATTTGGCAACTTTTTATTAATTTTTTTTGCAATAAAGGATACAACTATTACAATTACAGTGAGTCCGCCGGCAATTATCATGGCAATAGAATAAAATGTTTCTATTATCTCGTTTGATAAAAGTATAAAACCTGCAATTAAAAATATAATACCAAGAAAAAGCAAAGCGCCAGTTGAAGAAACATTAGTGCTTCTTCCTACTCTTCTTGGTGGTCTATGATATCTCACGTGAGGAGGTCTTTCGTATCTTCTTCTCGCTCTCATAATTTTATTTTACTATTTATTCTTAATTTTTTCAAGCAAATAGTTATGTGTTTTAGAATAAATAAAACAAGTTATTAACATTTCTTATAACATTGTTGACATCTTAAGCGCGAGTTCAAACATTTTTTCAAAATTGTTTTCACGTTCAAAACTAGTAGTAGTCTTTTTTGTTAAGATTTCATCTGAAATAGTGCATATTGTAAGCGCGTTTTTATTTGCATTTTTTGCGTTTTCATAAAGTGCTGCACCTTCCATTTCAACCCCTTTTGCACCAAGAGAAATTATATGTTTATTTTGTTTTTCACTACTATAAAAAGTGTCGGTTGTGTAAATTATATCACATACGGCGTTTATGTTTTCTTGATGTGATATTTGACAAGCAAGTTCAACAAGTTTTTGGGAGGCAAAGAGTTTACTTTCTCCATTTTTTTCAAAAAGTGAGTTGTAGTTGGTGTCTGTTATTACTTCTTTTCCAATAATTAGGTCGCCAATTTTTAGTTTTTTGTCTAACGAACCAATAGTGCCTACTCTGATAATATTTTCAACATTATAAAAATTAAACAACTCATAAGAATAAATGCCCATGGAAGGAGTCCCCATACCACTTGACATAATGCTTACCTTTGTGCCATTGTAAAAACCGGTAAAGCAGTAGTTATTTCTAACGCTACTTACGAGTCTTGCGTTTTCTAAAAATTTTTTAGCCATTTTTTCTGCTCTTTTTGGGTCGCCTGGCATTATTACAGTTTTTGCAATATCATTTAATTTTGCTTCTATGTGTGCAGTAGGTGTATTATTCATAATTTACCTCTCAAAAAAATTATATCAACTTTTTTTAATTTAATAAAGCAAATTAATTTGTGTGTTATAAAAAAATTTAAATTTTAGAAAACATTATTTGCAAGTTTTTTGATTTCTAAATTTAAAAGTAAAAGAAAAAACTTGAAAGACAAGTGAAAAAATTTTCTTAAGTTTACATCAAATTCAGTTTGATTAAAACAAGTTAATTATGTATAATAACAATGTAAAAGGAAATAGATATGTTTAATATTGCAATAGACGGAGTTGCGGGTTGCGGGAAGTCAACCATTGCGGACAAATTATCTAAAAGGTTAAAGATAAAAAAATTTAATACGGGACTTGTGTACCGCGCTATTACTTGTGAGTACTTAAGTAAGTTTGGGGAGGGGGTAAATCCAAACAAGAAGAATATAGACTTGCTTGTAAATGATTTAAATGTTGAGGTTGTTTTTGATAAGGGCGTGCAAAAGGTTTTTGTAAATGGACATGACTATAACGACATTTTAAGAGAGGAAAACGTCACAATGATGACGCCTCTTGTATCAGGCTATGATACCATTCGAGAAAAAGTAAGGGAAATTCAAAGGACTTTTGCTAAAAATAACGATTGCATTATGGAAGGTAGAGATATAGGAAGAGTCGTTTTAAAGGATGCCGATTGCAAATTGTTTTTAATGGCAACACCTCGAGTACGCGCCAAAAGAAGATTTGACCAAATAAAAAATAGTAGAGAAAAAGTGTCTTTTGAAGAAGTTTTAAAAGACATTGAAAAAAGGGACAAAGAGGACAAAGAAAGAGAGCATGGCGCAATGATTCCAGCAGACGACGCAATAATTATTGATAACTCAAAAGAAACACTAAAAGAAACACTTGATAGATGTGAGAAAATAATAAAAGAAAAAAGGTTTAAGAAAGAATCTTAAACCTTTTTAATTTAAACCAAGTGATAGGCTTTTTTAAATTTAGACTTTATTTTTCTAGCACAATTTTTAAAAAGGTCTTTTTGCCTTTTTTAATTAAAATATCAGTTTGCAGTTCTGCCTCGCAAAGCATATATGTTGGGTCGTTTATAATTCGACCGTCGATTGAAATTCCATTTTGGGTTAAGAGGCGTCTTGCCTCACTTTTGGAACTGGCAAGTTTTGAAGTTACAAGAAGGTCAACAATTCCAATTTTATTGTCTTTTAAAAATTCTCTATTTAAATTAAAAGTTGGGACATCTTTTTCGTCTCCATTTCCGCCACCAAAAAGGGAGCGAGAAGCGTTTCTTGCCCGTTCTGCCTCTTCTTTACCATGTACTAAAGTTGTAAGTTCATAGGCAAGTATATCTTTTGCTTCGTTTAATTCAGCTCCCTGCCAAGAGGACATTTTATCGATCTCTTCAAGAGGTAAAAAGGTAAGCATTCTAATAAACCTTAAGACGTCTTTATCGTCAGTATTTCTCCAATATTGATAGAATTCAAATGGGGAAGTTTTGTCAGCGTTTAGCCAGACTGTTCCGTTTGCCGTTTTGCCCATTTTTTTGCCTTCAGAATTAAGAAGTAGGGTAATTGTCATGGCATATGCGTCTTTACCAAGTTTTTTTCTAATTAGTTCTGTGCCTCCTAACATATTAGACCACTGGTCGTCACCGCCAAATTGAAGAGCACAATCGTAATTTTTAAATAAGTAGTAAAAATCATATGATTGCATAATCATGTAGTTAAATTCGAGGAATGAAAGACCTTTTTCCATACGTTGTTTATAGCATTCTGCCCTAAGCATATTATTAACACTAAAACACGCGCCTACCTCACGTAAAAGTTCAATATA
Source organism: uncultured Clostridia bacterium (assembly GCA_944381235.1). Classification (GTDB taxonomy): domain Bacteria; phylum Bacillota; class Clostridia; order Christensenellales; family UBA1242; genus UBA7862. Next base: position 7,366 of record CALWKI010000067.1, read on the forward strand.
ATTTAGGTTAAGAAGCCAGTCGGCGTTGTTTAAAACAATGGCCTTACCATCACTAAAGTCTATAAACCTCTCCATTTGCTTTTGAAAACACTCACAATTATGTCGTATTGTTTCAGGCGTCATCATACTTCTCATATCTGTTCTGCCTGATGGGTCGCCCACATAACCCGTGCCGCCGCCCAGAAGAATAATTGGTCTATTGCCCGCCATTTGAAGCCTTTTAATTAGGCAAAGTTGCATAAAATGTCCGACATGTAGCGAATCGGCCGTTGGGTCGATACCAATATAGAAGGTTGCACCGCCTTTATTAATTAATTTCTTAATTTTTTCTTCATCGGTCACTTGTGCGATAAGTCCACGAGCGACAAGTTCTTCATAAATTTGCATAAAATACTCCTTAAGTTGTTACTAAAGTATTTTAGCATAATCGTTTTTTTTGTCAAATTTTAATACTACTTTTTATGCTTTCTTTTTTTGTTGTATATAATTGAAACTATAATTATGGTAATCATAATAATTATGAAGAGGGAAGCAAAAATAATTACATTTATAACATACCTATTTTGGAAAGACGAGGATGAGTCGGCTTTATTTAATGCGTTATTAATGAGCGAGTCGTCATTTTCACTTACACTAGGGTTTAGGTCGATAGTGTTGTTTGAAACTGAAGCAAATAAGGTTTTATCAACCACTTCCGTGAGAAACGGAACAGTGTTTAAAACCAATTCCTTTTCTGCAAGATATGTTCCCATTTCAAAAAGAAGAGATTTGTTTGTTAAATCTTGATTGTAATCCCCTTTTGCGTAGTAAATGTCAAGAAAAAGCCAAGGACAGTAATTTTCGGCGATACTTAGCATATACATTGCAAATTTTAAGTTATTTTCGTGATTTTCGTTTGCTTGACCGACAACAATTCTAACTTTGCATCTTTCTATTCCGTCAACTGTGTCAACATATACTGACCTTGATACGCCATCTCTATGGATATCAAAAATTGCGTCTAAATTGTTGTTTAAAAGTGCGGTTGCGGTTATTCTACTTCTTAAGTAAGCACTGCTATCATGCGGTAAATGTAAAGTTTCGTCTAAATAGACTTTATAATTTAAAGATTCAAAACAATCTGCGAGGTAATTTGCGACGTCGTGAATTCCGCCTTCGCCATAAACGCTTGAGGTGTTGTCACTAGGAATATAACTTTCGTCGTTATGTGTTAGATATAACCCTACACTTTTTGTAAAAGTTTTTGACAAATTAAGATTTTCGTCCCCTTCTATAATTCGTGGTTTAATATAAGTGCCTGATAGAGTGGAGTAAGCACTATGAGTATTTTCGTCTATTTTATAGACCTCATATTGTTTAAAGTCTTTTGTGATTATCTTATCGCCGACTTCTACATAGTTTGTTTCACTAATTTTGTTGTTTTCAGTGTCGTATATGTAATAGATTATGTTTTCTTCATTTAAAGTATCCGCTTGAGCCTTAAGCATAATAGGTAATTTGGTAAATATGAGGGCGAAAAAGAAAATAAGAAAAAGTAAAAATTTTTTGTTCATAAAATTAGTATGAACTTTTTGCTTAAAAAAATTAAAAAAAACTTTTTATTTTCTTAGAGTTTTATAGTTGATAATTTAACATTATTTTTGTAACTTATTCATTTACGGATGTAACAATAATATCTACGTTTGTATTTAAAATGTTTTCTACTATTTTGTCCCCAGGTTTTATATTATCTTTTAGTTTTATAGATGCAAGGGAGCGTAAACAACTATCCACTAAACTTTTAGAAATTGTAGAACTTGTTTTTACTGTAATAGTACCAGTTTTATATTTTAGTACGCTTGTAACAATTCTTTCTGGACTAGTTACTTCTTTTATGCCATAGTCATG
>CALWKI010000068.1 GCA_944381235.1 uncultured Clostridia bacterium
TTTGTTTGTCTAAAAAATTTAATTTTGGGTAACATTGTTATAGAAAAATAAGTAAATTACTTTAAAATATAATTGACTTAAAAAACATATTCTTGTATACTTAGTTCGTTACAACAAAAGGAGAGAAGGGTAGTATAATGAGCAAAACTAGGTCGAAAATCAAACTATGTATTGTGGCTGTACTTACCATTATTGGCTTATTACTCACATTCGTTAGTTTTGTTATACCAACAACCAACACAACCTTTAGAGGTTTTTTTAATGCTATTAACTTTGGTTATGATTTAAACGGCGGTAGACTTGCTGTTTTTGAGATTGCAGATGATACGTTGTCGAGTTCGGATGTAGATACTTATCTTAATGAAGCTTTACTTAAACTTAGACAGGCGTTTGAAAGTGAGGGCTACAACATAACTCGTCAAGGGGACACCTTAAGGGTTGAGGCATCGGTTTATGACGATCAAAATATGACAAGTCTTCTAGAGCGTGCGGGAAGTAGTTCTGACCTTATGGATCTTATAGGGTCAAGTGAGGGTATTAGTATTAATACAAGTTCATCTGACGCAAACGCTGAAGGCAGTATTACGTCAGAATTTGTATCGAGGTGCGAGTGGGGGCCAAACACTCAGGGTGCGGGGTATAGAGTTTCCATTATCTTTACCGAGGCTGGACAAGAAATGCTTAGGGAAATGACACAAGATTTAATTGATAGTGGAAGCGGTAGTATTTATATTTATTTAGACGGTGAAAACTACAATAGTTTAAGCGCTAGTGATATGCTAAGTGCTTTGACTTCTATTGACCTTTATTCAGAAAGTACTGAGGCTGCTGAGAGTTTGTGCGTGCGTGTTAACGCCCTTGCAAAGCCAGTAACTCTTAGAAAAATTGTTGATAATGATGTCACAAGCGGACTTAGTACTGATATTGGTGGTTTTTTTGGAAATATTAAGACTCTTACCATAATTGTTATGTCAGCACTTCTTCTTTTAGCAATTATTTTCCTGATTGTGAAGTACCGAGTCTTAGGACTTCTTGCTACAATGTGTCTTGGCATTTTCTTGTCGATTTACGCATTTCTTCTTCAATCTATTCCACTTGTTGTCTTAGACCTTAACGGACTACTTGGTGTAATGTTAGTGTATGCTCTACTTGTAAGTTCTATAGTTGAGATTTTTGAGAGGATTAGGTTTGAGTACAAACAAGGTAAGAAGATACCAAACAGTGTTATGAGTGCGTTTAGGAATAAAACTTTAAAAACTCTTGAAAAATATTTGTTTGTAGTAATACTTTGTGCGGTACTTTATTTAGTTGGTGGCGCTGGGCTAAAATATTTCGCTGTTGCAACATTTATTGGAATGTTTGTCAACTACTTTGTGTTGTTTGTGGCTCTTCGCGGTACGTGTTATTCGTACATTAACATTAATAGTACACGTAAAACTTTCTACAACCTTAAAAGGGAGGTAGAGAAGAATGAAATCTAATAAGAGAAGAAACGTTGATTATACAAGATTTTTTAAACCTTGTTTAATTGTTATTTTTGCTTTAATTTTAATTAGCGCTGTTGTTGTAGGATTATTTGGATTTAATCTCGGGCTGGACTTCACGGGAGGTACTCAACTAGTTGTTGAATTTACAAACACGAGTATTGAAGCAGAAAACGACGAAGATTTGGCGAACGCTCGCGATGAAGTAGTAAAAATTTTAGGTGAGCATAACGTAGATATTAACTCGTTCCAAGTTCAAGGTGCCTATAATTCTAGGAGTTTTGTAATAACATTTGCAAATGTATCTGACGATGTCTTAAATAGCATAAGGCTTGATATTAATAGAGTCTTAAATGAGGACGACTCAATTACAAGTAGCATTTTAAATACCAGTACCGATTTAACTAGAAACACTAGTGAGATTGATTCGTTTGTTTTAAGTTCTGAGTTTCTGACCATTGTGTCAACTCTTATATTTGCAGTGACGTTAATTTGTATTTACGCGTGCTTTAGGTTTAAGGTAGCCGGAGGACTTACAATTCTATTTGGGGCAGTGGTTGATATTTTATTACTGCTAAGTTTCATTATTCTTGCTAGGATTGAGATAAATAGGTATATCTTTACCGTGCTTGCTTTAATTATGGCACTTAGCATTTATGCTAGTGTTAGTATGCTTATTGATATTAAGGACAAGGCACGTGACCCTAATTTGTCAACAAAATCTAATGCCGACATTGTTAACTTATCAGTTGAAGAAAGTTGGAAGAAGAGTTTATTTGTATATCTTACCGCGTTTGTTTTGCTTATTATCTGGGGAATTTTATCAACAACAAATGTTTTATATGTTTTAATTGCTATTATTGCTGGTATTGCGGTTGTATTTGGGACACACATTTTTGTTGCACCTGCATTTTGGTCGGCTATCCAAAAAACAAAGGAAACATTTACTAAACGAGGCATTATTCGTACTGAAAATACAGGTAAAACGGCTGTAAAGCCTGTCGTGACGACTGAAAACAACAAAGACGACGACGCAGAGGTAATTGAGGTTAAAGATTAATCTTATTAAAAAAAGACAAAAATATTAAATATTTTACAAGAATTCATTTGATTAATTTGGATTTTAAGTAATATAATTATGTTATCAATGTAGTTTTAAATAGATAAATTCTTATTTTAAAACAACAACTTAATCAAAATGGAACACATTGGCAAAGAAATTGGTATTTTAGAAGATTTTATTTTGCTTTAAATGAGTGTAAATAAGGAGAGAAAAATATGTTTAGTTTATTATGTGAGGGGTCAGGAAGTGGAAATCTTGGTTGGACGATAGCACTTATTGTGCTTATTGTTCTTATGGTAATTTATCTTATCTTTGGGACAATTAATAGGAAGAAACAACAAGAAGAGGCAATGAAAATGCTTAACGACTTAAAAGTAGGAGATAAGGTTGTTACAAATGCTGGTGTTTATGGCGAAATTGTATCCCAAAAAGAGACAAATATGGGCAAAATTGTCGTTCTAAAGACTGGTGAAGAGGGTGGTAAGGCAAGTTTTATTACAATAAACGCAAGTGTAATACTTGGCATTGACCAAAAGGAAGACCTTATTCTTGACGAACAGGGTAATGTTATTGAGCCTGAAGCAGCCAAAGAACAAGTTATGAAAAAGACTGCTAGTGACGAAAAGAAAGATACAAAAGATGCGTCCCAAGAAAACATAGACGCTAAAGATCAAGAAGATTCAAATAAAGCGAACGAAGAAGAAAAGAAAGTAGAGGGTTTAGCGGACCGTGTTCGAAAGAAGACAAGAAAGAAAGATAAATAGAACATGAGTTTTACAAAGTCCGTGCGTATTTTAAATTTATAAAATAAAACTAAAAATGCCTAACAAAAAAAGTTAGGCATTTTTGTCGTTACAACTATTTAGAGTTTACTATGAATTAAAATTTTTAATTTCTGGTGCTAATGTTTAAAGCATAGATATAATAATTTTACAGGTTTAAACCTAAATTCAAATTTGATTTTAAACTTTGATTAGAATATAAAAAAACTACTCCTAATATTATAAATGAATAAGTTTTTATGCATATTTTTTCTTTTTCTCTCATAGGTTGTACTAGTATATTTTTTATAAAAAAGGAGAGATAAAAAGTAATGAATAGAGCATTAAGTGAAAACAAAAAAACTAGCATAATGAATGTCGCAAAAGGTGTGCTTCTTGCTGTTTGTTTAACTGTTGTGCTTGTACTAATACTAGCGGTAGTTTATAAATTTGTTGACTTAAGTGATTCGGTAATAAAAATTATTAATCAAATAATTAAAGTTGTAAGTATAGGATTTGGCGTCTTTATATGTTTAAAGAAAGATAAAAGTAAAGGTATGCTTAAGGGTAGTATAATTGGTAGTGTATATATGCTTGTGTCTTTTCTTGTTTTTAGCATTCTCGTATCAACATTTAATTTTTCAATAACAATACTCTATGATATGATTTTTGGCGCACTTCTAGGGCTTATTTTTGGAGTTATTTTTGTAAACTTTAGAAAATGAATTTGTAGTTTATAGGATAATTAAGATAATATTTATACTTTTAATTTTTGACTAAAATTAGAATTTTAGAGTTTTAATAAAAAAAGAAATTCACTCATTTTTTCAGAACTGGCAATAGGATAAGACTATAAAAATCAATGGGTGGTGCAAGGGAAAAGCTTTAAAAATGTTTATGATAATAAAAATTTCGTTTTCAAAAAATAAATATTTTTATTACAGAACAAAAAAATTTAGGAGTATTTAGAATTAAGTTTTTGACTAAGCCTTATTCTATATTAATTGCAAATTTAGTTCTTTTATGTTATAATTTACTTATGGACGCTGATGAAATTTAAAAAAAATATAATATAGATAAGATTGTAGTTGATATTTTAATTAGACGAGGAATTGATAGCGAGGAGAGACTAAACGAATTTTTAAATCCCAAAGACAATAGTTTTTATGACCCATTTCTTCTTAAAGATATGGACAGGCTAGTTAAAAGAGTAAAAGAGGCCGTTGACAATAAAGAAAAAGTTTTAATTTTTGGAGATTATGATGTCGATGGGGTGAGTGCGACGGCAATCTTGATTAAATACTTTTCTTCGATTGGTTTTTATGTTGATTATTTTTTACCAAATAGATACACTGATGGTTATGGCTTGACAGTTGAAACTTTAAAAACTGTTAAAGCAAAATATAATCCAGATCTCATAATTACTGTTGATTGCGGAATATCTTGTTATAATGAGGTTGAATTTGCAAAGGAAATTGGCATTGATATTATAATTACCGATCACCATGACATACCAAGTGTTGTGCCAGACACAATTATTGTAAACCCTAAACTAGATGGTCAAGATTATCCATTTAAATATTTATGTGGGACAGGTGTTGCTTTTAAGATTGTTCAGGGACTAGCAGGTATAGAGGTTGCAAAAAATTACTTAGGTATTGCCTCAGTTGCAACGATTGCCGATATTGTACCTCTATTAGACGAAAACAGGGCCATTGTAAAATTAGGGATGCAAGACTATGAAAACAATTTGCCTCTTGGTGTTAAAATGCTTTTTAAGGACTTAAATTTACCATATAATTCGTCTTCAACTGACATTGCCTTTAAACTAGCACCAAAAATAAATGCGGCGGGAAGAATGGGGGACGCTAGCGTTGCACTTATGCTTTATATAAAAAATGATAAGATACAACTCAAAAATACCATTGAAAGTATTACGAATATGAATGCCGAGCGTCAAGCACTTTGCAGTAAAGTATATGATGACGCAATAGAGCGACTTGAAAAAATTAACCTTTCAAATTACAATTCTATTGTGCTATATAGTCCAGAGTGGGACAGTGGTATACTTGGAATTGTTGCGGCGCGCATTGCAAACGAGTTTAATAGACCAACAATACTATTTTCAGAAGTAGAAGGATTTTTAAAGGGAAGTGCAAGGAGTGTAAATGATATTGATATTTATAAAGCAATTTCAAGTCTAGATGAAAATATTTTGGAAACCTTTGGTGGACATAAAATGGCAGCAGGACTAACTATCAAAAAGGAAAACTTTAATAAGTTTTTAACAAAATTGAACACCTTTTTATCAAATCATTATTCACCAAAAGACTTTTTACCAACAACTTATTTTGATGTAAGCCTAAAGCCATGTGAGATAAATACAAATTTACTCAACTCTCTTGAGGTTTTAGAGCCTTGTGGATGTGATAATCCAAAGCCAGTTTTTAACATTATGTTAGATGAAAATACAACTTTTTCTACAATGCCTAGACACGTTTCTCATGTGACTATGCTTTCTCAGGGGCTCAATATTATTGCGTTCAATTCATATAAATACTTGCCAATCTTGCGTCAAACAAAAAGCGTTGAAGTTCAAGTAGAACTTCAAAAAAGTGAATATCGCGGGCAAAAAATGATAAAGGGTATTGCAAAAAATATTTCAACAGGCGTTATTTCAAAATTAAGAGACAATGATTATTTAAGAGGAGTGTACTTAAAACAACTTTTCTACAATAACGAAAAACATAAAAAATTCTATGTTTATAGCAAAAATGAATTAAAAAAACTTTTAAATGAGGCGGAAAAAGACCTTTTTGGCTGGCTTTTTGTGTGTAATAGTTTTGAGTCTTATAAGGAATTTTGTTCGCTTGGTTTAAGTAAAAATATCCAGCACTATATGTTTGAAATTATTCAAAAAAGTGGGATTAACAGTGTAGTTGTGTCTCCACTTGACACGCATAATTTTGGAGCATACAAAAAAATTGTGTATTTAGATATGGTCTTAAACGAGGGGTATGTAGGTTTTGTTAACTTAAACACAAACGCCTTGTTATATCTTCCAAGTGACAAAATGGTTGACAGTAAACTTTTTTCTAGTTTATCTGTTGAAAGAGGTGTTTTTGGTAAGGTTTTTAAACTAATTAGCGACTTTACATCAAAACAACTTAGTTTTTTAAATGAAATTGACCTATATAAGCATATAAATTTAGTCGAAAGAAAACTTAGTTTTTCACAATTTATTTTTTGTCTTTATGTCTTTATAGAACTAGGAATCTTTGAACTTGTATTAGAACTAGGTTTCTTGTCTATTAAGGAAAATAAAAAGGTTGTATCGAGTCTTAATGCTTCAAAGTTTTATAATAGGGTTATTTTTATAAAAAAGACGATGAGTGAGAAAAAGTAAAATTGGGATAGTTTTTGCTTGCCAACAAATTTTAAATAGTATAGAATAAACCTCGGAGGTAAATTATGGAACTAAAAGGAAGTCAAACAGAAAAGAATTTGTGGGCAGCGTTTGCCGGTGAATCTCAAGCGAGAAATAAGTATACTTTCTTTGCAAGTCGTGCAAAAAAAGATGGGTATGAGCAAATTGCTGAGGTGTTTACAAAAACTGCAGATAATGAAAAGGAACATGCTAAACTTTGGCTTAAAGCACTTAGTGGTATAAATGATACTGCAAGCAATCTTGAGGATGCCGCAAGTGGCGAAAATTATGAATGGACAGATATGTATAAACAATTTGCCAAGACTGCAAGAGAAGAAGGCTTTAATGAAATTGCAGACCAGTTTGAAGGCGTTGCAAAAATTGAAAAGCACCATGAAGAAAGATTTAAAGCACTTCTTAAGAATGTTAAGGAAAACAAAGTTTTCTCAAAGGCAAAAAAGGTTGTTTGGGAATGCAGAAACTGTGGACATAGGGTAGAAGGGGATAAGGCTCCTGATATTTGCCCAGTTTGTAAACATCCAATGAGTTATTTCCAAATTCTTTCTGAAGAGTTTTAATTAAATTTTAAAACAAGATATTTAGATAAAAATTTTTATACAAAAAAAGGATAGTGTGAATGAAATGTTTATCTCGGTTGTTGAGAAGACTATTTTAGGACTGCTATCCTTTTTTATTTTTTTAACTAATTTAACTTAGTTTTTAAGTTGTTGATTGGGAAAATATAGTTCAAGAGTGTTAGATTATGAATTAAAGTATAATTATTTTTCAAACTTTTCGTCAGATGTGTCTTTTTTAGAATTATTGTCATTTATATATTCATAATCGCGCTTTGAGAGAAGTTTTCCCCTAAGCATTTTTTCTTGTAAATAAGACTTGTTCTTGTTTGAGTACATTAAAAATCTTTTTAAATTTAAATTTGCGAGCGTCCAGTCATATGTGTTTATACTAGATAATTTTACAGCGTTTAAGTGGAAAAAATATTTTTCTAGATAAAAATTTCTCTTTATTTCTTTTTGTTCGTTACTAAGGTTTTTTGCCTTATATGCCTCTCTATTTAATGTATCATTTAATAGGTAAACATACATTTTTTCTTCTTTTAGATAATTTTCTTCTCTATGTCTATCAAAATTTGCAAGCATCTTTATTGCTTTTTGTAAATCAACATTTTTTTCTTTCATTATAAATTTAACGTTTGATAATAAACCTTGTTTATCACAAGATTTGAAAAATTCCTTTTCTATTAGGCTTATTATTTTTTTATCGTCTTTTGTCGTGCTCTTTTCTTTTAAATCATTAAACTTATTAATGTAGTGAAGAAGGCTTTTATAATCTTTTACACATTGATTTACATGTGTTGTATATAAGTTCCATTTCAAATTGTCAGGTTTATCTATACTATCAGAATAATCAGGCTGAAGATAATTGAGTAAATCTGTGTTTTTTTGTTTTACACAAAAATCAATAACCTCATCTAAACTAAGCCCCCATGTATCTAGTGCTTGTCCATCATAAGCCCTTATTATCGTTGGACAAATCTGGTAGATAGGGAGTTCCGCATCAAGACTAATCCTTTTGTTTTGCTTTATTTCTTCTTCCATTTCAAAGTCAGATTTTTTATATATTCCTTTAGAATTTGTAACTCTGTATCTAACTTGTGTTTCTTCCATTCTTACTCCTGAAAAACATTTACAAATTAATTTACTTAATTAAATTATATATACATTTGAAAATAAGTCAATAATGTTAATTTATTTGTATGACTAAAATTAATTTTATTTATATAATAAACGAATAAGAAAACAGGCGTTTACATTATATTTTAGTTAATAATTAAGTCATATTTGCTATTTCATAGTAAAAGTTACAAAATCCTTAAATGTTTATGCAAAACAAACAAAAATTGACTATTGAAAAATGGCAAAAACAATGGTAAAATACTCATAAGGATAAGGAGTAGGATATGAAAAACGAAAAAACTCTTGAGTTATATAAACAAAAAGTTTTACAATCGGCAAATGTTATTCATTTTAATGATTTGACTAAGCGTAGCGATTTTACAGATGCGCAACATGTTGATACTAAGATATGGTCTGCAAAAAAAGTTATTACTGAATATGGTGATTTTTATCTTGCACCAGAAGGTTTTACTGAGAAAGAAATAATTGATGCAGAAGTTTTTACTTCTCAAATTTATAAAATTTTTGGCTTTGAAAATACACCATTTTATTTCCCAGTGTTAAAGGGAAATAAGTATACAGTAATGTGTAACGATATTAAAAACAATCGAAATGAAATAGCAGAAAATGTGCATGCGAGAATTAAAAATAATACGGGTTTATCAAGAGAAGAAATTGAGGCAATGTTTAAAAATAAAAATATATTTAGAACATTGTATCCAAAGTATTTTTCAACTCAATGTTTAAAAAATAAAATTAAATTAAGACTTATTGATGCTGCGCTAAATGTTACAAATAGAGATTATAATCAAATAATGTATACTATGACAAAACTTGGAAAAGCGACAGACATTACCCCACTTACAGGTGGCATTAGTGGGCTAAACTTTTTAAGAAAAAAAGACAAAATGAGAGGAGAGCCTGTTTTTCAAAGTGAATTTACGACTAAAAATCAGACAAGAAGTGGGCTTTTAGAGAGTTTTGCAAATTCTAAGATCGCAAGAACTATTTTTGATAATTCTTCTTTGCAGGAATTTATGAATACTCTTGAGAGCATTGATTACAAAACGGTTGCGCAAGACATAAAAGCAAATTTGCATTATGAAATAGACCCAAATTACATTTCATATATGGAAGAGAATAAAGAACAATTTTTAGATGATATGCATGAAAAGTTATATCAATTTTCAGCAAAAACAGAAGATATAAATAGTACTTTACGTGGTATGAAAAGGTCAAGGCATGAAGAAAGACAAGATAAAGAGTTTGAAATGTAAAGTAGAATTTTAGTATAAAATTAAGGCACTTTTGTGCCAAAAAAGATTTAAAAAACATAATTGAGGTATAAAATGGAAAAGAATGATACGAGAAAAATTTTAATTTTTAGACACTATTTAAGTCGAGTTAAAGACTTTGACGTAAACAAACTAAAAAAAGTTACTGATGATTACGAGGAGTCACCAAAAGTTGTTTTGAAAGAGGAGAGCGATGCAAATATTTTGCAAGCATACATCGCGGGTAAACTTGGGCTTGTAACTCCTAATATTTATCCAATGTATAGTCAAAAAGATAACAAAGTCATTGTTGCGGGTGAACTTGAACTTCCAAAAAATTACGATAAAAATAATATTGTTTTTGGTAACGAGTATAATAATATCTTGAACTTTAAAACTCTTATGGAACTTAGTGATAAACTTAGTGAAGAAGAACATTTAACTAAGGCTGAAGAAAATATTTTTGCTAATATCTATTCGAGAGGTATTTTGTCTAAAGAAGAGGGGACGAAGCCAGCTGACGAATTTTTAAATGATAAATATAAAGGATTTTTTAGTGAATATTTTGAAAAGAAGGCGATAAAAGACATAATTAAATCGCGCGTTGCTAGAATTGTGACATATGACAAAAGTTTATTGCCAAGTGCAAACTTGTATTATATTGATAAAAATACTCATAGGGTTACAGACGTATTTCCAATCTACAATAATATTGATAGAATGACAATTTATGCTCAAATTTGTGACAAGGACACTAGTAAAATTGTAGACAAATACCAAAGTGAATTTTCAAAAAAGGCATTACCTTTAAAAGAAATTATTAGGTGCATGAAGGAAAATGAGATTATACAAGATGCATTTTCAAATAAAGGTTTAAATGAACTTGGAAAAAGATTAGGCAATATTTCTACCAAAGAATACGAGAAAGAATATTTAGACAAAAATTCTGGTTATGAGATAAGCAAGAAGTATTCAAGTTTTGTGAGTTCCAAAATTGATGAAGTGGCAAATGAACTTACAAGATAGTTTTGATGGAGAGAGAACTAGATATGATTAAAGAAATTTTAAAAGAGAATAAAAATTCTATAACAAGTCTAGGTTTAAAATATTCTGTGTTAAACCACTATGTTAATGATAAACAAAGTGTTAAAAGCATACATATGCTTACTTTAAATGACGGAACAAAGTGCTGTATAAGAGAACAAACTAAAGAAAAATCAGACGCAGATATTTTACAAAATATCCTATACAAATATCTTCGCTTTGACGCACCAGATTATATGCCTATTGATTTTGAGAATGGCACGACAGGAATGCTTAGAACAGATTTATCTCGTGACGAAAAGAGTTTATTCAATACTCTTGTAAATAGTTTTTTAAAAATAAGACAAGATGATTTAATAGACACTACAATTCTTGCGAGGGACTATCATAAAAAAATGAACGAAAGTTTGTATATCCCAGACCTCAAAATGGCAAAAAACATAGATGAAAATGATAAGATAAGAAATTTCTTTTTGGAAAAACAAATAAAAAGAATTCGCGAGACTGAGCCAGGTAAAAGACCTATTGATGCAATCTTTGTTAATAATCACAATAGAATTATTGATTTCTTTTCGGATAAAGCTTTAGAACAACTTACTGTATCAAGGCTTGTAAAACTTGCGACATTTGACGCAAATAATGACTTATCTACCGCGTTATATGATTTAAATAATAATGTTGAAGTTTCAAGAATAATCCCTCAGTCAAGTGGAGTGAGCCCTAAGCAAATTTTAGACGCAAAAAAAGGTAAGATTATAAAAAAATACCAATCAGAATTTTCTGAAAAACCTTTAAACTTAGAAGATACAGTTGGAGAAATTAATAGTAGTGTAAATAATAGACGAGGTGTAGGGTTAAAGAAAGAATTATCTCTTATAAAAAGAGATTTTAAAATCATAAATTTAGAAGATAGAGTAAATCAATTTGAGGAAAATACAAGATATAAAGTAGATAAAAATTATGTTAGCCTTGTAAAATCTCAAATGAAAGAAATATCAGATATGATACTTTAATTGGCACAAAAAATTAAAAAAATCGATTTAAAAAGTCAAGTTATTAATATTTTAGGAGAAAAAATGCAAGAAAATAATAAGATAGAAGGTCTTAATTTACTAGTATTACGCCATTATATAAAAGAATATAGTGATTTAAAACCTCAAGGTGCATTACCAAGCGATTTTGATGTTGGTATAAAAGAAGTGAGTAAATTAGAGTGTGATGCAAATGTAATGTATAGTTTAATTTGCGAAAAATTAGGATTATACTCCCCAGACATTTTACCTATTTACTCAAATAACTGGAAAAAGACTATCGTATCTGGTGTGATAAATGTACCAACGGCTAAAGACATCGAAGAAATTAAAAAGGCAAAAGTTTTTCATTACTATTTGAATAATGGCTATTATAAAACATCTTTACTTAATAGTTTGTCGAAAGCCGAAAATTTAACGGAGAGTAAGAAAGAAAATTTAAATGTAAAACTAATTTTGAGCAACATTGCTCTAGACGGGAAAAGACCGGTTGACATTTTGTTTTCACCAGTAAGCGAAAATGCTTCAACTTTCTTTTCTGGAGAAGCACTAAAAGATTTAATAAAAATAAGGGTTGCTAAACTGGCAACTTTTGACGTAACAAATAAACTTGATTCGCTATATAAAATGGATAATGCCAGTGGAATTGTAGATAGAGTTTTGCCTATAAAAAATAGTTCAGATAGTAAAACACTTGACGCTGTAATAAAGGGAGAGAGACACAAGTTAAAGTATGATACCGAATTATTTATAGATCCTCTAACTTGTCCTCAGGCTATTCGTATGATAAAAGAAAAAAATACCGTAGGACAAGTTGTGTCTCGCCGTGAGTTATCTGACATAGCAAACAATTTACAGTCTGAAAATGTGAAAGATTTGGCAAATAGATTTTATGCAAAGACGGGAATGAAAATAAATGATAAATATGTCGACGCTGTGTCTCGCCAAGTTGATTTTATAAGTGAAAGTTTATCAAGGTAGGTTTTAAAATGTTAAGTGAAATTATCAAAGAATGTAAGCATGATATGACAAAGAACGGTTTAAAATTTTCGGTTTTAAACCACTATATAGATGTAAATGAAACACTAAGAGACAATGTTAGACTAGATGTGCTGCCAAAAGTTTTTTCTGAAATGTTTGGCAAAGAGTATGGTGAAAGTTATAATGAGTATGCGCTATATGGAGAAGATATTTTTCCAATAACATTAAATGACGGTAGTAAGTACATAATTAGACCAAGAGATTATAAAAAGCAAGAAGACATGAACATAACTCAAAGTCTTCTTTTTGAAAAACTAAATTTAATTTATCCAGAACTACTTCCAATCGAATCAGATGATGGAAAACGTGAAATGTTAATGAGTGACATGACAAAAGGTAATATTAAAGACCCATTTCTTATTGAATTTTTAAATAATAATCCATGTGTTATTTTAGAGGGAGACCATTTGTTTTGGAGAACATACGATCATCTTCAAGAAAGTTTATTAGAGTACTTTGCAAAGCATCTTGATATTTTTTGTGCTTTTCTTAAGGAAAAGATGTCAAAGGCAACAAAAAACGAGGAATATTTTTCTACTGAAGGTGAAAAAAATATCCCTCATGCAATCTTTACAAAGGAAAATGAATGGATTATAAATGGATTTACTGACAAGGCGGTAGTTAATTTTGCAAAGGCTAGACTTGCAAGAATGTCTACTTTTGACTCTGTAAATGACCTTACGGCATCGGCGTTTTTCTTTGACATGAATAATTTTATAAGTGATGTTGTAGGTCTTAGTGGAGGGTATAACAATTATGACTCCAAGATAAAACTTTCTAATATATGGTATGAAACTGAGTTTTCAAAACATCCAACAAAATTAAAAACCGCAGTAAAGAGAATAAAGGAAAATGAAATTTTAAAGGAAGTTTTTCCGTATAGCGAAAGAAAAGCATTTGCTGAACAGTTAAACAATGTTGATATTAAAACTCTTGCGGAAGAATATGAATATAAAACTAACTATCATATAAATAAAAATTACATTGAGGCTGTAAAGGAAAATAAGAGTGAAGTTAGCGAACTTCTAATGCAATAAGGGGGGATATTATGTTAGAGGAAATATTAAAAGAAAATAGAGGTAGTTGCACAGACAAGGGTCTAAAATATTCGGTATTAGAGCATTACATTAATGGACATAAAAGTATTCCCAATAAGGGTGTTTATACCTTCAAAGATAATAAAACTTACTTGTTTTTTGAAGGGGAAAAGCCTCAAAATGATATAAATATAATGCAAAATTTATTGCACAAAAATTTAGGTTTTACAGTGCCAAAAATACTTCCAGTAGATCTGGAAAATGGGAAAGGTGGGGTTATTTTAAGCGATCTAGCAAATCCGGGTTGCACTGCAACAGAAAAGGTTTTAAAGAGAAATGGAGATAATTTAAAATTAAATGATCTTTACTTAAATTTTCTTTCTGCTTATGATTTTCATAATTATCAAAATGAAAAACATATTTTACCTTTACTTAAAGATGATTTTATGGTTACTCCTTTCTTAAGTGAAAAATATTTTATTTTAAAACAAATTGTTAAAAATAGGAGACTTAAACCGGGAAATAGACCTGTAGATAAGATATTTGCCGATGAGTTTAGTGATTTTGCTGGGTTTTTTGATGATAATGCTTTAATTGATTTGCTAAAATCAAGGTTAATTAAAATTTCTACTTTTGATACAAAGGACAATTTAAACTCCCATGTGTATAAAATTAATGGTAGCGGGATTGTTGAAAAAGTAATACCTACATTTAGTTGTGTTGCAAATCAAGATGTAGAAAAACTAAGATTTAACGACGAAATATTTAAAAACAAATATGAAAGCGAATTTTACTTTGGCTCAAAGAATTTAAATAAGGCAGTTAAGTTGATTAGAGAAAATGAGCAAATTAATAAAATTTTTACTCAGTCAGATAGACTAAAGTTTACAAAAGAATTGTGGAATGCGTCAAGTGAAAATTTAGCAAATGAATACAAGGAAAATGTAGGCTACGATATAGATAAAATCTATGCGAAATCTGTTGAAAGCAATAAGTCAATCGTAGGGGAAATCTTTAGGCAAGGAAATGAATGTGTTCCATTTGTATACAATGGTGATTATTAAATGTGTGTATTTTTAAACTTAGTTTTTTAGAATACATTTGTTGTTCTTGGCAATAATTTTACTGCTTATAGGAAATAAAATACATTTTAGATGCGTAAAAATAAAAATTACGTTACCGCAAAATAATTTAAAATTCGACAAATTTTTTAGTTGACAAATTATATTCGTTACATTATCATAATATAAACCTACGGCTAGGTTTACGCGATACTCCGCAAAATGTTGTCAAAGTACTTAACGTATGCTTGGGTCGTTAGGGGTTAAAAATAAAGGAGAAAAAAATGGAAAAAGAAAAGAAACAAGAGATTATCAAGAAATTTGCAAGGAATGAGAAAGATACTGGTTCGACTGAAGTTCAAATTGCGCTACTTACTGAGAGAATTAATCATTTAACTGACCATTTGAAACAAAATCCACAGGACAATCATTCAAGGAGAGGGCTTTTGAAACTTGTAGGACAAAGAAAAGGGCTCCTAAATTATCTTGAGAGAGAAGACATTGCAAAGTACAGAGAATTAAAGAAAACACTCGGGATAAGATAATGCAATTTACGGCGAGTAAAAAGCAAGAAAAGTTTTTTGCTCGTTTTTTTTGAAATTTAATGTCGATTTTTGAATTTTTAGGAATTAGTTAATTTAGGAGATTGAAATGGAAAGTGTTTTTGAAACTGAGGTTGGTGGAAGAAAGTTAATTGTTAGGACTGGTAAGTATAGTGAGCAGGCAAATGGTACATGTTGGGTACAATGTGGAGAGACTATTGTACAGTGTGCTGTTACTATGTCTGAAACGCCAAGGGATGGAATTGATTTTTTTCCTTTAGGTGTTGACTTTGAAGAAAAAATGTATTCGGTAGGAAAAATCCCGGGTGGATTTAAAAAAAGAGAAGGTAAGGCTAGTGACAAGGCAATTTTGACTTCGCGTCTTATTGATAGACCACTTAGACCACTTTTTCCAAAAGGTTTTTATAATGATGTTGCGGTTGTCTGTACTGCGCTTTCTGTTGACCCAGATGTTGCGCCAGAGCCTCTTGCAATGATTGCGTCTTCTGTTGCACTTAGTATATCTGATATTCCTTTTGCAGGTCCAACGGGGAGTGTGGTGGTAGGTAGCATTGGAGATAAATTTATCATAAACCCTACATCTGAAGAAAATGAAAGAAGCGATATGCATGTGACCGTTAGTGGTACAAAAGAAGCAATACTTATGGTTGAAGCGGGTGCGCATGAGGTGAGTGAGCAAAAAATGCTTGACGCAATTATGTTTGCACATGAAGAAATAAAAAAACTTGTTGAGTTTCAAGAAGACATTGTAAAAAAGATCGGAAAAGAAAAGAGAAGCGATATAGTTATCTTTAAACCAACTGATGACATTGATA
This sequence comes from uncultured Clostridia bacterium, assembly GCA_944381235.1. Taxonomy (GTDB): domain Bacteria; phylum Bacillota; class Clostridia; order Christensenellales; family UBA1242; genus UBA7862. The sequence goes on from CALWKI010000068.1 coordinate 16,299, forward strand.
AAGAAGTAAGAAAATATGCAAATAGTAAACTTGACTTTGCCCTTGATACTTTTGATAGAGAGACAAGACAGGCAAGACAAGAAGAAGTCGAAAATGACACTCAGGAACACTTTAAAGAAATTTTCCCTGATAGCGAGAGTATGATAAGTGAAGTCTTGTATAAAATGACAAAAGAAAAAGTTAGAAACAAGATTTTAAATAAAGGCGTTCGTCCAGATGGGAGGAGTTTAAAAGAGATTCGCCCTATTTGGTGTGAGGTAGGAGTGCTTCCTCGAGTTCATGGTAGCGCTGTGTTTACTCGTGGTCAAACTCAGGTTTTGAATTGTTGCACACTTGGGACTTTGGGCGAAGGGCAAAAATTAGATGGGCTTGACGACATAGATAACAAAAGGTATATACACCAATATAATATGCCACCATATGCGACGGGTGAGGCAAGACCTTTAAAGAGTCCAGGAAGAAGAGAAATCGGTCACGGTGCACTTGCTGAAAGGGCACTTGAGGCGGTTATTCCAAGCGAGGAGGAGTTTCCTTATACTCTTAGACTTGTTAGCGAGGTTTTGAGTTCAAATGGCTCTTCTTCAATGGCAAGTGTTTGTGGTTCGACCCTTTCACTTATGGATGCAGGTGTTAAGATTAAGGCGCCAGTTGCGGGCATAGCTATGGGACTTATTAAAGATACAGAGAGTAATAAAGTTGCTGTTTTAAGTGATATTCAAGGAATGGAAGATTTTCTCGGGGATATGGACTTTAAGGTTGCGGGGACTGAAAAGGGTATTACCGCAATTCAAATGGATATTAAGATTAAGGGCATCGACAAAAATATTCTAACTACGGCATTAAACCAAGCAAGAGAAGGCAGAATGCATATTTTGGGGATTATGCTTAAGACAATCGATAAACCAAGAGAAAATCTTAGTAAATATGCTCCTAAAATTATTAGTTTCAACATTGATCCAAGTAAAATTGGTGACGTTATCGGTGCTGGAGGTAAGACAATTAATAAGATTATTGAGGAAACTGGTGTTAAAATTGACATTGACGACGACGGAAAGGTTTGGATTGCGTCAACTGATAATGCAATGTCAGAAAGAGCAAAAGAGATTATTCATACCATTGTTGATGACATTGAAAAAGGACAGGTTTTTGTTGGTAAAGTGATTAGAATTATGCAATTTGGTGCATTTGTTGAACTTTCACCAACTAAAGACGGGATGATACACATTTCAAAACTATCAGATAAGAGAGTTGAAAAGGTTACCGACGTTGTAAATATTGGCGATACCGTCAAAGTCGAAGTAATCAAGGTTGATAATATGGGCAAAATTGACCTAAAACTTCTTGAAAAATTGTAAGTTTTATCGATTTTTTAGATTAAAGACTTCTTATTGAGGTCTTTTTTTATTTTTTTTAAAAATTATTTGACTTATTAATAAAATTTTAATAGAATAAATTTGGAACTTTGTTGTATAAAGAAAAATCTAAAAAATTTTTGTTTAGGGCTGGAAAGGTTTTCATAATTTTTATTAAAACAATAAAAACTAAAGATAAGGGGTTTTGTGTACTATGGGAAAAGTTAAAAAAAATTTACTTACGTCAATTTTACTACTTGTCGTTATGGGTATTTTTGCGGTACTCACAATTTTTGTTGTTGTCGACGCGGTCAATAAAAAATATTATGAAGATTTAAACGTCGACTATGAGGTGCAAGAAGAGGCGCCAAACATAATTTTGACGTTTGCACGTCACGAGGGAAGCGAGGTAAATAACACCACTACAAAAGTAGTTTTAAACGAGGAAAAGGATAAGTTCCGCCTTGACGGCATTGTGCCAGAGGTCACTGACGGCGAGGTAACAAACTTAGACGAAATAACAAACGAGAACGGCGGGGAATTTTACTTTTTCTCAACCAACCCGGCTTTCATTGATGTCCAAGAGACTCCAGAGGACCCAAATCTCATTTTTAGTGAGACGGACAAAAGATATTACGTCTCAACGGAAGAAAACCCAATTTGGTACGACGTGCCAACTGAAAATGTCTTTACCCTTTATTCAGTATTCCTAACCCCAAACGTACTTAATTCTGACTTTGCAAACGCACCACTAAATACAATCACCAATGCAATAGTATCTCACGACGTTGTAGACTTACCAGCAAACGCATTTAGTGGAACCTATTCAACCTCAAGTGCACTTACAACAATCTTACTTCCACAAAATCTTCATAGTGTAGGAGATTATTCGTTTCAATATTGCGGAAGGCTTACAACTATTACAATACCAGAGGGAGTCATGAATATAGGAAATTATGCATTTTTTTATTGCAGTAGAGTCACAAGTATAACAATACCTAGTTCTGTTGCGAGCATAGGAGAAAATGTGTTTGATGGTTGCGATAACTTGCAATATAATGAATGGGATAATGGGCTATATCTTGGAAACGAAAGTAATCCGTATCTTTATTTAGCAGACACAAAAACAACAGTCTTTGAAACTTTTAGTATTAACTCCAAATGTAAAATTATTGGAAGTGATGCATTTAATAGTTGCATAGGGCTCACGAGTATAACAATACCTAGTAGTGTTATGAGTATAGGAGAGCGAGCATTTTTTTATTGCACAGGGCTTACAAGTATAACAATACCTAGCACTGTCACGAGTATAGGGAGTTATGCATTTAGTGGTTGCACAGGGCTTACAACAGTAACCTTTGAAGAGGGAAGCGGGCTTTCGAGTATAGAAAGTGAGACATTTTATGGTTGCACAGGGCTTACAAGTATAACAATACCAAGCGGCGTTACGAGTATAGGAGGTTATGCATTTAGTGGTTGCAGTAGTCTCACAAGTATAACAATACCGAGCGGTGTTACGAGTATAGGTCGTTATGCATTTAGTGGTTGCACAGGGCTTACTACAGTAACCTTTAAAGAGAGAAGTGAACTTGTCAGTATAGGAGAGCGAGCATTTTATAATTGCGAGAGTCTCACAAGTATATCAATCCCAAGCGGTATTACGAGTATAGGAGAGCGAGCATTTTATAATTGCGACAATATACAAGAACTATATATTGATAATCTGACAAGTTATCTAAATATTTCATATGCCGATAATTATGCACGACCACTATACGTGGCAGATCAAAGTGTGACTTTGTATATTAATGGAGAAGCTGTTATAGCGCTTAAAATTTCAGAAGGCATTATTTCAATACCAGATTATGCATTTTATAATTGCAATTTTACTTCAGTTACAATACCTAGCACTATCACGAGTATAGGATATAATGCATTTTATGGTTGCTACCAACTTGCTGAAGTGTATAACTTAAGTAGTCTTGATATCGTTGCTGGGAGTTATGATAATGGTTACGTTGGATACTATGCAATTGAAATAAAAACGAATGAAAAAAGTGGTTATTATAATCTAGGCGAAAATAACGAATTTATAATGTATAAAGATTTAGCGGGTAATCACTATTTAGTAAATTATGTAGGAAGTGATATAGAGATAGTTTTACCTACTTTAGTGGACGGACAAACTTATAGTATATATGATTATGCTTTTTACGAAAAATCTAATATTACAAGTATAACAATACCGAGCGGTGTTACGAGTATAGGAGAGCGTGCATTTTATAATTGCACAGGGCTCACAAGTATAACAATCCCAAGTGGGGTTACGAGTATAGGAAGTTGGGCATTTTCTTATTGCAGAGGGCTTACCACCGTAACCTTTGAAGAGGGAAGCAAGCTTTCGAGTATAGGAGATGATGCATTTTATGTTTGCACAGGACTTACCACCGTAACCTTTGAAGAGGGAAGTGAGCTTAAAAGTATAGGAGATGATGCATTTTATGGTTGCACAGGTCTCACAAGTATAACAATACCAAGCAGTGTCACAAGTATAGGAAGTGGTGCCTTTTATTATTGCACTAATATACAAGAATTACATATTGATAATCTCACAAGTTATCTAAATATTTCATATGGCAATGATTATGCACGACCACTATACGGGACAAATCAAAGTGTGACTTTATATATTAATGGAAAAGCTGTTACAGCGCTTAAAATTTCAGAAGATATTACTTCAATACCAAGTTATGCATTTAGACATTGCAATTTTACTTCAGTTACAATCCCAAACAGTGTTGCGAGTATAGGAGATAAGGCATTTCTTAGTTGTGATAGTCTTACAACAGTAACCTTTGAAGAGGGAGATGAGCTTGTTAGTATAGGAAGTGGTGCATTTTCTGATTGCTACCGACTCGTTGAAGTTTATAACTTAAGTAGTCTTAATATTTGGGCTGGAAGTACTAGTAATGGTTACGCTGGATATTATGCAATTGAAATAAAAAAGAGTGAAAAAAGTGGAATCTATACATTAGGCGAAAATAAAGAATTTGTAATGTACAAAGATTTAGCGGGTAATCACTATTTAATAAATTATTTAGGAAGTTATACAGAGATAGTTTTACCTACTTTAGAGGGCGGACAAACTTATGTTATAAATGACTATGCTTTTTACGAAAAATCTAATATTACGAGTATAACAATTTCTAGTTCAGTCACGAGTATAGGAAGTGATGCGTTTTCTGATTGCACAGGTCTCACAACAGTAACTTTTGAAGAGGGAAGTGAACTTGTCAGTATAGGAAGTGATGCATTTCGTTATTGCAATAGTCTCACAAGTATAGCAATACCAAGCAGTGTCACAAGTATAGGAAGTGATGCATTTAGTGGTTGCAAAGGGCTCACCACAGTAACCTTTGAAGAAGGAAGTCAGCTTACGAGTATAGGATATTATGCATTTGAAGATTGCAGTAGTCTTACCTCTATTACAATACCAAGCAGTGTAACTACAATAGGATCTTATGCATTTAGAGATTGTAGTAGTCTTGAGAGTGTAGACTTTGGAGAAAACTCAATGCTCACAAGTATAGGAAGTTATGCATTTGAATATTGTAGTAGCCTAACCTCTATAACAATACCAGAGAGTGTTACGAGTATAGCAAGAAATGCATTTTATCAATGCTACAAACTTGTTGAAGTAATTAACTTAAGCAGTCTAGAGATAACAGCGGGAAGTAGTAGTAATGGTTACGTAGGATTTTATGCTGACTATGTATACACAAGTTTAGATACACCTTTAATACAACAAAAAGTAGGAGATTATATTTTCTACTTAAATGACAACGTTATGTACCTGTTAGCCTATTTAGGGAATAATACAAATTTAACTCTCCCTAGTGTTGAGAGGGTGAAGGAGATTTTTACTGACTATACAGGTAGTAGTTATCAAATATATGAATATGCTTTTTATAATAATGATAATATTGCAAGTATAACAATACCAAGCAGTGTTACGAGTATAGGTAGTAATGCATTTAGTGGTTGCACAGGGCTTACTACAGTAACCTTTAAAGAGAGAAGTGAGCTTATCAGTATAGGAGAGCGAGCATTTTATAATTGCACAGGGCTTACAAGTATAACAATACCTAGCACTGTCACGAGTATAGGAAACGAGGTATTTAGATTTTGCTCTAATTTGACTATTTATTGTGAAGTGGCAAGTCGTCCTAGTGGGTGGAATTCAAGTTGGAATTATTCCGATTGTCCGGTTTATTGGGGACTTAATGTAAATTGGGAGTATGTTGACGGAGAGCCTAGACCGATTTAATAGGAAAGGGAAAAGTAAATTAATTTTTTGTAGTTTTGTTTTACTTCTTATTGAGTGCAATGTTAATTTATTTTAGGTTGTTAAGTGGAAGTGTGTTTAAAGTATATGGTTGATTTTATATATGTAGGCGAGTAAGAGAGTGCGGTTCGAAATAGTAAATAGAATTTGTTTTAGTGGGCGATCGATAGGGCGGTGTTAAGAATACTTAATAGGAAATGTAGTATTAGAGTGCGGTCGCGCGAGGTGGAAGAGAGGCGACGTCTCGCGCGGTCGCACGTTTGCCTGTAAATTTAATAAGAATGTATTTGTAAACGCGTGTGATTTCTTATTTTGTTATTAGTCACCCTTTTTCTTCTATGGTCTTAGTATGTGCAAGACAAGACGGAGTAAAATTAGTAACAACTCATATTATTTATTAGTTAAAAAATTTCTTGGTCATATGGTAGGCTTCAGCGACTTTTTTATAGAAGATAAACAAAAGTAGAAAAAACACTTTTAAAATTTAAATGTTTGTGTTAAACTATTTGTGCAAGCAGTATTGTTGAGGAGTTTAAGGGTTAAAATTGAAAAGGAAAATGGCGCTTGATTACGGAGAGGTGAGGATTGGGATTGCGTTTAGCGATTTGCTTAACATAATTGCAAGCCCGTTTGAGACCTATACGCGAGTAGAAAAGACAAAAGACCTTGAATATTTATCAAACCTTATTAAAACTCAAGAGGTCGATGAAGTGATTATAGGTTTACCTTTAAACATGGATGGAAGTGAAGGTGAGAGGGCACTTGCCACCCGAGAGTTTGCGAGACAACTTGAGGAGATCACTCACATCAAGATTACTTTTGTTGACGAAAGACTTACAAGTGTTGAGGCTGATGAGATTTTAGCAAGTCGAGGCATTAAATGGGAAGAGAGAAAAAAGTACATTGATAAACTTTCCGCAACAATAATTTTGCAAGATTATTTAAATTCGAAAAAATAAAGGAGTAATAAAAATGAGTGAAGAAGAAAAAAGTCCTATAGAACGCCTTTTTGACGAAGATGATGTTAGCCCAATTTCACTTTTTAATGAAAAGGGAGAAGAAGTAAAATTTGAGCAGATAGCACTTATTCCAGTGGAGGAAAAGATATATGCTATCCTAAAACCTATTGAGCAAATGGAAGGCATAGGTGAAGATGAAGCACTTGTTTTTGAAATAGTTGAAGGTGAGGACGAGGAAGACGGAGATTATTTAAACCTTGTTTCCGACATTGACGTGATAGACAAAGTGTTTGAAGTCTATAACAAACTTATGGACGAGGAAGAAGCAAAGCAAAAAATTGATAAGGACAAAGGAAGTAAATAATGGAAAACCTATCTAGCGAGATTGACATAAGGAAGAACAAGGTTAGAGAGTTAAAAGAACAAGGGGTCATTGTTTACAAAGATAGTTATAATAGAACGCATACGTTGATTGAAGCAAAAAATTTGAATGACGGCGAAAAGGTAAGAGTTTGCGGAAGAATTACTTTTAGGAGAATTATGGGCAAACTTAGTTTTTTTGCGATTGAAGACATTAATGCGAGGCTTCAAATAAGTATTAGTCGAAACGAAATTGACGAAGAAAAGTATGCTTTCTTTAAGTCTATGGTTGACATTGGCGACTTTATTGGTGTTGAAGGGGAGTTGTACACCACTCATACCGGGGAAAAGACTGTTAGAACTCATAGTTATGAACTTTTATCAAAGGCAATTTTGCCTCTACCTGAAAAATACCACGGTTTAACCAACCTTGACCAAAGGTATAGGGAAAGATGTATGGACCTTGTTAGTAACGAGGAAAGTAGGACAATCTTCTTAAAAAGAAGTAAATTTTTGTCATTTATTAGACGCTTTCTTGAGGAAAATGGATTTGTTGAGGTTGAAACGCCAATTCTTCAAAGTGCGGTATGTGGTGCGAGTGCAAAACCTTTTTTTACAAAGCATAATGCGCTTAACAAGATTTGTAATTTAAGAATTGCTCCAGAGGTTTATCTAAAACATCTTATTGCAGGAGGTTTTGATAGGGTTTTTGAGGTCGCGAAGTGCTTTAGAAATGAAGGTATGGACACAAGTCACTTGCAAGAGTTTACTATGGTTGAGTGGTATGCGGCGTATTGGAATTTTGAGGACAATATAAAATTCTTTTCTAAATTTTTACGAGATGCAATAAGTTGTATAAACGATGGTAATTTGACTTTAGAGTTTAAAGGACATACACTAGATTTTTCAAAGGAATTTAAGAGGATTAACTACACTGACACCATAAACGAGATTTTAGGGTTTAATGTGCTTGATTATACTAATGTAATTGAACTCAAAAAGGCTGTTGTGAAGACAAAGTTGTTTTCTATGGAAGACTTTGAGGAGTGCAAAACTGTTGGTGGTGTTATAGACTATATTTATAAGAGAAAAATTAGGGATAATATAATTGAACCTACAATTCTATATAATTATCCGGCTTGTCTTGTGCCACTTGCAAGGCGTAATGATGAGGATAATAGAAGGATTGATATGTTTCAAATTCTTGTTTGCGGAGACGAGATTTGCAAGGCTTACTCTGAACTTGTTGACCCAGTTGTCCAAAGAGAAGCACTTGAAGAACAGGCCCGCGCAAGGCAAAATGGTGATGACGAGGCTATGGAACTTGACGAAGATTTCTTGAATGCTATGGAGCATGGTATGCCTCCAATTTCTGGGCTTGGTTTTGGGGTTGATAGAATGATGTGTATGCTTACAAATCAGGAATCGGTTAGAGATGTCGTTTTGTTCCCATTAATGAAGTGAAATTATAAAATGGTAGTTAAAAAGTTAAATGAGGATAAAAGGCTTTATAAAGCCTAAACGATTAAAAAATGGGAGATAGTAGAAAATATACTTTACTATCTCTTTTACTATTTAAAGGTTGGTTGCTATAATTGTGTTTAGAAAATTTAATATTTAAACTTTAGTTTGGTATTAAGTCTATAAAGTTTTATAAGTAAAAACAACTTCAAGATAAAATATTCTAAATTTTGCTACAAAATTACAATTAAAATTTTAGTTTTTGGTGAGTATTACTTTTTTTACTGCATAAAATAGTGATAGGTTATAATTTTATGGTTGAATTTTGTATCTATTTTGAAAATGAGACACAAGCAGAAGGTTTTAAAGCAAAAATCTTTGATTATATAAAAAATAGACAAGGCATAGTGGTAAGCGTTCTATGTCTAAATTGCTACGCAGTACTTATTGCTGTACAGGAAAAAGACAAAAAAGATGCATTTTTATTTTTAAAAGAAAAAATTGCTGAAATTATTTTGCTTTTCTATAAACGAGATTACATTTTAAATAAACTCGATTTTGATAAAGTTAAAAGTGACAATATGAAGGTCTTTTTAGAGGCACTATTTTGTTTCGATAGTGATCTTGATAAAGAGGTTATTTTAGAGAATTTAAGGTTTAAAAACACATTATATTTTGATTCATTTATTAATTTTGCGTTAAAATTTTTAAAATCTAAATGGGACGAGCTTATAAGTCTTGCAAACGAAAACGTAATGTACATTGTTTGTGAAGAAAGTTTTCTTGAACTTATAAAGTTTTTAATAAGTAACCTTGAGCATAGATGTTATGCAGTCAACGTTTTTTCAAAAAAAGATTGTTATCTCCTTTGTGATTTAGAGGGCAAGAGCATTAATGATTTTATGGTTGAAAAAAATATTGTGTACGACGACACAAATTTACTAACTACCTTAATTGCGCTTAACCCAGAAAAAATTATTTTTCATTATGACGATGATATTAAAGAAAGTCTAATTAAAAAGTTATACAATTATTTTGCGTCACGCATTGAAATTTGTAAATAAAATCATTGACTTTATTTTTTTTAGATATATAATGATTATATAGTAACCTGACAAGTAGCGTAGAGAAGGTCTTTACCAGAGAAGGCGATCGTTTGGCTGGAAGTCGCGAAAAAGAAATATCTAATGACGAAACCACAGGTTTTGAACAAACTGAATATAAAGTGGCTAAAATTTTAGCAATAAAGGTGGAACCGCGGAAAAGTTTGTTTTCGTCCTTTAACAAGACTTTGTCTTTGTTAATGGGCGTTTTTTATTAATAAAGGAGAGAAAAATGGAAAAAGAAAAATTAGAAATGTATAGACATAGTTGCAGTCACGTACTTGCAAAGGCTGTTGACAAGTTATTTAAGAATGTTCACAATACAATAGGTCCTGCAATTAGTGACGGATTCTACTACGATTTTGATTTAGAACAGTCAATTACGCCTGAAGATTTTAAAAAAATTGAAAAAGAAATGAAAAGAATTATATCTCTTGATGAACCATTTGAGAGGCGAGAGGTAAGTAAGAAAGAGGCGCTTGAAATTTTTAAAGACAATCCTTATAAACTTGAATTAATTAATGATTTAGACGACAAAGAAATTATTTCAATTTATACTCTAGGTGACGACTGGTGTGATTTGTGCCGTGGACCTCACGTTAAAAGTTCAAGGGAACTTAAAAATTTCGCATTTAAAATAAGTAGAGTAAGTGGCGCTTATTGGCGAGGAGATGAAAAAAATAAGATGCTTGAAAGAGTTTATTGCTATGGTTTTGATACCAAAGAGGAACTTGAAGAGCACGAAAAAATGCTTGAAGAGGCAAAAAAGAGAGACCATAGAAAACTTGGTAAAGACCTTGGTTTGTTTTTCATATCTGACTATGCACAAGGTATGCCTTTTTATATGCCAAAAGGAGTTGTTTTAAAGAATCTGCTTATTGATTTTTGGAGAGAAGAGCATAAAAAGGCGGGTTATATTGAAATAGAGACACCTATTGCAATGGATAAATCACTTTGGAAACTCTCGGGACATTGGGACCACTACAAGAAAAATATGTACACATTTAAAATGGAAGACACAGAGTTTGCAATAAAACCTATGAATTGTCCGGGTTGTATGCTTTTTTATAAAGAAAATATGCATTCTTACAAAGAATTTCCACTTAGAATTGGTGAACTTGGTAAGGTTCATAGGCATGAGGCAAGTGGGACTTTGCACGGTCTATTTAGGGTGAGAAGTTTTACGCAAGACGACGCACATATTTTTATGTTGCCGTCTCAAATTGAAAGCGAGGTCCAAAATGTTTTAAATTTAGTTGATAAGATTTATACTACTTTTGGATTAACTTATCACCTTGAAATTTCAACTATGCCAGAAGACCATATAGGTGACGAAAAAACGTGGCGAGAGGCAGAGGATAAATTAAAGAATGCGTTAAATAAACTTGGTAAAACCTACATTATAAACGAGGGTGATGGCGCGTTTTATGGTCCAAAAATTGATATTCACATAAAGGACGCGATAGGTAGGACGTGGCAGTGTGGCACTATTCAACTTGATATGCAACTTCCAAAGAGATTTAATCTTGAATATGTCGACGCGGACGGTAGTAAAAAAGAGCCTGTTATGATTCACCGCGTAATTTATGGCTCAGTTGACAGATTTATTGGAATAATAACAGAAAATTTTGCAGGTGCTTTTCCACTTTGGCTATCTCCTGTTCAAATAAAAATTATGAATATTAACGATTCGATTTTACCTTATGCTCGCGAGGTTTGTGTAAAACTTGAAAAGTGTGGTTTTAGGGTGGAAATTGACGATAGAAATGAAAAAATAGGTAAAAAGATAAGGGAAGCACAACTTGCAAAAATACCTTATATGCTAATCTTAGGCGAAAAAGAAATGGAAAGTGGTAATATTTGTGTAAGAAGTAGAAGTCAAGGTGATCTTGGCAATATGGAGCTAGAAGACTTTATTAAAGAAATTAGTGTTGAACGAGATGATAAAAAAATATTCTAAAAAAACACTTGACGACATATATTTATTGTGATAAAATTTAGTCGTTTTAAAGAAGAAGTTCCACTTCTCACCGTTTAACAAACGCGTTCAGACGGTTAAACAAGCGAGTTTTTGGTTGTTAAAAGTGGACTTTTTGCGTCCACTTTTTTTGTGGATAGTTAAAAACATTAGGAGGTATTTACTATTAAAAATCAACAATTATTAAACGAGGACATTAGATTTCCACAAGTTAGGCTTATAGGGAACGATAATGAGCAACTAGGAATAATGTCAAGTAGGGAAGCGCTTAGTATCGCACAGGAGCAAAATTTGGATTTAGTTTTAATTTCTCCAACGGCGACCCCTCCAGTCTGCAAAATTATAGACTATGGAAAGTTTAAGTTTGAGCAAGCAAAGAGGCTTAAGGAACAAAGAAAAGCGCAAAAGACTGTTGATATTAAAGAAGTACAACTGTCAATGACAATCGATACTCACGATGTTGAGGTGAAGGCGCGCCACGCAAAGAGATTTTTAGAAAGTGGTGACAAAGTAAAAGTCAGCATTCGCATGAGAGGAAGACAGCAAGCCAGACCAGAGATGGGAATTGAGGTTATGAATTCTTTTTACGAGATTGTTAAAGACTACGGGGTGATTGAAAAGGCTCCAGAAATTATGGGGAGGAACATTTTTATGGTCCTTGCACCAGTAAAAAAATAGGAAGAAAAAGGAGATAATATTATGCCAAAACAAAAAAGTAATAGCGCAGCAAAAAAGAGATTTGACGTTAAAAAGTCGGGACTTATCAAAAGGTCAAAACAGGGTAAAAGACATATTTTGACTAAGAAAACTACAGCAAATAAAAGAGATCTTAGGAAGTCGACCTATGTAAGTAAAGCACAGAGTAAAACTATAAAGACTCTAGTTCAAGGTTAAAAGGAGAAGGGCAAAATGAGAATTAAGAGAGCAGTTAACAAAAATAAACATAAAAGAGCAATTTTAAAGCAAACTAAAGGTTTTTGGGGTGCTAGACATAGACTTGTGAGAGTTGCAAATGAGGCACTTATGAGAAGCCTTATGCACGCTTACATCGGTAGAAAGTTAAGAAAGAGAGATATGCGTAGACTTTGGATAACGAGGATAAACGCAGGTTGTAGAGTAAATGGTATTAGTTATAGCAAATTTATTAATGGCTTAAAGGTTAAGAATATTACTCTGAATCGTAAGATTTTGGCTGATATGGCAGTTAATGATAAGGCTTCATTTGCAAAACTTGTTGAAGAAGTTAAGGCTTAGTTCTAAATTAGAGGATTTAGCGTGGAGATAGTTAGATCAAGAAAAAATAAAATTATTATTGACACTTTGAATATTAAAAAGGAACCTAAGGACACCATTTTTATTGAGGGAATAAAACTTATTGAGGAGGCTATGACAAATGGATGTGACCTTAGGTTTACTTTAATTAGTGAAAAAAAGAAAGATTATTACTTAAATAATTTTTCTTTTTTGGTAAATTACACTTATTATATCGTAAGCGAGGATATTATATGCTTTCTTTGTGATACGAAGACGCCACAAGGAATAGTTGGTGTTGTGGGCATTAAAGACCTTTGTAGCAATCTTAACGTAAAAGATAACTTTATTGTTTTAGATCATATTCAAGACCCTGGTAACCTTGGGACAATTATCCGTTCAGCCTCGGGTACAAGTTTTAAAAATATTTTTTTAATAAATTGTGTTGATGTTTTTAGTCAAAAAGTTATTCGTAGTTCAATGGGCGGAATTTTTAAAATAAAAGCAAAAAAGTTTGTTTCTTGTAACGAATTTTTAAGTTTTGCTTTAGCACAAAACTTAAAATATTATGTTGCGAGTATGGAAGGTGAAAATCTTTTTGGCATAAAAAATAAAATATCAAACATTGGTGTTGCTGTCGGAAATGAAGGGAATGGTGTTTCAAGTTTGATAAAAGACAGAGCATTTAAGACTATTTCCATACCAATGCAAAATGGTTTGGAGTCACTTAACGTTGGGGTTAGTTGTTCAATCATAATTTATTATTTGGACAATTTAAGGTAAAAATGAAGCAAATATCCTAAAATATCAACTTCTGAGGTGTGTTTCAAAAAAGGGGTGTTTTTTAATAATTTTTTTAAAAAAGTTTTAGGGCAATTTTAAATTTTTATACTTTTTTGCCCTTTATAGTAGTGTTTTAGGCGGGAGAAATGCTTGTAATTTACTAAAACTCGTTAAAATGCTTGATTTTTATTAAAAAATATATCAATATAGAATGTAGTAAGAAAAGAAAAGGGGAAGAACAAATGATTTCTGCAGGTGATTTTAGAAAAGGTGTTACTTTTGAATATGATGGTAGCGTGTATAGTGTAGTAGATTTCCAGCATGTTAAACCTGGTAAGGGCGCTGCTTTTGTTAGAACTAAAATGAAAAATGTCGTGACGGGTCAGGTCTTAGAGAGAACTTTTAACCCAACTGAAAAGGTTGAAGAGGCAAAAATTGAAAGAAAAGAGATGCAATATCTTTATAATGAGGGCGGAATTTATTACTTTATGGATATGGAGACTTATGAGCAAATTCCTCTTAATTATGACCAAGTAGAAGAGGCTATGAAATATGTCATTGAAAATATGATGGTCTCAATTCAGTTCTATAAGGGAAAGGCTTTTTCTGTTCTTCCTCCAATGTTTGTTGAACTCAATATTGTTGAGTGTGAACCGGGTATCCAAGGAGATACTTCAAAAGCAGGTACAAAACCTGCAAAACTTGAAACAGGGCTTACTATTCAGGTGCCACTTTTTGTGAATAACGGCGATAGAATTAGAATTGATACTAGAACCGGGACTTATATGGAAAGAGTGTAGTTCGAAAATTGAGTTTGTCGGACTAGAGATTGTTTTTAGTATCTTTCGTTATTTTGCTTGAAAATTTAATATCAAAATTGTGAGTTTGTATTTAAACAAACTCACTTTTTTTATAACTTTTTTGCTTAATATAAAGTAGAGGGTATAGAAAAGTATAAATATGGTAGAGTAAATAAAGAAAAAATTGTAAAAATTTTGGTCTTTTTGTCGTTTATTCCTTTTTTTGTAGGGTGCAAAATATAAATGGGAATAAAGGAGAAAAGAATGTTTGAAGAACTTTTTCCGTTTGATTTTTTAAGAATTATTGGTAAGACACCTGTTGATAAAATCAATGAAATAAGGTTAAGGCTAAACAAAAAGATTGTCATTTGCATTGGAAATAAATCTTACTTTTTGTCAAGCGAAGGTTTAACTGGAAATATTGAAAAGGCAATGAGTGCGGATAAGCCTTTAATTGATGAGATTTTTAAGCGGGCGTGCGAAAATTCCGTATATGCGTTTTCAAATGAGATTAGAAACGGGTTTATAACGACAAAAGGCGGAATAAGAATAGGTTTAAGTGGAGAAGGAGTGTATGATAAAAACGAACTTAGAACATTAAAAAATATTAATAGTCTGACAATTAGAATTCCACGGGAAGTAAAGGGCTGTAGTGCCAATGTCCTACCTTATTTATTTGATGGTAGATTTTTAAATACGCTTATTATTTCGCCTCCCGGCTGTGGGAAAACAACTTTTATTAGGGATATTGTTTATACTTTATCGCAAAAAAACTATTGTTATAATGTTTTAATTGTAGACGAACGGTTTGAAATTGCAAATTGCTTTAACGGAGTATCAACTCTTGATGTTGGAAATTTTGCTGATATTTTAAGTGGAACGAACAAAGACTATGCTTTTGAAAATGGTATTAGAAGTTTAAGACCAGACATAATTGTAACGGATGAAATATGTAACAAGCAAGATTACAACGCAGTGTTAAACGCAAGTAATTCGGGGGTAAACATAATTGCTTCAATTCACGCAAGTAACCTTGAAGATCTAAAATACAAATTGGATTTTGAGCCTGTGTTAAAAAACAAGGTTTTTTCTCGCTTTGTAGTTTTGTCATCTAGAGACGGTCCCGGAACGATTGAAGGTATATATGACGAGGGAATGAGGTGTATTAGTTATTAATGAAAATTGTTTTACTAATTACTGTTTTTTCTTGTTGTTTAGCAGTTGGAATTCTCATTTCAAGATATTACAAGCGTAGAAAAGTTTTTTATACCGATCTTTGTGATTTTATTGACAGTACCAAACTATCCATTTCTTACAGTCAAAGTAAACTTGGTGAAATAGTGGGGAAAGTTAAAAATAGTTATAACCTTGAATTTAAGTTGTTTTTGTCAAGTTTTCAAAAATACCTAAGTGGGAAAATTACTCTTGACGAATTTAAAATGAGCGAAGAACTTAATTTTTTAAGCGTAAGTGAGCGGTTTGAAGTTATAGATTTATTTAGCGTTCTAGGCAACATGGCAAAGGAAGAGGAAATGGAAAGGTTAGAGAAGAGTAGTAAAAAATACGAACAGATAAAGGAAAAAGTTATTTTAGATAACAAAAAATTTTCGGGCTTATATTTAAAACTTTTTATTGTTTTAGGCATTGCATTTGTTATTATTTTTATTTAAATTTTGGGGGCAAAATGGATTACAGCATCATTTTAAAAATTGCCGCGATAGGCATTTTAACTGCGGTGGTATCTCAAGTTTTAAAAAATATTGGTAAAGACGAAATAGCAACTTTTTCGACGCTTGCGGGAGTTATTATAGTCTTACTTATGGCGGTAAATATGATAAATGAGTTGTTTAACGCAGTAAAACAATTATTTTTGATTTATTAGGTAAATATGGATATATTTAGAATTATTGGAATAGGACTACTTACTTGTGTGGTGGCTCTTATAATAAAACAAATTCGCCCGGAATTTTATATTGTTGTAGTGATAACAGGCTCAATAGTCATACTTTTTATGATTGTTGATGAACTAAGAATAGTTTTTGAGTATTTTTTAAGTATTTTTAACAAAACAAACCTAAATTATGAACTTTTTTCCAATATGATAAAAATAATCGGAGTTGGATTTTTAACAGAATTTGCAAACGGCATTTGTGTTGATACGGGAAATGCAAGCATTGGTGAAAAGGTTGTAATTGCTGGGAAAATTTTAATTTTATGTCTGGCACTTCCTATTATTTCAAGTCTACTCGATGTTATTATAGAGATTTTACCGTGAAAAAAAAGATAATTTTTTGTTTTTTTGTTTTATTTGTATCTTGTTTTTTTGCATCAAGTAAAATAGATGCCTTTGCTTTTTCGCGCATGACGACAACGGGACAAGATAGTATACGGGGTGTTATACAAGATGAAATTGATGAGAGTGTTGAAGATCAACTAGGTGATATTGATTTTAGTGGGTTAGATGACATTATTAATAATTTAGACGAAGACGAAAAGGGGCTTGTTGGTGAAAATAGTTTTTTAGATATTGTAAAAAGTTTTTTAAACGCTGAAAATGCAAATTTGTACGATAGTTTTTTCCCTTATGCTTTAGATACGCTATTTAAAAATATAACCGACTTTTTGCCATATGTAACAATAATAATTTGTTTGTCTTTACTAACTAGTCTTGTGCTACAGGTGTCAGGTAATGAAAAAAACAAGTCCGTTAGCACGCTTATATCAACTATTGCGTTTAGTAGCATTGCCCTTGTAATAATAAAAATAATATTTGATTTACTTACGACTGCCTCAAACTCAATAAATTTAATAGAAAGTCAAATGGAACTTATCTTTCCAATAGTTTTAACCCTCATTGTTGCTCTTGGAAACGCGGTCACCGCATCGACTTTTCAGCCGTTACTTGCGGTACTTTCAACGAGTATAACAAAACTTTTTACCGTAATTTTAATTCCAGTGTTCATTTTTAGCATCGTTTTTGGGGTCATAGGTAACTTATCAAATAATGTAAGGCTTGAAAAATTTTCGAAGTTTTTTAGTAGTTTTTTTAATTATGTTGTTGGTATTGTTTTTACAATTTTTATTGCTTTTTTGACTCTGCAGGGATTAACGGTATCTAGCATTGATTCAATTTCACTTAAAACTGCAAAGTTTGCTATAAAAAGTTACATACCTATTCTTGGTTCTTATTTGTCTGACGGGGTAAGCGTTATTCTTGCGAGTAGTGTGCTCATTAAAAACGCAGTTGGCGTGTCGGGTTTACTACTGCTTTTCTCAGTTGTTTTTTCACCTCTTATCAAGATAATTATTGTTATACTTCTACTCAAACTCACATCTGCCATACTTGAACCTCTAGGAGACGCCAAAATTAGTAATTTTCTTTTTTCTGTTTCAAAAAGTCTTAATATGTTGGTTGTATGTTTGCTTGCAACAAGTTTTATGTATTTAATTTCTTTGTCACTTCTTATGAGTTGTTCAAATGTTTTTTAGTTTTATAAGAGGTTAAAAAATGAGTCAAGTTTCAATTTGGGTTTTAAGTATTATTTGTATAGTTTTAATTGGTGTTCTTATCGAAGTTGTTTTGCCAGAAGGGAAGACAAACAAACTGCTCAAAAGTATTGTAGCTGTTGTTTCTGTACTAGTTATTGTATCCCCATTAAAAAATATTGATATAAATAACATTAATTTTTCAAATCTTTTCAATAATATAGAAATTGATAGTGAATTTGTGCTTGATACGCAAAAAAACATTGTTGAAGCACTTAGTCGTGACATTGAAAACTGTCTTGAAGAAAATGGATATGGTGGGGTGGATATTACGATAGACGCAAGTTTCGAAGAAGAAAAAACGGAGATAAAAACTGTTTTTGTCGATTTAACAAATTTAGTTCTTAGTAGCGAAAATTTGAATATAGATAAGTATACGAAGATTATAGCAATAATCAGAGAGGAGGTAAACATAGATAAGGAAAATGTGATTTTTTATGAGTGAGGAAAAAGAGAAAAAAAAGTTATTTCAAGGTTTTTTTGAAAAACTAAAAAAGATTAAACATTTAGATATTATTCTGACTATTCTTTTTATTGCTATAATTTTGCTAGTTTATTTTTCTACTACAAATCTATTTAGTTCTAATGAAGAAACTAATAACGGGACAACCCTTACTCCTACCACTGTCTTTGAAATGTATAAAGAAAGTTTAAAAGCGGAAATGGAAGAATTAGTAAGTGCAATGGAAGGGGCAGGAGAGACGCACGTTATGATTTACTTTACTGAAGGAATAAAACAGGAAATTGCGTATAACACTGAAATCAGAACGCTTGAAACGGGAGAAATAATTGAGACTAAAAGCCCGATACTAGTGACACAAGATGGGAAAGAAGAGGTGGTAGTATTACAAGAGATAATGCCCGAGCCAGAGTCAGTTATCATTGTGTCAAGCGGTGCAAAAAACGCAAATATAAAACTTGAGATAATAAAACTTGTACAAGCAATGTTTAAATTAAGCACTTCTAAAATAGAAGTTTTTGCAGGAAATTAAAGGAGGAGTTAAATTTATGTTAACAAAAAAGAAAAAAATTATCGTATTAGTGTCAATGGTTGCACTTCTTGTAATAACTGGAGTTTTAAATATAATTCTTAATAATACCGCAACAACGACCCCAACAAATAGTGAATATGACTATTCATCCGAGTCATTTTTTGAGACAAGTAAACTAGATAGGACAAACACTAGAAATGAAGCAATCGATAGGTATGAACAAATAATTGCAAGTAGTACTAGCAGTGCTGAGGCAAAAGAGCAAGCAGAAGCAGACCTTGCTGAAATACTTGACTCAATGCTTCTTGAAAGTGATATGGAAGGAATGATTAAGGCAAAGGGATTTAGTGATGTATTTGTAAATTATTCTTCTTCATATATTAACGTTATGGTAAAGAGTGCAGAGTTAACTGAGACAGAAGTTGCACAAATTGTTGAGATTATTCAGGGCAAAACAGGTAGAGATATCGACTATATTAAAATTATTCCTGTACAATAAAAATTTAATTGCATAAATATTATTGACGTGATATACTACTATAAATAATAGGGGTAAAATATGTTCAATAATAGCAATCTATATGATAAAAATGAAGACGGCAAAGTTTATTGCGGGAAGAATATAATGTTATCTATTATAAATCTTTCTGCAAAGGAAATAAGTGGAGTTGCATCCCTTTGCACTAACTTTGCAAGTAGGTTTAAAAGGTTCTTTTCAAACAACTACTTTGAGGGTGTAAAGGTATCTTATACTCAGAGTAAAAATATAATTATCGACATATATTTGACGGTGTTTTTTGGATATAGTGTTGCTGACGTTGCTTATCGTGTACAAGAAAATGTTAAAAATGGTATATCAAACATGATAAGTGCGAAGATTGAAAGTATTAATATTCACGTCTTAGGTGTCGAGTTTTCAAAAGAGGAACTTGCAAAATATTAATAAATTTTCCCTTGTTATAAAACAAGGGTCTTTTTATGTTAAAAAAAGGGGAAACATATGAGTAGGTCAAGAGCGCGTGATTGCGGGTTTAAATTAGTATTTGAATATCTGTTTTCAAAAGACTTTGTTGTTGATGAAGACTTTGAGCCATTAAATGAAGAAGAAAAGGCTTATTCTTTGTCTTTGTTTAACGCCGTAAAAGATAATTTTGACTCTCTTGAAAAAAAATTTGGCGACGCTCTTCGTATTCCCATGACAATAAAGGATATTTACATGGTAGACCACGCAATTATACTTTGTGCAATGGCTCAAATTGATTTTTTAAATGAGGAAATGGGGCTTGTAATAAACGAGGCTGTAAGAC
Organism: uncultured Clostridia bacterium; assembly: GCA_944381235.1. Taxonomy (GTDB): domain Bacteria; phylum Bacillota; class Clostridia; order Christensenellales; family UBA1242; genus UBA7862. Next base: position 36,536 of record CALWKI010000068.1, read on the forward strand.
TTGCAAAAAAATATTCAAGTGACAAAAGCCCGTCTTTTGTCAACGGCGTGTTGACGTCTATTTATAAAAACTAGTACAGTGTGATGCTGGCGTTTTTAAGTAAAAAGGTCGTTGTAAAAGAGTAATTTATTTAAAAATTGCTTTAAGTTATTATTTAAGCAAAATGTTTAAAGGTTAAAAATATGTTAAAAGCATTAAGTGTAAGTGAACTAAATGAGATAATAAAAAACATCTTTGATGCGGAAGAATTGTTGCAGTATATAAAGGTGTACGGAGAAGTATCAAATTTTTCTTTTGTAAGAGGTAATTTATATTTTAATTTAAAAGATGAAAACGCACTTATCCCGTGTGTTATGTTTGGTGCAAGTAGTAGTGGTATAAAAGAAGGCGACCAAGTAATGATAACCGGGGCTTTAAAGTTTTATGCTAAATCTGGCAAACTTAATTTGTATGTGACAACAATAGTTCCGTATGGTAGTGGGGTGTTATTTAAAAATTTTGTTGAGTTAAAAAACAAACTTGAATTTGAGGGTGTTTTTGATGAGAAATATAAAAAGCCGATACCAGACAAAATAAAAACTATAGGCGTTATTACGTCTCCAACTGGGGCAGTCTTGCATGATATTGTGACGGTTAGTCATAGAAGAAACCCATATCTTAATATCATTGTTTACCCCGCGAGAGTGCAGGGTGAAGGTGCTGAAAATACAATTATTAAAGGGTTAAAATATTTTGACAAGCAAAAAGATGTGGATGTAATAATTATTGCGCGTGGTGGCGGGTCGATTGAAGATTTGCAACCCTTTAACACTGAAAGCCTTGCACGTGAAATTATTAAGAATTCTAAACCGGTTGTGTCAGCAGTGGGGCACGAAACTGATTTTACAATATGTGATTTTGCCTCTTCTCTTAGAGTTGCGACCCCGTCAGTTGCGGGTGAAATTGTGTCAGTTGACGTAGTAAGTCATATAAAAGAACTAAATTCAAATATAAAAAAATTGCATTTTTTAATTTTTTCACTGTATGACGATTACTATTCAAAGTTAGATTTATTGACTAATAAATTAAACAATCTAATTGAAACAAAAAAAATAAAGTATGAATTTAATTTAAAAAACCAAATTTCAAAACTAAAAAACATAAATTTTATTAATTTATTTGAAAGGGTTCTTGAAATTAACTATAATAAACTTGAATCTTTGAATGTACAAAGTATAATAGATAGAGGTTTTGCAAGAATTTTGAAAGATAACAAGGTTGTTACTTCAATAAAAAACCTATCAAATGGAGATAAACTCACTATTGGATTTAGAGATGGAAGCGTTGAGTCTCAAGTTAGTAACATAAGGAGTAAAAAGCAATGAGTTTTGAAGAAAACGGTAAAAAAATAAATGAAATAATAAAGAAACTTGAAAAAGAAAATTTGGGGATAGAGGAAAGTACACTTCTTTATGAAGAGGGGGTAAAACTTGCCAAAGACTCTTATAAAATTTTAAACGAAAATAAAGGAAAAATTATAATTCTTAAAGAAGAACTAGACAGTTTAAAAACTGATGATGAGGAAGAATAAAAGGAGAAAAAATGAGACTAAGTAAGTTTGTTGGAGAAAGAACGAAAGACGCGCCAAGTGATGCAATGATGAAAAATCATATTTTGTTGCTTCGCGCAGGGTATATGAAACAAGTTGCGAATGGAATTTATTCTTTAACTGCACTTGGGCAAAAGGCTTGTCTTAATATTGAAAACATAATTAGGGAAGAGATGAATGCTTGTGAAGGGCAGGAGGTGAAATTTCCTGTTGTCATGCCAAAAGAACTTTGGGATATGAGTGGAAGGTACTCATCAATAGGTTCTGAAATGGTTAGATTTACAGATAGGACAAATAGACCTATGCTTCTTGGTATGACACACGAGGAGGCTGCTGTCCATCTTGCAAAAAATTGGGTTAATAGTTATACTCAACTTCCTTGTATGATTTATCAAATTCAAACTAAATTTCGAGATGAGCCAAGAAGTAGAGGTGGTTTAATTCGTGTTAGAGAATTTACTATGAAAGATGCATATTCTTTCCACGTCACGCAAGAGGATCTAGAAGATTACTATGACGTTATGTTTAAGGCGTATGAAAGAATTTACAAAAGAATTGGATTAAAAAATGTTGTGTCTGTTAAAAGTGACAACGGAATGTTCGGGGGAACGGCTTCACATGAATTTATGTATCTTAATCCTATGGGTGAAGACGAACTAGTTATTTGTCCACACTGCGACTACCGAGCAAATCAAGAGGTTGCGCAGTGTAAATATAAAAACCTGCCTCAAGAAGATATGCTTCCTCTTGAAGAGGTTTTTACAGGGGAAGCAAAAGATATTGCTGAGGTGTCAAAGTTTTTAAAAATGCCTCCAGAAAAATGTATGAAAGCGGTTGTCTTTGCAATAAAAGGAGAGCAGGGCAGTGTTGTTTGTTTTATTAGAGGAGACAGAGAAATTAATGAAACAAAACTAAGAAAACTATGTAAAAAGGAAGTTGTCCCTTATGATGCGACCTCTGACCCTGATTTTTGTGCTGGCAACATTGGGCCACTAAACTTAAAGGCAAAAGATGCAAAAATATTTTTTGACCAAAGTCTTAAAGGTCTTACAAATTTATCAACGGGTGCAAATAAAAAGGAGTATCATTTTGTCAACTTTAATATAGAACGCGATTATGGAACTGTAGAATACTACGATATTTCAAAGGTAAAAGCGGGTGATCCTTGTCCAAATTGCGGTGGAGAACTTCACGTTTCAAATGGTATTGAAATTGGTAATATTTTTCAACTTGGAACAAAGTACACGAGTTCTATGGGAATGTTTGTGAAAACTAAAGATGAAAGAGAAATAAATCCAATTATGGGATGTTACGGTATTGGAGTAGGCAGAAATCTTGCGTGTGTTATTGAGGAAAATTCAGATGAAAAAGGTATTTGTATGCCACTTAGCATTGCACCTTACAAAGTACATATTGTGCCACTAAGACTAGATGATGAAAAGGTCGCTAGTATTTCAAGTAAATTGTATCACGATTTACAGTCAAAGAAAATTGAGGTCTTGATTGACGACAGAGATGTTATGCCTGGTGTAAAGTTTAATGATGCAGACCTTATTGGTATGCCTTTAAGGGTTTTAATAAGTCCAAGAAGTTTAAGTAACAATCAAATTGAAATTAAACTTAGAAAAACGGGTGAGGTTATTATGGTAGACGCTCAAGACGGACTAAATAAAATCTTAGACATTATACAAAATAATAAAGAAATATAAAAAACTCTTAGTCAAGCAATTTTGAAACTAGCAGAATATTAAAGAGAAACATAGACAAAAAATCGTCTATGTTTCTCTTTTTACACCTAACTCTCTTGATTGCAAAAAAATGAATACTTCTGTCGTTGTCATAGGTTGTCGTGTGAAACACAACATCAACAAATCTTTTGACATGCACTTTAACCTTGACAACAAAGAATATTCGCTTACACTAGAAAATAGAGAGAAGAAAACAAAAAAGCAAAAGAGCGGATTGCGTTACGCCCTGCCAGCAACCGCTCTTTTTGC
>CALWKI010000069.1 GCA_944381235.1 uncultured Clostridia bacterium
ATAACTATTTTTTTCACCAATCAAAGTAGGAATTGAAGTTGCAAACCATACAAGCAACCAAACAAGCACTAGAGACGCAACTATTGCAACTGCAACACGAATAAGTGCTCCTTTCGCCTCTTTTGCCTTATCTGCAGTTTCTGCCCTTGCAAGTTTTACACCTAAAATGATAACCCAAATAGCACCTGCAATAGCAACTACTATAGTAATTGGTATAATTAAATCATCTAAAACTTCAACTATTGACTTAAGCCAACCAAGTTTAGATTCTTTTCCAAATTGCGAATCTATTGCACCCTGGAAAGGGCCTCCAAGAAAATTAAACATACTTCCTCCAAAAGAAAATCTATTACTGTTTTGAGTTTAGCACAATAAAAACAAAATACCAAACAAATTTAGCAACTTTTTTTATTTTTTTTGAAAAATTTTTTTATCAATAATATTTTGCGAAAAATTTCTTTTTTTATTTGTCTTATTTTTATTAATTGTTTATACTTATTTAAACATCAAATATTCATATTTAAGGATTTTACATGGAGGAGCAATGAAAAAGTTACTAATTAGAATTTTGCTTTTTATACCTATAATAGGAATTTGCTACTTACTTGGTCTTGCAATGACCTATTTTTTCACCTATGGAGGAGAAGGTTCTTTTGATATAGGACTTCTTTCTCAAGGAACATTTACTTTGGTTCCGGTAATCGTTGGTGGAGGAATTTACCTTATATATTTTTTAAACAAATTACTCGATGTGTCAAAACCAGACAAAGCAAAGCCAGGGTCAAAGAATAAAGAAGGTAAAGAAGTTGCACAATATTTTGATTCTAGATGGATAACTGAAAAAGAACTCAAAACTGAAAAAAAGTTTATGTATGCCACATGGAACACGATTAGAAGCAGCAAAGACGGAATACTACTTAGAAGCGAACTGAGAAAGAACAATCTAGAAATTAATATGTACCAGCCAATTCATGCGCTTATTATTGGTACAACTGGTACTGGAAAGACGCAAAAATATATAATTCCGACCATTCAGATTATGTCTTCCACTAAAACAAAGCCTAGTTTTGTCATTGCCGACCCAAAGGGCGAATTATATGAAAAAAACAGTCATAAACTAATTGAAGAAGGCTATGAAGTAAAAGTATTTAACCTAAGACAACCATTTTCGTCAGTTAAGTGGAACCCGCTTGACAACGCATATGAACTTTATCACAGGGCGCATCACTTGCACGATTTTGTTAAAGTACATTCAGGCGTCAATCCGGCTGATCTTGGGCTCAAGATAATAAGTAGTGAGTACAACTACGAGTGGTACGAATATGGTGGAGTTGCTTATCCAAACAAACAAATACTTGACGAGGACCTTGAATCTAAAAAAGCAGAATATATTGACCAAGCAGAAAATGACCTAAGAGAAATAGCAACCATCCTCTGCCCTATTAAAAATGAAAAAGATCCAAGTTGGGAAAGAGGTGCGCAAGAAATGATATTAGGTACAATGCTTGCCATGCTTGAAGATAGTTTAGACGAAAGACTAAATATGACGCGGGATAAGTTTAATTTCTACAATTTACGTAAAATTGTGACTTATAAAGACACTGACCCAGACAATCCATACAAGACACTTAGACAATATTATGCAGGTAGAGACAAATTTAGTAAAGTGCCGGGGCTAGTTAGTGGGGCAATTAACAATGCACCTAGTACAACTAAGAGTTATATGGGTATAGTAACAGGAAGTCTTGGAGTATTTAACGATAATGGTATGTGCTTTGCGACAAGTGAAAATGAAATGAATTTTGATTCATTTGGTGACAAACCTACTGCCCTATTTATCATTATTCCAGACGAAAAAGAGTCAAGGTGGGGTATTGCAACTATGATGATTTCACAACTTTACAAAAAACTTGTAGACCTTGCAAACAACTACCCTAACATGATGTTACCAAGGCCTGTATATTTCCTGCTTGACGAGTTCGCAAATCTTCCAAAGATAGAAAAAATTGATACAATGATTACGGTAAGTCGTAGTAGAAATGTATTTTTCTCACTTGTTGTTCAGTCTTTTAGCCAATTAAACGCAAAATATGGGGATGACGTCGCACAAACCATTAAAGGTAACTGTCCAATAAAAATATTCATTGGTACAGACGATAGAGTGACGTGTGAAGAGTTTAGTAAACTATGTGGAGATATGACGCTTGAAATTTCGTCCACCTCTGAAAGTAAACAAAAAGACGAAAAAGGAAAAGAAAATCCAAACAAGACGACAAGTTTATCTACTGCCTCTCGTCCACTTATTTATCCAGACGAACTTGGACACTTAGGAGACAGCGGTGGCACGAGTGAAATCATTATTAAAATTCTTAACGAGTTCCCTATGAGAATAAAATCTACTGCTTACTGGGCAACCCCTATGTTTGACCATATGAAAGCATCAAGCGGATATGTGCCAAGTAGGTCACTTAATGAGGCAAAAATAAGTTACAATATTTCAGATAGAAATCAAATTGTTTTAAAACCTAGACCTATGATTGACATGAGTGATTTTTAATTTTAAATTTAAAGAGATTATATAAAGAGAGTACAAAAAAGTATTCTCTTTTTTTTGTATCAAAAATAAAAAACATTATCTATTTTATTTTGAAAAAAAATTTCAATATGTTAATATGTAAATATTAATATTATTATTAAATATATTATTATGTTTTGTGGAATAATAAAATAAAGAAACTAAAGAGTAAAAGAGGTAAAAAGAATGAACAAAACAAGGATAAAAGTTGTTGCTTTTAGTTTAATAATGCTAGTTTTTAGTTGCTGTTTTATTTTCTTAAATGAAAGTAAGACTAACCCGCTTGGTGAGAGAAAGGAAGTTATGGCGTCCTATCAAACGGGAGACACATATTTTTCTGATACAGAAAACACTTCAAACAGTACCCTTATTGAAAATGGATATATTCCCTTTTCCCTTTTTACTAGCGTTGAATATGCAGGTAATGCGGGATATAGCATAACCGACTACTATCCTGAATTTACCACAAGTGTAAGAAACAATACATACTACTACGAAATGACAGAGGATTCTGTCCCATACATTCTTTTATCCTCAAAATCTGGTACGACGGCAGACGATATTTTAACAACTCTTTATAACTCTACGCTTCACTTTAGGTTTAACGATATAAACGCAAAGACTGACCCAGGAATTAACTATGGCAAAATTAGCGAACGTGGTCAAATGCAAATGGCTGTGACTATTAGAAATTCGCCAACTGACGACCCTATTGTCCTTAGTGCGAGCCCTGACTATGTAATTGCCGAAGAAGACAACATGTATTCATTTGCAGTAAATTTGCAAGAACTTATACTCAATGGTGCGACAAATGAAAACGCGGAGTGTCCTGAACTAGCGCTAAGTGGTGGAGACGTTGGAATTGGTGAGGAAGATCAACAAGAATACCTAGGCGGTAATGGCACAAACAACGACGTATCTGCAAGAACTGGTCTTTATACATTTACCATTAGTTATAACTACACCTCATCAATAAGTGGACAATTTGTTTCCAACAACTGTGTATTTGAGATGTCTGTTTATGTGGTTGACTATAGTACATATATTACAGAAAATCAAAATCCACTAACCTTTGAAAATACAGACGTATATACAGTCGAAAATGAAACTTTTACAAAAGAATATCAAATTTATAACTACAACTATGAAAATGCACCAGTTGTAAACTATGACGCATCAAAGTTTGCTCTTAACTTTACCTTTAAAGTTGGTGGAGATGACAATACATCTAATGTTTATCATTTTAATTACGATAATTTCGTTGTTGATCACGAGGATGGCCGCACGGGTATTGTAACTTTAAGTTGCGAAGAAAATGGCAACACCTATTCTTTTTACACCTATGACGACGGAGACGCGGAAAATGGCACACAATATCTCGCTAAATTTTATTTAGATGATTTTGAAAAAAATTACATAATGGTAAACCAATCATACTTTAACACCTCCGTTTTTCAAGGTATATACGAATTTGAACTTGACTTACTTACTCAAGGTGACGGCAGTGTACCATACACACACGTTGACAAAAATTTATTTAGCGAAGAGATACAAGAGAGTTTGACATACGAGAGACTTATTATCTTTGGCTACGACCTAAGGTATGAGGACAAGGATACCTCTTCCCCAACCTACAATCAAGTATTACCTTTAGTTAATGACTACACACATACAACTATTGCATCTTATAATGCTATGACAAATGGACTAGATGAAACTGAAGATGAAACTGAAGTCGGTAATCTCCTGTCTATCCCAAGCCTTATTGCAACTACGAACATTACACCTCTTAGATTCCATAATTATGGCTCGCTTACAGATTACACGGCGACTTACAGAAGATTTGACTCTTTCCAAATAAGTGACGAAGAAATTTTAAACACTATAAACGGCATGACACTTGCTGAAATTGATGATTACATTGCAAAAGACGATTCAACTTACTCTCAAGAATTTCAAAACATTACTGTTGCTGGCATTTATCTTATGAAACTAGAATACTCTATTGATGTCCCAGTACCACTCGTAGGAGACGACAATACCCCAATCAAGAATATTACAGGCTGCCAGTATGTCTTATTTAAAATTGAGTCCGGTTTACAATCTCTTTATATCCAAGGGATAGAGGGTGACACGGCATACGACTTTGTCAGCGCAACAAACAAAGATGTAAGGGTCGGAATTGAGGTAAGAAATAACCTTTTCTCTAATCCAATAAGTGTAAGTTACACATATGCACAAGATTATCAAAATACGTCCATGTCAGGGACGCTATCTCTAAAAAGAGGTGAAGATGGTGAACTTGAAACCTTTACAATTAATAATAAAGAGTATTACTATTATGTTATAAATGGAGCACTTGACTATATATTTACAAAAAATGGTAGATATACTGTTACTATACGCAGCACTGGAAGCACAGCAAAAAGTTACGGCTTTAGTATTGATAAAGAAGATATTTCTGACATTCAAGTAAATAGCGTAGTACAATCTAGTCTTGGAAATTATGTAAAGAGTAATGAAATTACAAGTTCAAATATCTATGGGTTTGATTATATTGATAAAAATCTTTATGTGACAGACTCCGCGTTTACAGTAGGCTGGGCTCCAAAGAGGAGTGGAGTTAAAGAGTATGTTTCTATTTACGTTATGGATCTAAAAAGAGGAGATAGCGCGACATCTTCTTCCCTATTTAAGCAAACAAATGGTGACTACTGGCTTACAAACAATTATTACTTTGACGCTTTGAAAACTGGAGACAGTTCTAATTATCTTAATAGTTACAATTTAACAACCCTTGAGGCAAATAGTTATTTCTTTAGACCGGGACTTTACTATTTCTTTATCTACGACGACGCAGGAAATTATTCTGGAATTACAGTACTTGTTGACGACACCTTACCTCAAATTGCACAAGGTAGTTGGAGTGGAGTGCCGGAAGAGTCTACTTGGGAAAATTCCTATTCCCCAACAACAAATCCAAATAATTTTGTAAACTCAGATACTGTCCTTTATTTTGGAACACATAAGGCACTTAGTTTACCACTTCAGAAAAGTTCCACAGGGGAAAACTTCTTTGAAAACGAAATAACTTTACAAATAACAGATAGAAGTTACACTAACGCGTATGACCTGACAAATAATGGCGCACCTGTCACAAAAGAAAACATTAATATAAATTTTTACAAAGATGTTTTACTTGCTTTAACAAATTATATCAAAGAAACAGATGGCGGGGACTTATTTAATCTTTCTTGGGCTGAAGAAGAAGATAGGTTAACATATTACCTTCTTCTTGAAAACACTTTAGTCAATTACTCATACTTCCCAGTTGATGTTAGTCTTACTCCAAGTTCAGGTACTTATAGCCCAGCACCTGTAAGTGTTGCGCTATACTTAAATAATTCTAATGCGACATTTAATGGCGAGGCAGATTATGTATTTTCTTTACTTAACCAAAATGGACTTCAAATAGATAGAGAAGTTCATATGAGTTTAGATAATGTAAGAAGTTCGTTTTATGCGTATAACTCTCCTGAAGATAGATTTTATATAAGAAAAAATGCTGGGACAAATCTTAATTCATTAATTTTTGAATATACAATTTTAAACAATGATTTGTCTGAATATTACGAAATTGAAAGTCTCTACTATAGTTACTATCCTTTTGCACTAGACGAGAGTGACGCTAATTATTCCCTGTCTTCCTATCCATTCTCATCTGTCGCAGTTGAAGAGGACACTCCTCTTACCGCCACCTCTCTTGACGGCATTACTTACACAACAAGCACAATAAATCCCGACTATTCGTCAAGTGAATATGGGATAACAGAACCTGGAATGTATGTGGTAACTCGAGTTTATAGAGGTGGTCCATATAACTTAGTCAATGGTGAGTATGTTGAAACAGACACAGGCTATGGCGGAACTCATTACCTAGGCGATGACGGCAACTACTATCCTCTCTTCTCTCTTGATCCAATGACAAAAAGTTATACTGTTTATGTAGACCATAATGGAATAATTAGTTCTACTTACTTAAGTGACGGCATAACGCGCGAAGTCGGAGATAATATTAGTATTTCTTTAAATGACGACACAAATTACTCATATACATTTAAAGAGTTCCTCACAATGACAGGAAATCGCGCACTTGTTACAAATGAAGTACCTATCAAAATAAATATTCCTTTCAGCAAGTACTTTAAGTATGCAGAAAATGGAACACTAAATTACGTTTATAGCGCACTTAGTTTTTCAAAACTTAACGTCGAAATTGTTTACACTAATACATCTGGCGTTCAATATACCTACACAATAGACGGCTATGATAGTAGTACTGGAATGTGCACTAGTTCTATGCTCGTTAGCACATCTAATCCAAACGGACACTTAATATTCCAAGAACAAGGAAGTTACACTATTAGAATTACGGATAACACGGGATACACGTTATCAAGTACATCCTCTACTAATCTTAATGTAAATCCAACTAGTCTAGAGTTTAGCTTTGAGATTAGCCATACTTCCCCATCTGCTACTGCATATTCATATATTTACAATTCAATTACAGATAGGTTTGAACAAAATATACAAAATGACGAGTACGGTACACATATTTATGCAGTTAACGCAACAAACGAGGTAATAAATGGTGAACGCAATAGATTTTACTTAGTGTGGCAAGATGATAGAACACCTTATATGTCAAAAGTAAATAATTTAAATATCAACTACATTATAAATAGTCAAGCAAGCAATTTTAACATAGATTTTAGTAGATATGACCTAAATGAAATAGCAGAACAAAATTTGGCAATTTTATTAAGTGACGCAAATTCTAGTTTAACAGTTCTCGCAGAAAACTCAGTTAATTTAGACTCTTTCCTATTTTACCTTACAGTAGACTACTACGACGCAAACAATCCTTATGAGGTTTATGATGGTGAAAACTATTATAGATATGTGTACACTTTGAATTTTGGGCTTGGTGCGGAATGTGTTTATGAAGTAACACTAAGTTATGACAATACTAGTTCGTTTGCGTTTAAGAGTACAACTTATGACGTATCTATTGATAGAACAAAGCCAAATACAAATCTTGACAACTTAATTAATAGCGAAGACTTTTTAAGGACATATTATTCTAGTTCAATAGAAAGTTTTAAAGAAGAAAAATTTGATATCAATAATTTATACACACTTCCTTCCGTCCTAACCTACACATTCGGAGTTAATACAGACTATGTGTTAAATTACAATGAAGAAGAGACAGTCCCTTACTTTTATGTAAGGTCTTACAACAAATATAACGGAGAATACGCTAGCATTACTCCAGACCTTGCAAATACTGAATACTATCAAAACGAAGATATTTTTGGTAGATATCCAAAATTCACTGAAACATCTCTTACAAATAATATTGTAAATATTGGGGATAATGTGTGGTATCTTGTTGAATATTCAAACGACTCCTTGTACTCATTAATTGCAAATACTTTGGGCGTAGTACCAAGCGGTTACTACGAAATTATAGAGAGAGACTACGCAGGAAATTATAGGACTTTTACAATTTATTTTGCCTCGCAAGACTCGTCAAGTTATGATATCCTTAGACTTGATGGACGAGACGAAATTAGAGAAACTTTTGAAAGTTCGACAGGTGACAACCTTACTGCAGAGGCTTTCTTTACACTAACTCAGTTATCTTCAAGATTAGGCTGGGGTGTTGTAAAGCTAAGAAATGAAACCTTAAATCTAGACTTTGATACACGTATTTATTTGACACCTGAAAGTAATCTTAATTCAACTCTTCTTGAAAGAATTAACACTTTCTTAAGCGGTGGCGGAGATGAAATAAATATTAATTGTAGATATAGTTTCACTTTATCAAAATACAACTCTTCCTTCCCACCAGTTGTCAAGTCTGTAAGCGTTATTACAAACGAAGACAATGCAAGGCTTAGCGCTCCTACTATCACAGAAGTTCCAAACATTGAAACTGGCTTGTCAACATATACTTTAACCCTCCCTGCTTATTCAACAACTTCTGTTTTATACTTAACGAGTTTTGATTTATATGCATTTTCCAATTCAACTGGGGCTTGGGAACTAACTCAATATTCTTATGACGACAGGGACGAGATAAGATTAAATAACCCAATACGAGGTTTAAGCGCGGGTGTTTATAGAGCCGTTTATATGGACAACTATAATACTAGTTCGTACGAATACATATTGTATGTAGGTGAATATCGGTTAGAAAATTTTGAAGACCAATACAATTTTAGTTATAACTATGTAATTGATAATAGTACTACAACTTACTACACAGGAGGAGATGTCACTGTCACATATGAAGGTAATATCTATTCAGTTTATGTAAATGGTATTTTGTATTCGGGCACCTCTCACGAGTATCAACCAGAAAGTTTGCAACAAAACAATTTAAAACGCTTTGACCTAACAAGTGATTTTACCTACGACAATATTCCTGCAAATCAAAGTGTTGGAGGTACGACCGAATACATTATAGAGTATAGAGATATAACAAATGGTCAAACGCAAAAAGTAATGCGAATAACTATTTTTGATATGCTACCAGAAATACTACTTACAAACAATGATGATGAAAACGATGAAATATCTTCAACTCTTGAAGAAAGCGATTCACAAATTACAAATTCTAGCGTTAGAATTAACTATGGATACATAACTGGTTGTGAGTACGAAGCACTTAACGATTCAGACACTAACGAAGTCACAACTGCAACTCTTTACACGAGAGACGCAAACGGGCTTTATAGAAACGGAATTACAATACCTCGAGGAAATAGTTCTGATAGAAACCTTGTAAGTGAAGAAGGATACTACAGACTTGATATTACAAATAGAATACTTGGAAACACAAGATCGGTTTATTTTGTAATTAGGCTTGGAGACTTCCCTTTATACACAGTAAGTGATGGAGACACAACTCTTTCCCCTTCCCCATATGAAACACTTAATATTACTTTAAATAGTGCTGGTAATCTTGTGCAAGACACAAACGGCAATCAAAATAGCATTCTTTACACAATATATAATGCTTTGACCTCACTTCGTGACAATGGAAGTTTTGATAGCAATACTGATAGAAATGAAAGAGAGTACAATATGCTTGTTGAAGCAATGGGCTTTAGAAACGGAATATATTCTCAAACAAACATTGGGATTGCAAACGTGTTAAATCTTAGCCATTTCTATACCGTAAATAATGCTAGCATTACCTATAATAGTAATATTAACCTTGACATAATTGAGTTTACTTTTGAAAATAGCATTTTACAAAATTTCTTTATACACGGAGATGGAGGATCAAACCCAACTCCTACAGGAGACGATGTAGACTACTGGACAACAATTTATCTTGTTTACTCACTCAGTGGACCAATTAGAATTGAATTTTTTGCAGTTACAAAAGTACCTAGATCAACCAATCTCATTGGAAACACAATTTATTACAATGAAACTGAATCAATACTTATTCGTGAAAATGAGCGAGAACGAGACCTAACAAATTCAAATGGGATTGTGAATAATGAGTTGTCTCTTCAATGGAACAGTTTAAATCCTTCTCAAACAACATATTGGTACAATCAAGGTAATTTCATCTATGTAATGGAGAGATATGGAGTTGATGAAGATTATGTCGCGCTTGATTATACATATAACTCGACAAACGGAAGAAATTCATCAATCTTGCAGGGTGCTGGAACACATAGACTTATGTTTAGAGACATTGCGGGAAATACGCATAGTTTTTCAACTAGTTCAATGGCAATCGACCCAAATGTTTATACAATTAATATAATTACTGAGGTCATCTACTACATTAACTATAATAATGAGGATCTAAACCCTATTCAATACGGAATATTTAATGATAGTTTAAGTTTGGTAATTGATAGCACTTATCTTGAGAAAATATCAAGGTACAACGTTAGTGTAGTTAGAAATGGAACGCCTTATAACGCTTATACTAGAGAAGACAATGTTTACACCTTCACCTCTCCTGGCAGATATGTTGTAACTCTAACAGGTTCGTATGGAGGAAACGATTTAAATACTGCAACATACAATTTCACTTTAGTGTCAACAAATTCTGCACGTCTTGCATTTGAATTTACACAAGTTCTAGATTACAAAATTATTCAAGTAATTAGAAATAATGAGGACATTACAGATAACTTTGCTGTAAATGGAGAGATCTCTTCCCTATTTATATCATCTAGCGATTCAAGAAGTGGAAATGGTTACTATACTGTAACATTAAAATACGGAGAAAGAGACGACGAAATACTTGAATTTTCCTTCTTTATTAACGACTATGAACCAACTTTGTCTAGTAACGTTGCGTATGGAGAAACAACAACTTCAGAAATTGTAATATCATACAACCCTGCTTACATTTACGGACAACTTGGTGTTTGCTATATTAATGTTTTGATTTACAATGAAGACAGCGGGACTTTCTATCAATATGGTAGATTTACAATTAACGAGACCTCAACCGACAGCCTCTCTTCCTTTAGTTTGACACAATCTAATTCGTATTTCATACAAGTTGAAACTGAAAGCGGAAACATTGTATCTAGTTTTAGAGTAAATAAAACCGACCCACTAAATACCTTTGCTATAATCATTATTGTTATCGCAGTAGTTGCAACTATTGTACTCGTAATTGTTGTTATAAAACTTAGGACGAGAATGCGCGTCAGATAATTCAAAATTATTCTTAAATGTACTTATTCTTTCATTTTAAATCTATCAAAATAAAAATCACCTAGGAAAATAATCTTAGGTGATTTTTAACTATAATAAATCTTAACCTCAAATTTAGTTAAATATTATCTAATTTTTATAATCAACAAACATACAATTATAATTTTCAAGTTCACTTTTAAGTGTATTTAAACTTTCTGACATTCCATTGTCCTTAAGTAGTGCTACAACCGTAACGCTTGCCCCATTACTATATGTGCCCGCATATCTCATAAGACGGGAAACCAAGAACAGTGAATACGACTTAATGTCGCCTATGTTACCATTATTTAAAAAGTTTTGATACTTCACCATTTTCATAAGTTCGTTGACAAATATAACTACTTTTTTACCTTGCTCAATAAGTCTTGAAAGTCTTGAAAAACAAATTTCACAAGTGAGTGCATTCATTTTTGCCGTATCATCAAGTAATGTATAAAAACTTTCACTAAAATTAAGATTATACTCAGGCAATGCGTCAATGCACAAATTCACAAAGTGATATTTGTCCACACATCTTTCTCTTATCTCCTGAAGTATGTCCATATATTTATTAAAAGAAGAAACACTTAAAACTATTCTCTTTCCTTCTTCTACGTCTCCAACTATTTCACTAAAATATATATATTTATCGCTTCTTTGAACACTAATCTCGGCTATATCTTGTGTTTTAGTAAAATCTGATAAATTCTTAATCTTAGTTGCAATTCTTGCGTTATAATTAATACTATTTTTATATACACATTTTATATAGTCTGAATCTTTTAGATTGTTTTGATATACTAGTTCAGCAGGCACAATAATAGCATTTTCTATCTTTGCGACCCTTCCATTTTGAAAAAGGTAAAAATTTTCTCCTATTTGCTTTAAATACCCCTCACCATCTCTAAAATCAAACTTTTCATCGTACTTAAATGGTGCACTTTGATATGAATCATTCAGTTCTGCATAATTTTCTTCTTGTGGTGAAGAAAAGTCGTAATCACGCAAATTATTTGAATCTATCACGTCGCTATATTTTGTCGGTCCTTGATATAAATATGGGTTTCTTGCCTTTGGAGGCCTGCCTTGGCGATTTTTTGGTACTTCTGGTTGTTTTTCACCACTTAGAATTTGGAGGATTTTTTCAATGAGTTCATCCTTCTTACAAGTGGTAGGAGATAAAACCCCCAAGTCTCTTGCGAGGTTCCTCAAATCAAAGATTCCCATATTCCTCATTGTTATTTCGTCAATTTTCTTCATTTTTCCCCTTTTTTTACGGTATTAGTATACATTAAGTTAAATTTAATGTAAAGAAAAAGTTATCTTTACAAAATTGCAAATTTTGGAAGTTCATTTTAGGACATAAATTAGTTTTTCTATTAAAAAATAGGAAGAATTTTTATCCTTCCTATTTTTTGTTTTTTTAAACTTTTAATTTTAAAGTACAAGTTCTCCTTCGTTTGTTTGCACCACTCTAAGAACTCTTACCTGTTTGCCAGTATAAGCATCAATATACAAGTAATATTTATATCCATAGTATTCACCGCTAAATTCATATGCTAAAGTTTCTCCAACAAAGTCAAGTGGTATAACACATAATTTTTGACTCTCAACCTCTAAATTTTTACTAATAAGTTCCCTTGCTTCGCTTTCAGTAAGTTGTGCAATAAGGTCTTCTCTTTCAACGTGGTTGTAAGCATAGGAGGAGGCTTCCCAGCCAATAATCGTATTGCTATTTAAATCTACCTTTACCTTTATTAAGTCTGGATACATAATAATATCATCAACAACAGGTGCAAGGTTAATATAGGCGGTTTTCTCAGTTTTTGCACTCCAAACACATTCCATATCGAGAATATCTAAACTTTTTGCAAAGTCTTTTGCTTGAGTAATAGCTGAAAGTAATTCTTCACTCTTGTCGTTTACATCGTCCATATCAACACTTTCGTCGCTTTCAGTACTATTTTTTTCTATCTCACTTGAAGAAGAATTTGCAGTTTCATTTCCACTACTGACATTTGCGCTCATAGTAAGCAAAAACTTTCCTTTTTTAGTAATTTGAATATAGTACATTCTATTATTCGAATTCAGTGTAAAGTCATATGTTTCAAATCTACCTGTTGCCTTTCCAAGATAAACAATATCAGTCGCATCGCTAAAAATGCTTTCTACATATTCTTTTGCTTTAGTCTCTGTTACTTCAAAATCTTTTAGTCCCTTAATAGTTTTGTTAATTGTCGAATCTGAGAATGGTCCATCATATATAAGACTTGGGAATTGCATTGTATCAGTTGTAAATGAGGTAAAGTTAGATGAAAAATTATTTATTTCTCCGTCTATCCCCAAATTATCAGAAATTCTATACCCGTTCATTATTTTTTCAATAATTTTATTAAGTTCAATTTTAATGTTATTAATACTACTATGAACACTCTCAAGTGTTTCAATGTCATTTTCACTAATTACCCCGTCATTATATGTTATTAGAGATGAACAATAACCATTTAATTTATTCATAAACTTTGATGTCTCATACACTACATTTGCACTCACAGGAAGAAGACTTAAAGAATTCTCCGCCTCTCCTGTTTGCTCTTTTATATTAGATAAAATTTTTTGTTGCGAAGTTGAATCATTTGACACAAGGAGTTTGCTAACCTCTACCTCCATATTATTCACATTGTTTACTAAATCATAAAAAGACCTTTGATAAACATTTTCTAAATTTGCGGACGTAGAGTTTAGAGTGCTTGTTGTCGAAAATAGCGTTAGTCCAAGTACGAGCACTATACAACTTAAAATTGAAACTGTGATTATAAATGCTTTTTTCATTTCCTTTCTATCTCCTTATATTAAAGTGCGAAAACATGCTCGCCTATTGTTACAACAGTTTGTCTAGACCAAATCCAACTACTAGTTGCGGTCGCTGGATTATAGTAGAATAAACAACCATACGTTGGATCCCAACCATTCATAGCATCTCTTGCAGCATTATACGCTGTTTGGTCTGGCTCAAGGTTAATTTGTCCATCACTTACTGCAGTAAACGCATATGGCTGGTAAATAACTCCAGCTATTGTGTTAGGAAATTCTGGGCTTTTAACCCTATTAAGTATTACTGCCGCCACCGCAACTTGTCCAACATATGGCTCCCCTCTTGCCTCAGCGTAAACACATTTTGCAAGCAAGTATAAATCACTTGATGACTGAGTTGAACTGTTTGTAATTCCAAGTGCTGACGCCGTCTTTGCACCTACAATTCCGTCAACAGTTAATCCATAGTCTCTTTGAAAGTTTCTTACCGCGCTAATGCTTTTAGTTCCAAATATTCCATCAACAGTCCCCGTATAATATCCTAAATTTTTTAGTTTCTTTTGAATTTCGGTCACTGAGTAATTTCCATTACTACCAGTATTAAGTCCAAGAGAAGTTAAAGTGTTAGTCCCGACAATTCCATCAACTGTTAGGCCATAGTCTCTTTGAAATCTCTTTATTGCGCTAACACTCTGACTGCCAAGAATCCCGTCAATACTTCCATTATAGTAACCCAATTCTTTTAACCTCTGCTGAATTTTTTTATTTTCCGATGATGTCGCTGTGTAAAGTGCAATGGGCGCCGTACGTGGCAAAATAAAATTCGTGAGAGCGTAGGAACAACCTATTATAAAAAACAAACATAAACTTAAAACAACTAAATACCTTTTCATTTATCCTCCAAAAAAATTTCTAATTATTTCAAGGATTCTGCTTTTATACTTATACCCCGCGTTAGAATTTAGAAAACAAAGTGGAGGATAGACCACGCACCACCAGTTATCTCCCTTTGCCTCACCAAGCCCCACAATTAATGCGTCATAGTATCCACTTTCAAGCGTCACGTTATCATAGCTTCTAACTGGAAAATATTCATTTTTGATTTTAGCAGAACTCTTGTAATCAAAGTTATTTTGTGCAAGAATTTTGTTTGCTATACTCTCAATGTTAGATAAATTTTGATTTATTGCGTATGTAAACTCACTTTTCGTTTTACATGAGGAAATAATAGGGGTTAAAAACTCCACAATTTCGTCTTTAATCTCGTATTTTACCGCTTGGTCAACATCTGAATTGCTATTTGCTCTAATATGTATTCTTAAATATTCAGTATGATATGTCTTGGTACTGGTTAACCCCACAATAAACATAACTACAACCGTAGCACATAAAAAAAATATGGCAATAAATCTTTTCATCTTTTACTCTCCTATTACGAAAAGAATTATTTACCATACTTTTTATTTTAAACTTATTTTTTCTAATTTTGCACCTGTCTGTATATTATAATTTTGTCACCCTCTTGTAAAGGTAAGGTTAAATCCTTATTTTGTGACATAATCTCGGCCACACCAATGTTAAGTTCTTTTGCAATGTCCCATAAAGTCTCGTTTGCATGTGCAACATAAATTTCCATTGCATAATCTTCTGCCTCTTTTTCTTCGCCAAGTGTAATTTCAGTTGTTATATAAGATATTTCTCTTGATGAGACATTATAGTTAATCTTTACTTCTGCCAAAATCTCTAGTTCCCTACCATGCCTGCTCTTTACATTTAAATCTCCAAAAGAAACGCTTATTTGTACATTATCATGACTTGTTACGTCTGGCGCATTAAAACTAAGTGAATAAGGGATATCAATATCTACTGAGTTTAGTTCGTCATTTCCGTCCTCGTCTTCCGAATAGTAGATAACATTTATTGTAGCTATTCCGTCGATTAAAACCTCTTTATCTTTTACTATTTGACTAACAACTCGAATATTTATTGGTATTACTGCAAGTATTTTATCAATGCTATTCATATTTTCACTTAATGTAAAGTTTGTAAGTATGTTTTCTTCCGCGAGTCGTGTTGGCAAGAAATTATCTTGTTCAAAAGAAACTGTAGTAAGCGTCAGTTCATAACGTGTACTATACGCATCTTCTATACAAGTTGTATTTTTTGAGTCAAATACGTTAGCATTAATAACAACTGGAATTTCAAAATCAAATTTAGTGCCGTCTTCAGAGGTTGTAACAACTGCTTCCTTGGTTTGCAAACTCGCTTGAACAGTTGAATCTTTATTTATTCCCTTAAGTTCAATTTCCTCAGAAAAAGCTGTTTCCTTCACCATACTTTTAATAACGCCTTCGTCTGTGCTATACACAATGGTTGTAAATACGTCTCCACTCACAACAAAATAGT
This sequence comes from uncultured Clostridia bacterium, assembly GCA_944381235.1. Classification (GTDB taxonomy): domain Bacteria; phylum Bacillota; class Clostridia; order Christensenellales; family UBA1242; genus UBA7862. The sequence continues at coordinate 16,580 of CALWKI010000069.1, forward strand.
CGTTTGCTGGCACACTAGATTTAATGCTTGCATTATTTCTAACAAACAAAATACTATTTGTTTTACTATCCCTTGGAATATCAAAGGTTACTACCACGTCATAGTTTTCGCTACCGATTAGAGAATTGAAACTCACCTCTCCCTCTTTGACAAAAACATTGTCAGGTACAGTCGCACAAGCAAGGTCGGAGTTTGTATTCACAGCATAAATTTCAAAGTTTACAACTGAAGAATATGCAAAATCGTCTGGGGAAAAATTTGCGTTTGTAAGTTCTGTTACTATTGGTCGAACATAGATAACAGAATCTTGTCTTATTTCACTATTTTCAAAAGACAATGAAAATTTTTCCTTAGACGTTAAAGGCCGTAAATCCCCATTCTCTAGCACAACTAATAAGTCATATTCTAAGTCCCCATCAAATTTAACCTCACCTTGACCTACCGATACATTATCAATAATTGCCCTTAACGCACTAGATAGTACTTTTGTAATCTTTAGTCCATCGACCTCACGAAATGCCACCGTGCTCTTTAACTCACTACTCCCTAGCATATTCATCGTGGCAATGTCCAGATTTTCTACGTTTTCCAAAATTTTACCCCCTTTTTAAGAAGCAATAAAAAATTGCTTTATTCATTTGTTATATGAATATAAAGCAATCTTTCATTTTATGCTAATTTTTTTGAAGTAATTTGCTATTTTAGCTTTTCTATTATCTTGACGTCACCACAAAGAACATCGGAATATGAACAGGTTACGTTTTTTAGTAATGTGTTATTTAAAATCTTCACAGTAAAGACAGAGGGATAAATATTCTCAATAACACCTTCGTAAATATCTATTTTTTTTCTACCTCTGTTTATTGTTATTCCTATACCTTTACCTTTTATTGAGGTAATTTTATCCCTTATTTCATTTAAATTTATTGTATTTCGTTGCATAAATTATTATCTCCCGTCTAATTATAGACTAGAATTAATAATTTTATACAAAATCATATAACGGAAAAATTACTCGTCTTCGTCATCGCCGTCGTACTCGTCATCATCGTCAAATTCGTCGTCTTCATCAAATTCGTCGAGTTTGCCAAGTCCAGCATCGTCAAGGTCGGAAGAATTATCAAGGTCAATATCAATGTCGTCGTCTTCTTCTATGCCAGCATCATCAATGTCTGATAGTGGTGGAAGGTCGTCATCTTCGTCGTCCTTATCATTGTAATCTTCGTCGTCTACCTCTGTGTAAGAATCCCAAATAGAAGAGGTCTTCTTTTCATCATCTTCGTCTGCCGCTTCTTTCTCTCTTTTACAGGACACACACATATCTTCATCAGGACTAATATAATTAGTCTTGCAAATAGGACAAAGTTCTAGATCAAGACTTTCATCTAATCCCTGACTACCGAGTGCCTTCATTTCCATTTTACAAACATTGCAAAATTTGTCTTTTTTCAAGATATAATTTAACTCGCATCTTGGACATCTAATATAAGTTTGATTTTTCATAACAACTCCATTTATATATTACAGCATTTTATTATCACATTTTTTGTTATAAGACAAGCATTTTTTTATAGTTTTTTAAAATTATTTTATAGTCTATGTTGTTCGTTTTCTTTTATACACTATTCTTAGGTTTTTGACATTTTGGATTTTTTAATTTGACTAATAAAATATATTAAATACTATATAAAAACACTACTTTTATTTAATAGGTAAAAATTCACTCATTTAAAACAACAAAAATAAATTATCACCTTAAACTCATAGATAATATGCAGTAAGTATATAAATGGTTACCCATAAACCTAGCTTTTATGCACCTTCAAATAGCATTTTATCTGCAATAAGTGCAATAAATTCACCATTTGTTGGTTTGTCGTTAGGAGTGTAAATATCAACTCCAAACAACTGATTTATGTTGTCTATCCTGCCTCTATTCCAGGCAACTTCGATGGCATGTCTAATTGCTCTTTCAACCTTACTTGCACTTGTTGAAAAGTGCTTTGCAATACTTGGATATAATTCACCAGTAATTGAATTAATTATGGAAGGGGTCTTCATAGCGATTTTTACCGCCTCTCTTAAGAACTGATAGCCTTTTATATGCGCCGGAATCCCAATCGATAAAAAGATGTTACTTAGCTTTTCCTCTATCTCTCTATTCTTTGAATTATTCTCCACCACAACTACATTCTCATCGAGCCGATCCTCAACTAACTCAGTCGCGCGTCTTACGAGTAGTTCAGTCATAACAGGTTTAAGCATATAGTAAGTTGCACCAAGGTCAAAAGCCTTCTGGATAAACCCCTCGCTTTTGAGACTAGATACTATTAAAAATTTAGTATTAATCTTTTCACCTTTAAACTTTTCTAGTAACTCATACCCGTCAAAACTATCTAAGACTATATCCATGATTACTAAATCTGGTTTCTTTTCGCAAATCATATTGTAGCCAGTATTTGCATCACTACTCTCACCTATGATTTCGAAGTTGCCTACATCTTTAAACGCCTCCTTATACTTTTCTCTTTCAACAACATTTCCTTCTAAAATTAGCACGGCAAAATTTTTCACGTCTTCTTTTCTCCTTTTTTTAGCTTTTATCTCTTTGGCATTGTCATAATATCACATTATTTAAATAAAAAAAAGCGAATTAATGTAAATTTTTAAAAATTTTTGTAAAAAACATAAAAAATATTTTAAAATATTATTAAATGTTATATTTTTTTGTTTTTTCATAAATTAATTTTAGTGAAATAGCCCATTTTTGTTCTTTTGATTTTTGCTTTATTTCTAAAAAATATCATTTAATTACATATTTCAAAGTTTTCAAAATCATAAATTTTCTATTATTATATATTTTTGTAAAAAATTAATTTTTACATTTTTCTTTTTTTTATTTCTAAAAAAGAAGAAAGACATTTTACGTTGTTTAAAAACAAGTCAAAGCATAAAAAACTTAACCTGATTTTTTCACAAAACTAATAAGGTAAACTTGCTTTGAGTACATAAAAGTAAAAACGGGCATCTTGTTACTTTTTGTGGAAATTTAACCTAGAAGAGTGGCGAGAAATTTTGATAATAAACATAAAGAGGTTACCTTTTAATAACATCTTATAGTCCCACAACAAATTATCTAGCAAGACAATAAGAGTTTGTTTCTAATAATTTTTTATCAGTGCGCTCAATCTTCAACAAAAAAAGGAAGGGTTAACCCCTTCCTCGATTAATAGACTATTTTATTAACTTATTCTTGTTTTACGCCAATATATCTACTAATAATACTTCCTTCAGTTTCATCAACGAAAGACACCTGCTCATCAATCATAAGCATATGAAGATAATTTAGAGTGTCACCATCTTCTTGCGAGTAAACAAAGATCCTTTCATTGTCAAAATCAAACATTTCAGTACTATTAACCTCATAACTAAATTCGGTTGCAATAACGACTGGTTCTGAATAATCTGACACAGTATACCTATTCCCCTCAATACTAAAATTCAAAGTACACTTATAGAGAGCAGTATCATCCGCAACTTGATAGTAGAATTCATTTCCTTGGGTAGCAAGTAATGTAACTTCTTTTGTCGTATCAGACAAGACACCAATTTCACGAACAATACCATTATTATAATATGTTATAGAATAATTAGTACCATCATAGAAAACGCCAAGGATACCTCTATCAAGATTTGCGCTGCCAATGCTAGCATCTAGTATAAGGTAGTCTGTTATTGAATTTGCAGAACTAGAAATTGAAATCTCTGCATAAACGCTAGGAATATAAGTTGAAAGGTTATCTTGCCCAAAAGATTTAAGTACTCCGTCTTCAGTAAAATAAATTCTATTGTTCTTAACGCTCTCAACTAATAATTCTGAACTAGACCTAAAAATTACGCTTTCATCTCCACCACTAAGCAAACGTCTACACAAATAATAAGTACTTGTATCACTATCTTGTCTAGTATAGTAGACATATTTATTTATTTCTTGAACGCTTTCCCCTGCAACAATATTATTTTGCTCAAAAACCGCAAATGATGTAGCCCCGTCAACATTGATTACTTCACGTTTATTTCCACCGTCTATTGCCATAACAATTAGTTTATTGTCTGCATCGCGCGATGCAATATACACTATATTATCAACGCTTACAAGATCATAACTTGCCTCTGCGCTATAATTTGAAATACTGTATATCTCCTCATGCTCAGTACCATTAAGTCTTACCCTATCAATTCTAACTAGTCCATAAGTTAGTTCACCAGTGTTAGTCGCAACAGTATAAGGAGTTGCATAGTACAGATAGTCGCCAAAAATATAAAGTCCAGCGTACGCAAAACCACCAACGTTATAAGTAACAAGTTCAACTCCCTCTCGTTTCCCCTCGTCGTTTAAGTCAACTCCACCAAACTGATTAAGTTTTGTCCTATAAATGCCATATATCTTTTGTGCACTACCATCGTCGTATTTATTATCATTATTTGAGATAGAGTTATAATCAACAAACGCGTTAGCAAAATACAGATAATCGCCCTTAACAACTGCCGAACCGCCATTTCCATAAATAGAATCATTGCTTGCTGGTCCACCAGAAAGATTTATAGCGTTACATGCAAAGAGTAACACCGAAAAAACAAGTAAAAATGATAATAAAAAAATTGATTTCTTTTTCAAAGCCCTATAACCTCACTAAAACAAAAGAATACTACCAAAATTTTACCCATTTGTCAATTATATTAAACCCTTTAAAAAATTTTTATTATAGTGAAGTTCGCTAAAACTTATATTTGTTTGTAAATATGTTAAATTTAACACATAATATATTAAAAATGTTAAACTAATTTATTCCCTATTAAAACCTAATATAAAAAATTTAAGTATTGCAAATCTTTATTTTAAATTTTTATATTAATAGTATTTTTTATTTATATCAAATTAAATCAACTTTGAGCGTCTCTCCACTAACGGCATCTTGACAAACAATAAAATACCCTTCTCCATTGGCATTATTAACATCCTTTGGAAGCCAACCTGCGTATTCTTTTATGTCTTCCGGTGGATTGTTTCCACCTATTGACGGGACGCCATAGCAAATATATAAAACATCTCCATTTTCCTTGTATATAAGTCCCAAAATATAATAATTACCATCGTTGTCATAAACAATTTTCGCCCATTTAGAACTAGGTATTATTTCTTCTAAAACTTTGTATTCTTCATATTTGTTAAAGAGCGCGTCAATTTGAGGTTTTATTTGTTCATAAAAGGTTTTACTATCATTATCATCATCCACTTTTGCGTCCGCCTCATTACTTGACGATGCAACCTTTGCGTCATTTTCTTTAAGACACCCGCCCTCATTATAAAAAGCCTCTCGATATTTACACTTTGCACACGCATCAAAATATGTTGTTGATAAGTCTTGCTCTAAATTTTTATCAATTAAATCTTCTATTTTTTCTTGACTATCTTCTTCGTATAATACAGATGTGTCCTCAGGTTTTTCTGGCATAAAAGCACCTTCAATTTTGCTATTTTCTGTACTTGAATTTTCACTTCCACTTAGAACAATTTCTGGACAAAAAGGATTTGAAATGTCTACAACTGCACAACTTAGACCCTTATTAAAATTAAGTACACTTGACAGTGAAAACGTACAATTATCTCCTTTTATAATTAGTGGCACCTTCATAACTTTTGATTCCTGTTTTATTCCAAGAGCGAATGTATGCGACGCGTCTTTTAAATTAAAAAATTTGATTTGACTTTTATCTATATTTTTTAAATTAAGTATTGCCTTAAAATTTTTGTCCTTATCACTATTTAAAATCAAAGTTTTTGCAGATTCACTCACTTTTTACTCCTTTTAGTTTCTTTTCGTTCTGTAATTATCTAAATTATTTTATAAATAACTAAGGTAAAATTTTTAGCATAAAAAAAAGAAACATATACTTTTATGTAATATATATGCTTCTTTTTAATTTCCTGACAAAATTATTTTAACTCATTGTATAAATTAACAAAATCTTTTGCTTCTAACTCCTCAGGTCTCACTTTTAAATCTAAACCTAGAGTGCTTAGCCCGGTCATAACAACCTCTTTTGTAAATCCCGCCGACATTAAGTTATTATAAAGCGTCTTTCTTTTCATCTTAAACGAATTTTGAATAAAAGAAATAAAATCATCTTTATTTAAAATATTAAATTTATCTTTTTTAATAGTTATCTCAAGTATGCAAGAATCAACCTTTGGCATAGGCGTAAAAACTTGCCTTTTAACCTCACGAACTATTTTACAATCCGCAAAAGAATTAAGTATTATGGTAGAAGCCCCATATTCCTTAGTGTGAGGAGAGGCCGAAAACCTTTCTCCAACTTCGCGCTGAACCATAACAAACATTTTTTTAAGTTGCGTGCTTTCATGTAAAAACTTAAAAATGATAGGAGATGTTATATAATAAGGTAAATTAGCAATAACATAATATTCGCAATTATTTAACTTAGTTTCAATGTCTAAAACATTTTCTTTTAAAATATCCTTAAAAACAAACTCTAAATTATTAAAATTTTTAGACAAAGTTGTTAAAGGTTCAATTAGCGTTTTATCGACTTCAAAACTTAAAACGCGCTTATATCTTGACGCAAGGCAACTTGTAAGAGTACCAAGTCCCGCTCCTATTTCGACCACAACACTGTCACTACTTAAATTAAAGTCATCAAGTAAAGAATTCAAAAACTTTATGTCGTAAATAAAGTTTTGCCCTAGACTCTTTTTATAATTAAATTTTTTATTCATATTTTTGTACCTTTAGCTAATTCTAAATACTGTTTTTGCGTTATTTTCAGTCGTTTCTAATACTTCGTCTAAACTAATATTTTTAAGTTCTGCGATTTTCATTGCAACATATTTTACATAACTTGGTCTATTTACTTCTCCTCTATGAGGAGTAGGTGCTAAATATGGGGCATCAGTCTCAATTAGCATCTTGTCTAGTGGTATTTCTCGAATTACGTCTAGAATTTTATTTGCGTTCTTAAAAGTACAAATTCCGTTAATACTAATATAAAACCCAAATTTAATAAGTTCCCTTGCACTTTCCACACTTCCACTAAAACTGTGGATAACTCCAGAATTTTTAAAATATTTCTTATTTTCTTTTACAATTTCAAGAAAGTCACCCATTGCTTCTCTTACATGAAAAACGCAAGGGAGAGAGAGTTCATCTGCAAGTTTTATTTGTGACAGTAAAACTTCTTTCTGCCTATCTTGAGTGTCCTTGTCATAGTAATAATCAAGTCCAATTTCGCCAATCGCGACAACTTTTTTATTTTTAGATAAAGTTTTATATGTTTCTAAATCTTCCACACTAAACTCCATAACTTCATGAGGATGAGTGCCTATTGTCGCATAAATAAATGGACTTTTAGTGGCAAGATCTATACACATAAGCGAATGCTCAACATTATCTGCGCTACAAACACAAATTTGTTTTGAACTTTCAAGTTCTTTTATAACTTCATCTCTTATTTCATCAAATTTTTCGTCATATAAGTGACAATGTGCATCAATCATGCAAATATTGTATCACATTAAAATGTTATTTGCATACCTTTTTTTATTAATTCATAAACATTTTATATGAATAAAATTTGGTTCTGGTGCATCGTCACAAGTATTTGTATTCTTCTTTATATCAATCCTGAGATCGTCCTACCTTCTATGCTTGACGCAAGCGAAAGTACGCTAAAATTATGTCTTAGTTTGTGCGCAATTTATTCCGTTTGGATGGGAATTTTGCAAGTAATGGAGGATAGCGGAATAAATAAAAAACTATCAAAATTTTTAACACCTGTTACAAAGAAAATTTTTGGAAATTTAGATGAAGCAACAAACGAACTCATTTGTATGAATATTTCATGCAACATTCTTGGTATGGGAGGGGCGGCAACGCCACTTGGAATGAAAGCGATGCAAAGACTTGACGACGGTAGTGGAAATGCAAATAGAGCCATGATAATGTTAATTATTTTTGCATCTACCTCAATGCAAATTTTACCTACAACAGTCATTGGTCTTAGGATTACAGCTGGTAGTACAAGCCCTAGTGACATTATTCTACCTACCATAATTGCCGCAATTTTTACAACTGTTGTAGGGATTTCAATAGCCATAATTATAGAACGATTTAGAGAAAGGAAAAGAAAGAAAAAATGAGCATATATTTACTGCCTGTACTAATACTATTTGTTTTTGTTTATGCGAAAATAAAAAAAGTCAATGTTTATAACAGTTTTATAAACGGCGCAAAGCAAAGCCTAGGCGTCGTTGTTAGCATCTTCCCTTTTCTTGTAACAATTATGATAATGGTCCAATTTATTAAAATAAGTGGACTAGCCTCCCTCGTGGCAAATTTAATTTCCCCAGTCTTTAACCTTATGGGCATTCCAAGTGAATTATGCGAACTCGTACTCCTAAAACCTTTTAGCGGAAACGGAAGTCTTGCTATTCTAAACGATATCTTTACAACCTATGGAGTAGATAGTTACATAGGAAGGTGTGCAAGTGTAATTGTTGGAAGTTGCGACACAGTTTTTTACGTAACAACCTTGTATTGCTCTCAAATAAAGGTAAAACGTCTATTCTATGCCGTACCTGTGGCATTACTTGCCACCCTTCTTGGAACAGTGCTTAGTTGTCTACTCTGTAGATTCATGTAAAAAATTACTTGTAACTTTTACTCCTTCTTTTGCGTTTTTGACAAATTTGACAAGCATAAATTTGGCATCTTTTTTTAAATTAAAATTAAACTCAATTTCTTTGCAAACTAAATTAAACTGACTAGTAAGCCTCATTAGCTCTTGAATTCTCTGTACTGGATAAGACAAGTAAAGTCTTCCTTTATTTTTTAATAATTGTGACGCGATAGAAAGTACTTCGTTTAAAGTTGTTTTTACTTCATATTTAGCAACTAAATCTTTTGCATTCTCCCCCTTATCTTTTAATTTATAATAAGGTGGGTTAGAAATTACAGCATCAATTTGACCCTGTTTTACATACTTTAAAGCATTTTTTATGTCGTCATTTACAAAACTAATATTGTTGATTTTATTATATTCTAGCGTTCTTTTTGACATATCATAAAGGGTATCATCAATCTCAATTCCAAGAATGCTCAAAGGTTTATATTTTGCGTTTGCAAGTATTGATACAACGCCTGAACCTGAACATAACTCTACAACTTTATCTGCGCTTTTAAGCCTCGCAAAATCTGACAGTAAAACACTATCTATTGAAAAGCGGTAATTATCCTCACTTTGAATAATAAATAAATTATTCCTTTGTAAATCTTCTAGCCTTTCCCCACTATTTAGTTTCATTTTTATCTTTTTTCCCGTGCTCGATTGCTCTATCTTTTTCAAACTTTATCTCATCTAAATTAAATTCTTTTATAGTTACATTTCCATCTTTACTAGTAAGTTTCACCGACAATTTTTCTTTTAATATATTTTGCTCTACAACAACGCCTACGCCCTCTTTACTTTTAACCTCAGTGTTGACCTTTGGCATTTTACTTGAAAAAAAAAAAAAAAAAGGATTTTCATATTCCAAACAGCACATAAGCCTACCACACGCACCACTAATTTTACTTGGATTTAACGCTAACCCCTGCACTTTTGCCATTTTCATTGATACTTTTTCAAAGTCTTTTAAAAATGTTGCACAACAGCACATTCTTCCACATGCACCAATACCACCTACAACTTGCGCCTGTTCTCTTGATGTTATTTGTCTAAGTTCAACACGCGTTTTAAGATTTGAAACAAGTTCCTTTATAAGTTCCCTAAAATCCACCCTATTTTCTGAAACAAATTCAATTACAACTTTTGATAGGTCAAGCGAATAGTTTGTGTTGACGATATTCATATCTAACTTTAACTTTTCAACTAAAGACTTTGTCACATCATAAGCCTTTTTTGAAAGATTTTGTGCGCGTTCCATATTTGATTTGTCCTTTTTAGTAGCAAGCCTTAGAACTTTTTGACCGTTTTCTTTTTCACACTCCCGAACAAAAACAACCTCACCAAAAACCTCGTTATTATCAAGCAAAACAACTACTTTATCATTAATTTTTAGTTTTAAATCTGAAATAAACGACTCTAACTTATTTGTCCCGTTTAACCTTACCTCTACTCTTTGCACAAGAATTTTACCTCCAATATATATAGTAACAAATTATCTATCAAATAGACAACATTGCAATTAAAATTCATACTCTTCCTAACTTCAACTATTTTTCTTATTATTTTGTCAATGCAAGACGAGTTATATTCTCCTGCGACTTTTATTAGGTCTTGTAACACCATTTTGTTTTTAACGTAATCTTCTTTACCTAATCTAATTAAAAGTATATCTCTAAAAAAGCCTTCTAGAATTTCAAGCACAATACCTATATCCTCTTTCTTTTTTGATAGCATACTAGAATATTTAATTAGTGTCCGGCTGTCCTTTAATTCAAGAAGAGTCTTAAGACAAGCATTAAACACAAAATTAAAATCACTATCTTCCTTGTAATTAATCGCTTTTGTCAAATTCCCGTCTACTATTTCAAGTACGTTTTCGTTCTTTATATCCGTTGCAAGAAGAATTTCCTCATTTGAAAGCACTCCTAACCTTAACTTTTTACACCTAGACTTAATAGTACTTAAAACCTTACTTTCGTTAGTAACATTAAGCACTATAAAAGTATTTTTTGGAGGTTCTTCAAGTATTTTAAGAAGTTTATTCTGTGCTTGAATTGTAGCACTAGAAAAGTTATTTAATATAAAGACTTTATTGTCCCCTTCAAGTGGTGCAAGATAAACATTATCAATTAAATCTTTAATATCTTCAACAAGAATTGTCTTATGTCTTTTTGGATAAATAATTAAATCACTAAAACTAGTTAAACTCACTCTTTTACAAGCATCACACTCTCCACAAGGCCTATTTTGAGTACTTTTGCACAACAAAAACTTAGCAAAACAATATGAAAAGTTAGTCAAGAAAACCTCATCGTCACTTATAAACATAAAAGAAGACGCGTTAATGTCCCCCTCACAAAAGTTTTTAAATTGCGCATTATTTAATATTATATTTTCGTACTCTATCATAGCATTTAACCTTTAAGTATTTTAACATCTTTTGTAATTTTACACAAGAAAAAACACAAGAACAAGTTTTATCTTATTCTTGCATTCAAAAATTTATATAAATCTTAGTCCTTCTAGTATTCAAGAATACAATGTACGTACTCGTTTTATTGAAAGTATATCACTTAAACTTTACACTCTAATTTTAAGAACTTCAAGATGAATTGTTGCATTATTATTTTGTGGTAAAATGATATTCACCTTATCTCCAACCTTCTTTCCAATCAGCGCTTTACCAACAGGACTTTCATTAGAAATAATACCTCTTGTTGGGTCAGAGTCAGTTGCCCCAACTATTTGATATTCAAATTCGTCATCATAATCAATGTCGCGAAGAAAAACATGACACCCAACACTAACTGTGCTTGTATCAATATCTTTTTTATCTATAATCTTACCATATCTAAGTTTATTTTCTATCTCAAGAATTTCTGCCTCAACCTGCGCTTGTTCCTCTTTTGCCGCATCATATTCTGAGTTTTCACTAAGATCGCCAAACTCTCTAGCCACCCCTATTTTTTTTGATACCTCTTCTCTTTTTGTTGACTTTAAATAATCTAATTTCTCTTGTAAAGCCTTGTAACCTTCTTTTGTCAAAAATATTTCGTTATCCATTTTTATTCCCTCCTAGTCCAAATAAAAATTTAAAAAAATGAAGTATTGCTTTAACAATACACTCCATTAATAATCTCTATTTTATTAAACACAAAAATTCATTAAAATTTTTGTACAAGAGATTATAATAGTTAATGTATTTTATGTCAAGAAAATTTTATTAATTACAAAAAAATTTTTTTAATAAAAAATATATCTTAAAAATTCATTATCTATAAAAAATTGCTTTAAAAAAAAAAAAAAAATAGTATAATATTAATAATTTTAAAAGGAACAAATTATGGTTAGAATTTGGGCAAAAATACTATCTAATGATAAAATCGTAAAAGAAACAATTTTTGAAGATAATAGTGAATTTAATACAAACAATTTTTTTGATTATTTGTCTATTATTTGTGAAAGACTTGATATTGCAACTCCAATAATTCTAAATAAACATATTTATCATTACATTACGTTTAACAATACTACATTTTTACCAGTTGACTTTCCAGAAAATGTTAGCTTTGATAAATTTGTTTTAGAAGAAGCATCAAATTATTAGTCTTTTTTATAGTTAAGTAAATAAAATAAATTAAGTAAGTCGTAATTAAAATCATACTCTGCATTAAGTGCTACATCTATATCCTCGTCAAATACTTTATTGTTTTTCATACCAACTGCACGATTAAATATTCCATCGTTGACAAGCTCCATTGCCCTCACTGCATACTGCATTGCAAGTGACTTGTCTTCAACTGACGGCGCACCACCACGTTGAATGTATCCTACTATTGAGTATTTAAAGTCTACTCCCGTTTTTTCTGTAAGTTTCATTGCTATTTCGCGTACGTCAAACATTTTTTCCGCTATAACTATAGTAGGGGCTTTGTTTTTGTTTTTTACACAATAATTTACTTTTTCTATCAGTTCCTCTTCAGTAATAGGCTTTTCTGGTATTGCCAAAATATCACACGCGGTTGACACTGCACTATAAAGTGCAATATCTCCACAATATCTACCCATAACCTCAAACACAACTCCGCGGTTTAGTGACGACATCGTTTGTTTAACATTTTCAATATATTTACTTGCATTATTTACCGCAGTATCAAAACCAAGACATTTATGAGTATACCTTAAATCGTTATCAATAGTGCCCGGTATTAAAATAACATTAATGCCTTTGTCTCTAAGCGCTTTTCCACCTTTATAAGACCCGTCACCGCCAATGACGATAAGTGCGTCAATCTCTCTATTTTTTAGATTCTGCGCACTTTTTTCAACAACCGCGTCATTCTTAAACTCTTCAAATCTGGCGGTTTTTAAAATTGTACCCCCAAGAGATGAAATATTTTCAACCATACTATTTTTTAGTTCAACAAACTCGTCGTTATACAGTCCCCTATATCCATTAAGCACGCCAAAAATCTTTGTTTCTCGAAGACTCGCAATTCGTACCAAAATATTAATTACCGTATTCATTCCCTGTCCGTCCCCTCCGCTTGTGAGAACGGCAATTTTATCAATTTTCATATATTTCCCTCTCTATAAAAGTTTTATGTTTGGCTCGTCAAGTAGTGAAAATAACTCGTTCATTAAATAACTACTTGGACTTATCATATAACTTAACTTAAATGCCTTATTAAGACTTGTACATTTAACAATAACTGGCACATCTCCTGGATAGTCTTTTAGTATCGCAAGTACATTACTATGAGTTATTCCATTTTGCGTATCATATCTTAAATATAACGTCTTTTGATGTGCAGGCTTTTCTTTTTCTACCTTTTCCTCAATCTTTTCTCCAAGAGTTAAAATATTATCAGCAATAATTGTGACACTCCCATCATCTCTTACACTAGTTTTACCATGAATTTTAACAAGTTCGTCCTCTACTAGTTTATTTCTAAATTTTTCATAAATTCTAGGCGGTGCCATTACTTCAAAAGTGCCATATAAGTCTTCAACTTTTACAAGAGCCATTTCCTTATTCCCGACTTTTGTGGTAACCTTTTTAACCTCTTCAATACTGCCGCCACAAACGACTTCAAGATTGTCTTCCACCCCTTCGTTTTCAAATTTACTATCTGAATTGTCTTCTTCATCAGTAAATTCTTCTTCGTCTTTTTCACTTATCATACTTGCATTAAATGTAAACTTTTTAAACTCATCCATATAGTTATCAAGTGGATGACCAGATAAATACATCCCTAAAACTTGCTTTTCAAATTTGAGTTTTGCACTTTTATTATACTCACTAATCTCTGGTAATTTTATTGAAGTGCTAGAATTAAACGTGCTATCGTCAAATAAACTAAATTGCCCAGTCGCCCTATTTTTCAAATCTTTTGAAACGACATCCATCATCATCTCATAAACGCCCATAAGTTGTGAACGCCAAGCTCCAAAGCAATCAAATGCGCCACTTAAAATCATAGATTCTATACACCTCTTATTGACACCTGTTCCCATAGTACGCTCAATAAAATCATGTAAATCTTTGTAGTCTCCTCTTTCATCTCTTTCTTTGATTATTTCTTCAACGGCTCCAATACCTACATTTTTAAGTGCCGCAAGCCCAAAACGAATTCTGTTGTTATCAACGCTAAAATATGTCATACTTTTATTTACATCTGGTGGTAAAACCTCGTAACCTTGCTGTCTTGCATAAATTATATATTTTTTTATCTCGTCGATTGAGGTAATTCTATTGTTTAGTACAGCGACAATAAATTCTACTGGATAGTAGCACTTAAGATAAGCAGTTTGATAAGAAAGATAAGCATAAGCCGCCGCGTGAGATTTGTTAAACGCATACTTTGCAAAGTCTTCCATATCGGCAAAAACTTTTCTTGCAATGTCCTCAGGAACCCCCCGTTTAAGTGCACCATCAATACTTTTTTCACCCTTTGGGTCAGTCCAGCCGTAAATAAACTTTTCTTTTTCAGCTGCCATCTTTTCAACTTTTTTCTTTCCCATAATACGTCTAACCATGTCAGCCTGTCCTAGAGAATATCCCGCCATTGCTTGAACTATCTGCATAACTTGTTCTTGATAAACGATAATTCCATATGTTGCTTCAAGTATAGGTTTTAGACATGGGTGGTCATATTTTATGCCCTCAGGGTTATGTTTGTTTTTAACATAACTATCAATATATTTCATTGGCCCCGGTCTATACAAAGAAATACCAGCAATAATATCTTCAAGATTGTCTGGCTTAAGTTTTTTCATAAACCTTTTCATCCCGCCACTTTCAAGTTGGAACACGGCATCTGTGTTTCCTGATGAAATTAGTTTAAAGACATTTGGATCGTCATATTCCATTTTATAGAAATCAATATCTCGCCCGTGAATTTGTTTAACTAATTTAAGTGTTTTATCAATATCTGTGAGCGTCCTAAGCCCCAAGAAGTCCATTTTAAGAAGTCCTAAGTCCTCAAGTTCAGTCATAGAATACTGGGTTGCAATCTCGTCTCCATTTTTTGCAAGTGGGACAAAATTATCAACTGGCTCTGGCGCAATAAGTATTCCACACGCGTGAGTTGATGTCTGCCTTGGCATTCCTTCTAATTTAATACTCAAATTTATAACTTTTCTTATTTTTTCGTCTTCATCATAAAATTTTTTAAGACTTGGTATTATAAATTTTTCGTCTTCTTCCTTACCTGTTGTCCCAAAATAGTATTTTAAAACAGGAGGCTTTTTTATACCTTCTGGAAGTTTAAATGGTATTTCTTTGCATATTTTATTAACTTCAGACAATGGGAGCCTTAAAACCCTTGCAACATCTCTAACAGCGTTCTTAGCCGCCATTGTTCCAAAAGTGCCAATATATGCGACGTTGTCTTTCCCGTATTTTCGCTTTGCGTATTCTATTACCTCGTTACGCCTATCATAACAAAAGTCAACGTCAAAGTCGGGCATTGAAACACGTTCTCTATGAATAAATCTCTCAAAAAGTAAGTTATATTTTATTGGATCAACCCTTGTAATTCCTGAGGTGTACGCAACAATACTACCTGCCCCACTCCCACGGCCGGGACCTACTGGAATATTGTTTTGTCTCGCATAATTTATATAGTCCCAAACAACCAAGAAATATTCAACAAACCCTTGCTCATTAATAATTTCAAGTTCATAGTCCGCCCTTTTTTGAATTTCAGGCGTAATAACAGGATATCTTTCCTTTAAACCATCATAGCATAATTTTTTTAAAAAATCAGAGGCAGTCATCCCGTTATCTGGCACATATTTTGGAATAAAATTTTCGTTGTCTCGAAGAGTACAACCTTCTGGTAAATTTGGTACTTCCTTATGGCTCTTTGCCTTAATTGTTACAAAACACTTGTCAGCAATTTCTTGAGTTGTATCTAGCGCTTCTTCATACGCGCCTAAAACTTCTTCCATTTCTTCACGAGTTTTTAAGTAAAATTCATCCGTTGCAAATTTCATTCTATCTGTGTCATCTTGAAATTTACCTGTTTGAATACATAAAAGTATATCTTGTATTTCGGCGTCCTCTCGCTTAATATAGTGAATATCATTTGTCGCAACCGTCTTGACCCCTAAATCTTTTGCAAGACGATTTAGAGGCTCTAATATCTCAATTTGTTCAGGCAACCTATGATTTTGAAGTTCAATATAAAAATCACCTTCATCAAACATATTTTTGAGTCTTTGACCGAGTTTTAGCGCCTCATCATACTGCCTATTAAGAAGATAATGCGGAATATGCCCTGCAAGACACGCGCTAAGACAAATAAGTCCCTTTGAGTGCTTTTCAAGAACGTTATAGTCAATTCTTGGCTTATAATAAAAACCTTCCTTACAAGCGATAGCGTTAAGTTTTAGCAAATTATGATAACCCTCGTTATTTTTTGCAAGTAAAATAATGTGTCCGTTATCTGGTTTGCCTTGTTTATAAAATCTATCCATCGCGATGTAAAACTCACAGCCAATAATAGGTTTAATATTATTCCTATAACATTCACTAAAAAACTCAAGTGCGCCTGCCATTGTGCCGTGATCGGTTATGGCAACTGCGTTTGCACCCTGCTCTTTAACTATTTTTACCAAATCTTTTATTTTTGCCGCTCCGTCAAGCAGGCTATATTCTGTATGAACGTGTAAATGTACAAAATTTTTCATATGTGTTCCCTGTTTACGTATGTTTATCCTCATCAATATTATTTGCAATTTTTATTAGTCTATTAAATTGATGATTTATGCCACTTTTAGTTATAGTTGTTGACAACAATTTTGTCAAGTTATCAAGCGACTCCTCCGGATTTGCAAGTCTTACAAGACATAATTCCCTTAAATTCTGTGGAAGTGCCTCAAAACCTATTGTTCTTTCGATTTTTGAAATTGCACTTATTTGTTTGAGGCTTGCGTTAACCGTCTTTGTAATGTTTGCATTTAAGCAGTTGTTTTGCCTATTGATGTTGTTTCTAACTTCTCTAACTGCCATCTCGTTTTGTAGTTCAAGTAAACCTTTATACGCCCCAACTGTTGCAAAGAGATCACTTACAACCTCTGCTTCTTTAATATAGAGAATTGTTAAACTTTTTCTTTTACTTTTTTTATGTGTTATTCCAAGAGAAAAAAGGAGAGTTGAGAAGTCGTCAGCAAATCTTTCATCTACAAAATCAAACTCCCAATGATACCCGCTAAACGTCCTTGGGTGATTTTTGCTTTCTCCGATCAAAATGTTTGAGGTGGAAGAAGACACAAACACGCCTTTTATAAAAGTCTTTTTACAACACTCACTTTCAAAAATATGAGGAGAAATGCCATAATTTAAAGAGTATTCATCTTCAAAATTATAACTCATAAGTCCAGTATCAAAAAGCACCCTTTTTGTTATTTCTTTTGGAAATGTAATTATATATCTCGTCGTTTTATTTACGTTATTTTCTTCGTCTTTTTCTATTGTCGAGGTACAAGAATAAAATGATGCCAAGCAGGAATTAACCACATTAAATAATTCCTTCATATCGGTTTTAAGCTGAACGTAAACGTCTTGTCCTGTTTTTCTAAGTTCTCCAATAGAATGAATTACAGAAGATAAAAACGCCAATTTACAACATTCATTTTTTATCTCATTATCTAGTACTTCTAACTTAACCTCTCTTGCAAATGACATACTTCTACCTCAAAATAATAATTTCTTCTTCTAGTATTATATCAAATTTTTTATAAACTGTCTTTTTAATTTTGCAAATTAATTTAAAAACATCTCGAAATTTTGCCTTATTATTAAAATTAACAATAAACCCAGAGTGCTTTTTAGAAATCATAGCCCCACCTCTTGTCATGCCTTTTAAATTACAGTTTTCGATATAAACCGGTGCATAGCCAACACTTGGTCTTTTAAAAACACTGCCTGCACTAGGCTCGTCACAGGGCTGACTGAGACGTTTTTTTTCTAAAAAACCCACACATTTTTCTAAAATTTTTTCTTTTTTGTTTTCTTTTAATGAAAAACAAACCTTTAAAATAACATAGTCTTTATTCGAAAAAAAACTATGTCTATAAGAAAACTCTAGTTTTTGTTTGTCTGCCTTATAAATTTTTATACCATCTGTGTAATAGACATATTCAACATAGTTTCCTATTTCTTCCCCAAAACACCCAGCGTTCATTTTAATTCCGCCACCAACACTACCCGGAATGCCATAACTCCACTCAAGTCCGCTTAGCCCAAGATTACTAGCGATAACATTTAACTTATAAAGGCTTATCCCCGCCCCACATATTAGTCTGTTTTCTCTTTTAGTAAATCCGCCAATATTAATTTTTATAACTATGCCTTTATAACATTTATCACTGCATAAAATATTACTTCCACGGCCTAAAATAAAGTGCTTAATTTTGTACTCTTTTATAAGGCTTAATAATTTCATAAGACTACTTATATCCTCAACAACAACTAAGCCCTTAATCTTTCCCCCAATTTTAAATGTAGTATAATTTTTAAAACTTTCACTAGTCTTAACATCAAAACCTAAACTTTTTAAAAGTTTTATAAACTTGTTTAAAGACAATTTTTTCATACCTTTTTATATGCTATTTTTTCTTTTATTGCCTACATAGTTTTTCTTATATTATCTATTTCCTCTTTATTACTGAAGACATTTATTGAAAATAGATCTTCTTTTAAAGCATTTTCAAAGTCCGACATATAGCCACTTTCATAGATTTTGTTATTTGTTACAGAAAATAGCCCATAAGAACTTAAAGCACTTTGGGCTTTTTCTTGAGTTAAAAACTTAGCAAATTCATTTGCAAAATACATCTTTGAACTGCTACCACTATCAACTATACCTATATATTGAATTAAGTCAGAAAAATTTGACAACATATTATATTTTAGATTGCTTAAACTTCCATTTTCCTCTCTATTCTTACACCTCGCAACATCACGCATTGTGCCAACTAAACTTACACTATTTTTATTTATAAAATTTACATAAGCCTCATATGTAGTATTAAATCCGATGATATCTTCCGAATTTATCTCTAAATTGTTGTGTTTTAGCGAAAGTTCTGGAGTTATAAAACTTCCTGTCGCCATACTAAGTCCAGAAACATCTTCATTATTGTATTTTGTGTTAATAATCAAATCAGACAAATTATCACTACTTACCATATTTCCATTAGAAATAAGACAATAACCAGACAAAATATAAGGGTATGCTAAAATTTTATTATTCTTCATTCCATATTCTATTATGTCTTGCCTCAAATTTGTATTTTCCTCAAGTTCATTTAAAAACCCGACAATATATTCACCTACACCTATCCCAAAAGAAAACAAATCCGGCAATTTCTTTTCATCTAAATTTAACACTAATTCTTCGGGAGTAAGTGTTTTAATAACTACATAACAATTTGGATTTTCTTTATTAAATTCTCCAGCCCGCCTTTCTAAAAAAGTCTTCCTACTATTTGTTCCACCCTCAAAAGACTCTATATGATAAATAGTTAAAACCGTTTTTGACGCGCCTTGCAAATTAAAAAATTCGTTTAAATTTAATCTATAATTATCCACTTTAAATAGAACCAAAGGAGACAAAACTATAAAAAGCAAAACAATAACTATAAACAACCATTTAAACGTGTTTTTTGAAAACAGACTTTTGAAAAAAGAACGCATATTAATTAATATGCGTCTTAAAGTCCATTTTAGGACAAAACTAATCTATTTCTTCCAACTTTTTAACTATCTCACTTGCAATTTTAACAGTAATTCCACTTACTTGCATAAGTTCCTCAACACTCGCCTTTTTCATTCTCTTTACACTTTTAAACTTTTCAATTAATGCCTCTTTTCTAATTTTGCCAAGCCCCTCAATTTCGTCAAGCAAACTTATAACTTGACTCTTTTTTCTTAATTTTCTATGGAAAGTTATAGCAAATCTGTGCGCTTCGTCCCGTAACTTTTGAAGAAGTTTAAGTTCTGGTGTGTCTTTTGATAACTTTATTGAAAGAGGATTATCTTCAACAAATATCTCTTCTTGTTTTTTTGCAAGACTTATTACGTCTATGTCTTGATTATAACTCTTAATTAATTCTCTACAAGTATTTATTTGACCTTTTCCACCATCAATCATAATTAGATCCGGCACCATTGAAAAACTTATGTCGTCACTATTTAGTTTTTCAAGTCTTCTTGTAATGCTTTCTTTTAAACTTTCAAAATCATTAGGGCCGACAACTTCCTTTATCTTAAACTTTCTATAGTGTTTAGACGCCTTTGTACCATTTAAAAAGACAACCATACTACACACTGAATTTGTACCGGAAATATTTGAAATATCATAACACTCCATTCTTAGAGGCAAATTCCTTAGCCCTAACGTGTTTTTAATGCTTTCTAGCACCTCCATTTTCTTTCGCTCTTTTTTGTTCTCAAGGTCAGAGTTCTTATTTAAATATTCCTCTGCGTTTTTATTTGCTTGCACTATTAGTTGTTTATTAATTCCTTTTTGAGGGATGTTAATCTCAATTTTTTTACCCGCGTCTGCGTCTAAAGACCTAAAGAGAGCGTCCTCTAAGTCAACGTTAATTGGAAGAAAAATTTTATCAGGAAGGAGTTTATTCTGAATATAATATTGTGTTAAAAAAGAAATAAGCATTTGCTCATCGTCTATTTGAGAGTTATCAAAACTATAGCACTTAACCCCCATCATTTTACCTTGCCTAATTATAAGAACAGAAAAAACAAAAAACAAATCGTTTTTAGCAAGTCCAAACACGTCAATATTTGATGTCTTGTTAAGTGCCGTCACCGATCTTTCCCTAAGTTTAAGAAGCATAAACTTTAGGTCTCTAAGTTTAATTGCAAGTTCAAAATTCTCAATTTCTACCGCCTGATCCATTTTCTTGCAAATTATGTCGTATACACTTTCGTCTTTTCCGTTTAAGAAATCAATTACTTTTGGAATGAATTTTGCATATTCGTCTTTTGTAATTTTACACATACAAGGTGCTGAGCAAAGTCCTAGTGAATAATTTAGGCACCCCTTTTTCATCTTGTTATTGTCTTTTATTTTTTTATTACAGGTACGTATTGGGTAAGCGTAATTTACTGCGTTTATTACTTCATATGGACTTATCCCAAAATATGGTCCAAAGTACTTTGCATTTCCTTTCTTTATTTTTCTAACAACTTCTAACTTCGGAAAATCTTCGTCAAGGTCAAGTTTAATGTATGGATATGACTTTCCGTCTTTAAGCAAAATGTTATAAAAAGGTTGATGCTTTTTTATTAAATTGCATTCAAGTACCAACGCATCAAGTTCGGAATTGGTTAAAATATACTCAAAATCTGCAACTTGAGATACCATACTCTTCACCTTTTCAGTATGGTTCTTGTTTAAAAAATATTGACTTACTCTGTTTTTTAGCCTCCTTGCCTTGCCAATATATATTATGTTTCCAAATTTGTCTTTCATAATATATACGCCCGGACTAAGTGGCAACTTTTGTAATTTATCTCTTATACTCATTTTTCTACCTATATATTAGAATAACACAAAATAAAATAAAAACAAATTGTTTATTTTTACTCACGCAAAAAATTTGGAAACATGTTTTTGTAGTATTGCTATCCTAAAAGCCGTGCGACCGCGCGAGACGTTTCCACCTCGCTTAGGCCGTCACTCTCTTCCTCGCCTACATATATAAAATCAACCATATACTTTAGATATATCTTAACTTAACAACCTAAAATAAATTAATATTACACTCAATAATAAGTAAAATAAAACTACAAAAAATTAATTTACTTTTCCCTTTCCTACTAAATCGGTCTAGGCTCCCCAGTCACCTCATCATACTCCCAATTTACATTAAGCCCCCAATAAACACTTCCACCAATAAAATTCCACCTTGAATCCCACCCACTAGGCTGACTTTCCATCTCACAATAAATCGTAAGACTACTGCAATCAGAAAATGCATAATCCCCTATACTCGTAACACTCTCTGGAATTGTAATAGAGGTAAGACTACTGCAATCAGAAAATGCATACACTCCTATGCTTGTGACACTGCTTGAAATTGCAACACTCGAAATTTTTTCATTTCCATAAAAAGCATACTCATATATTTGATAAGTGTTGCCCGTAAATTCATCAAAAACTTTCTTTACATCTTCTATACTAGGTAAAATTAGATTTTCACTATTTCCAGTATAAGACAAAAGATACATAATATCATTATCAAAATAGAAAACATAGTCTCCTACTTTTTGTTGTTTTAAAGGTGTATCTAGACTTGTGTATACATAGTCAGCATAATATCCTATATAACCATAACCATTACTACCCGCCCTTATGCTAAGTCTACTTAAGTTAATTATTTCAACAAGTTTGTGACAATATTGAAATGCATAACTTCCTATACTTGTAACACTGCTTGAAATTGTAATAGAGGTAAGACTATTGCAATTATAAAATGCCCTACTTCCTATACTCTCAAGTTGTGAATTATCTTCAAATGTTATGTTTGTTAGACTACTGCAACTAGAAAATGCATACTCACCTATACTTGTGACTGAACTTGGGATTGTAACACCTGTAATTGTATCATTTTCATAAAAAGCACGTTCATATATTTGATAAGTGTTGCCCGTAAATTCATCGAAAACTTTCTTTACATCTTCTATACTAGGTAACATTAAATTTGTATCATTACCCGTATAAGACAAAAAATACATTGTGCC
Organism: uncultured Clostridia bacterium; assembly: GCA_944381235.1. Lineage (GTDB taxonomy): Bacteria > Bacillota > Clostridia > Christensenellales > UBA1242 > UBA7862. Next base: position 39,603 of record CALWKI010000069.1, read on the forward strand.
ATTATATAAATAGAAAATATAATCTCCTACTTTTTGTTGAATTAAAGGAGTATCTAGGCTTGTATATACATAGTCAGCATAATATCCAGCGTATCCATTACTACCACTTCCCGCTGTTATATTAAGATTACTTAAGTTATATACTTCAACTAGTTTGTAGCAACCAAAAAATGCCATACCTCCTATACTTGTAACTGAACTAGGAATTGTAATTGAAGTTAGACTATTGCAACCAATAAATGCAGAACTTCTTATGCTGACAACTGAACTAGGAATTGTAATTGAAGTTAGACTACTGCAACCAGAAAATGCAGAATCTCCTATACTTGTAACAGAACTTGGTAGCGTTATAGAGGTAAGACTTATGCAACCAGAAAATACATAACTTCCTATACTTGTAACTGAACTAGGAATTGTAATTGAAGTTAGACTACTGCAATATCTAAATGCAGAACTTCCTATGCTGACAACTGAACTTGGAATGATAATAGAGGTGAGACTTCTGCAATCTCTAAATGCATAACTTCCAATAATTTTACATTTGGAGTTAATACTAAAAGTTTCAAAGTCTGTTATTTTTGTGTCTGCTAAATAAAGATATGGATTTTCTTCGTTTCCAAGATACAATCCATTTTCATATTCATTAAATTGTAAACTATCGCAACCATCGAATGCAAGTTCTCCTATACTTGTCACACCCTCTGGAATTGTGATAGAAATTAGATTTCCGCAGTATTGAAACGAATAATCTCCTATACTCTGAAGGGTCTCTGGAAGTAAGACTGTTGTAAGTGCACTTGGGCGTGAAGACGAAGAGCCACTAAACGCGTTATATGGAATGTCTACAACATCGTGAGAGACTATGACGTTGGTAATTGTTCTAAGTGATGCGTTTGCAAAGTCTGAATTATGTACATTTGGGGTTAAAAATACTGAATAAAGGGTAAAGACATTTTCAGTTGGCACGTCGTACCAAATTGGGTTGGACTCGGTTGAGACGTAATATCTTATGTCGGTGTCGTTAAAGATTAGGTTTGGGTCTTCTGGGGTCTCTTGGACATTAATAAAAGCCGGGTTGGTTGAGAAAAAGTAAAATTCCCCGCCGTTCTCATTGGTTATCTCGTCAAGATTTGTGACAGTGCCGTCAGTGACCTCTGGCACAACGCCGTCAAGGCGGAACTTATCCTTTTCCTCGTTTAAAACTACTTTTGTAGTGGTGTTATTTACCTCACTTCCCTCGTGACGCGCAAACGTCAAAATTATGTTTGGCGCCTCCTCTTGCACCTCATACTCGACGTTTAAATCTTCATAATATTTTTTATTGACCGCGTCGACAACGACAAAAATTGTGAGCACCGCAAAAATACCCATAACGACAAGTAGTAAAATTGACGTAAGTAAATTTCTTTTAACTTTTCCCATAGTACACAAAACTCCCTTATCTTTAGTTTTTTTATTTTTACTAAAAAATATGACGATTAATAAATGAATACAGAAAATTATTGACAATAAAACTATATTTTTAGTATATATTGCATAGCGATTTTTAGCAAATAATTTAGCATAATAATTAAAAATTGAAGTTTAAAACATAAATTTTTCTCTAAAAATTCTATCATAGCCTACACTTAAGCTAAATGTTGTATAAAAGTTCGTTAAAAACCAACCTAGTTATTATTTTAATTTTTATTTGGTTACAAGTGACAAAAAAACTAAAAAGCCTTTTCACGCCAATAAATAATCAACTCCGTTAAGCATTATATTGTTTATTAGTTCATTTTTAAGTTTATAAATTACCACCTTGCCTTCTCTTCTGTCAGTCACTGCATCAAAGTTTTTTAGAAATCTCAGTTGATGACTAACTGTTGTTTGATTTATATTAAGGTACTTTGACAAATCGTTTACACACATTTCGCTTAGAGACAAAGCAGACAAAATTTTTAGTCTTGTTTCATCTGCAAAAAGACTAAAAATATCCGCAAGTTGTCGCAACATTTCATGACTTGGCATATAATACTCTAGATTTGTTAGGGTCTCATTATTAATATTTACATATTTTTGCTCGTCTAACATTTTGTTTCTCCTTTTGTGGTGCAACTTACTTCTAGCTCTTACATTTTTTACGCAAATGCAAGATATGTTTTTTACACCCATTATAATATTTTCACTAATATATTTTAAAGCACAACAAAACAAATGAATAAAGAATAAAATTGTAAATATTGTAAATTTGGCTCTAAAATTGTTGTTTTAATAAATAAGGAGGTTTTTATGGACACAAACTACTTGTTACTCGTTTTACTCATTTCTATTTTTACGTCTGCTACAGACACTAATCTCAACACAAACACAAACTTTTTGCTGTTACTTCTTCTCGCCCTTAATGGAACAGGTAATAATAATCCTTGCCACTGCTGTCACTATAACAACTTTAATCCAAACAGGTTCTTTTAATACAACCTAAAACGCTTACTTTAATTTTTGCAATTACAAATTTAAAAAAAAGAGATTTATCAAAAGAAATACATTAACACTCAATAAGAATCTAAATTAAGATAATAAGATACCTATTTTAAAAAGTGAAAATTTGCAAAACAAAAAAATCTAAAAATTAACGAAAAAAATTGCAATTTAAAAAACTCACTTGAACACAAAATGCAGATAAAAAGGAGCAAAACATAAAGTTATGCTCCTTTTTAGTTAAAATAATTATATTAAATAGTAAAAGAAAATTTAAAAATAACATCATTTTATGCTTGTAAATTATCTATTTAATAAACTTATATATTTAACTTATTAATTTTTAAACTCTATTCCCGCCTGTCATAAATAGTGATTATTGACATTACAAAAACTTTATTTTCCTATAAAAATCAAATTTTACTTATCCTCTATTAAAACTAAGCCAACTTTTTTGTACACTTTATTTAGTGTTTCTCTTGCAATCTTACGTGCTTTTTCTGCCCCAAGTTTCATCATTTTATCTAGATATTTTCGGTTCTCTTTTAATTCCTTTATTTTATCTCTGATAGGGCCGATTTCCCTAATCACACTTTCGGCAGTTTCACTTTTTAGTGTACCATAATTACAGCCTTCAAAATGCTTTTGTGCTTCTTCTATACTAATTTTATTTATACATGAATAAATAACAAGAAGATTTGATACTCCCGGTTGAGATTCCCCAAATTTTATTTGGTTTAAACTATCAGTAACCGCTCTCTTAAACTTTTTTCTAATTGTATTATCGTCATCTTCTATATAAATTACATTGTTCTCATTATCTTCAGATTTTGCCATCTTTTTAAGAGGGTTTTGTAACCCCATAATTTTTGCACCTACTTTTGGAACAACTCCACGTGGAATTACAAAAGTATCACCATATCTTGCATTAAATCTAATGGCAATATCTCTACAAATCTCAACGTGTTGCATTTGATCAACACCAACCGGTACTACATTTGTATTATAAAGCAAAATATCACCCGCCATAAGCATAGGATAAGCAAAAAGACCTACTGATACCACTTTATCTTTGGCCTTGTGGTCTTTAAATTGAGTCATTCTACTTGCCTCACCAAAGTATGTAAAACAATTCATTATCCACGCAAGTTCTGCGTGTTCTTTTACTTGCGACTGGCAATAAATTATACTTTTCTCTGGGTCTAAACCAACTGCCAAAAATGTCGCAAACTGAGTATAAATATTCTCTTCTAACTCTTTACTATCAACATTTATTGTAAGCGCATGGAGGTCTGCAACTGCAAAAATTGAATTGTATTTATCTTGCATTTCCTTCCAATTCTTAATTGCTCCTAAATAATTTCCAAGCGTCAACTTACCCGTTGGCTTTGTCGCGCTATATAAAGTTTCCATATTTCAGTCTCCTATTTCTCAGTGTCTTCAATCTTTTTCTTTCTAGTTTTTTTAGGTTTTTCTTCTAGGTTCGTCTTAGACAAAATAGAATTGTCCAAAACCTCATTTTTGCTTTCTTTACTTTCATTTGTTTTTTCAACATTACTAGAATTGTTTACTATGCTGCTATCCAAATTAGAAGAAAGATTTTTTGTATCTTCATTTTTTTTAATACTACGCACGTTTCTATTTATCACTTTCTTTTTCCTACTTTCCTCCTGCAATTTTTCAATAGCACTAGTTTGTCTTTGTTCTCTGCGCTGCCTATCACGTTCAGCGTTTAGTTCCATTGCATACCTCATTTGATTTTCTTTGAGTTCAAGGTTCCCCATAACAATAACACTAATTATTGCCACAATTGGAGGCGCAAGTAACATTCCTGCTATTCCAAACATTGCACCACCTATAATAATTGACGCGGTCACAAGAAGTGCGCTTACCTTTAATTTATTCCCCGTAATAATTGGAATTAAAATATTAAATTCAAGCGTTGTAATAATTATAGTTGCAAGAGCCATATAAAGTGCCATATCAACAGAATCAAAAATTAGGGTAAGTAAAATAGATGGTATCGCACCAATATAAACACCGAAATATGGAATAAAGTTAAATAATCCAATAATAAGTGCAAGTTCCCAAGTAAAATTTAACCCCATAATTGTATAGGTAATTCCAAGAGATACAAACAGAATAGCAAACTCAATTAACTTGCAAATAACATAGTCAAAAAGAATTTTGTTAGTATTTCTGGTCATGACAACCATTGCATCTGCTCTTTCTTTCTTAAAGTTAGCATACACAAAACGACGTGTAAATTTACTAATCTTTTCTTTATCTTTTAAAATTAATATCGCAAGTATTAGTCCGATAAAGAAATTAAACGCGCCTGTCACAACACTCATTGAGATTTCCATGAGACTGTCAATATAAAAAACTGTATCACGTAAAGTTTCAAAGAGTGAATCAAGAACACTTCTTACACTTTCTTGGTTAACATCTGCATCAAACCAGTTTTGAAGAAGATTACAGATATCATTGACAACACTATTTACCATCTGGTCCCATCCATCTCCACCACCAGCAGTCAACTGTTGTACAACTGAAATAATTTTAGGAATTAAAATTGAAAATATAACAACAATAATACCAATAATGATAAGGACAACAATAGTTATTGAAATTGCCCTTTTTATACCAAATTTATAAGGACTATTCTTAAAAGCATTTTTAAAAATTACATTTTCGGTAAAATCAACAAGTCTATAAGTAATAAATGCAATAACAATTCCAATTATTAGTGGTGTAATACCAGTCAACAATCCACTAATAATTTGTGAAAAATATGGACTAAGAACATTACTGAGTGCGAGAGCAATAAAGAAAGCCCAAAACATAGCAACAAAAAGCCCGAACCATTTTATTCTAAAAAGGCCTGAACCCCTACTGCTACCATTATCAAAATTTGCGCCAAACTCTTTCTTTTCCATTATAATTTATTATATAAAATAAATTTAAAACTAGCAAATAAAATTGATAAATTCGAAGTAAATTGTTTTGAATAGTGACAAAAAAGTTTAAATTTTCTAAATCTTGAGTATCAGCAGTAAAACTCTGTATCCTTAAAACATATAGCAAGTAAAAAATAAACCTCTAACTACTATTTAAAAAATGTATTTTAGATTAATCTTAATTTTTTATTAGTTAAGTATATTTTTGAGATTTAGTTACTAGTTAAATTTAATTATATTTTATTAATAACAATTCAAATAAAAAACACATTTCAAAGGAATAAGCCCTCAAAATGTGTTTTTAGTATTTAAATTTAATTAGTTTAAGTTTATTATTCTAAGATTTCAGATACAACACCTGAACCAACTGTTCTACCACCCTCACGGATAGCAAACCTTAAACCTTGTTCAATAGCGATAGGTGTAATAAGTGTAATTGTCATCTTGACATTATCACCAGGCATAACCATTTCTACGCCACTTTCAAGTTCAATAGAACCTGTAACGTCAGTTGTTCTGAAATAGAATTGTGGACGATATCCATTGAAGAATGGAGTATGTCTACCACCCTCTTCTTTCTTAAGAACATAGACTTGTGCCGTAAATTTCTTGTGAGGTTTAACAGAACCAGGTTTACAAATAACTTGTCCTCTCTCGATATCTGTTCTTTGAATACCACGAAGAAGAACACCAATATTGTCACCTGCTTGAGCCTCGTCAAGAAGTTTTCTAAACATTTCAACACCAGTAATAACACTTGTCTTGTCTTGTCCCATACCAAGAATTTCTACTGTATCGCCAACTTTACAAACACCTCTTTCAACCCTACCAGTAGCAACTGTACCACGTCCTGTAATTGTAAAGACGTCTTCAACAGGCATAAGGAATGGTTGATCAGTAGCCCTAGCTGGAGTAGGAATGAAACTATCAATAGCATCAAGAAGTTCCTCAATGCACTTGCATGCAGGATCATCTGGATGACCACTTTGTGCAGCTTCAAGAGCCTTTAATGCAGAACCCTTAATAATTGGAGTTGTATCCCCTGGGAAACCATACTCGTTAAGAAGATCACGAATATCCATCTCAACAAGATCAAGAAGTTCAGGATCATCAACCTGGTCAATTTTATTCATAAATACTACAATGCATGGAACACCAACTTGACGAGCAAGAAGAATGTGCTCTCTTGTCTGAGGCATTGGGCCGTCAGTTGCAGCAACAACTAGGATTGCGCCGTCCATTTGAGCCGCACCAGTAATCATGTTTTTAACATAGTCTGCGTGTCCTGGGCAGTCAACGTGTGCATAGTGTCTTTTTGCAGTTTGATATTCGACGTGTGCAGTATTAATTGTAATACCTCTTGCTCTTTCTTCTGGAGCCTTGTCGATATCCTCGTATTTCATTTTCTCAGCCCAACCCTTTGCTGCGCACCACATAGTGATAGCTGCAGTCAAAGTCGTCTTACCATGGTCGACGTGACCAATAGTACCGATATTGACGTGTGGCTTTGATCTATCAAATTTTGCTTTTGCCATAATAAATATCCTCCTAAAATTTTACACGAATTAATTATATTTTTGTTTTAATTAATGTCAAGCATAATTATACTTTTTTCTTTTATTTTGTCAAACAAATTAATGCAACATTTTTTTATTTTAAAAATTAATTGTTTTTAATCAGTTTTTCGACTTTAAATTAGTCTTTTTTTCTTTCAACAATTATCTTTTCACTAATACTCTTTGGAACTTCAGCGTAGTGAGAGAACTCCATATTAAACGAACCTCTACCTTGTGTTGAAGATCTAAGCGCAGTAGCATAACCAAACATTTCTGACAAAGGCACTTCTGCATTTATAATTACAGAACCTGCATTTGTTTCAGTCCCTTGAAGAACGCCTCTTCTACTTGTAAGTCCACCCATAACTGTACCAAGATAGTCATCTGGCATTTCGACTTGAACCTTCATTATTGGTTCAAGAAGTACAGGATCTGCTTTTCTAGCCGCTTCCCTAAATGCCATAGAACCTGCAATCTTAAACGCCATTTCAGATGAGTCAACATCGTGGTATGATCCGTCAAAAACTGTCGCTCTAAAGTCAACTGTTTCATACCCAGCGAGAACACCATTTTGTTTTGCCTCTTGGATACCATTGTTAATTGCAGGAATGTATTCTTTTGGAATCACACCACCAACAATCTTATCAACAAATTCATAACCTTTACCCGCTTCAAGTGGTTCAAGTTTTATCCAGCAGTGACCATATTGTCCATGCCCACCAGTTTGTCTAATATATTTACCTTCAGCCTCAACTGCTTTTCTAATAGTCTCTCTATAACTAACTTGAGGTCTACCGACATTAACGTCAACTTTAAACTCTCTTTTAAGCCTATCAACGATAATATCAAGGTGAAGTTCACCCATACCAGCAATAATTGTTTGTCCAGACTCAGTGTCTGTCCAAGTCTTAAATGTAGGGTCTTCCTCAGCAAGTTTTATAAGTGCATTGACCATTTTTTCTTGCATTTGTTTTGTAGTTGGTTCAACCGCAATATTAATAACTGGTTCAGGGAATTCCATTTTTTCAAGAATTATTGGATGGTCTGAGTCGCAAAGAGTGTTACCGGTCGTTGTATCTTTTAGCCCAACAATCGCAACTATGTCTCCTGCGTACGCTTCTTCAACGTCCTCTCTATGATTTGCGTGCATTCTAAGAAGCCTACCTATTCTCTCTTTAATGTCCTTTGTTGAATTTAAGACATATGAGCCTGCTCGTAAAACACCAGAATATATTCTAAAGTAGGTGATTTTACCAACAAATGGGTCAGTCGCTACCTTAAACGCAAGTCCAGCAAGAGGTTCTTTATCATCAGCACGTCTACTATCAACCGTCTCCCCATCAAGTTTTGTACCCTTAACAGCTTCAATATCAAGTGGGCTAGGTAAATAATCACATATTGCATCAAGCAACTTTTGAACACCCTTATTCTTAAACGAACTTCCGCAGGTTACAGGTGTAATCTTAAGGGCAATGGTTGCTTTTCTTATAGCACTTTTAATTTCCTCAACAGTAAGTTCTTCCCCTGCAAAGTACTTTTCAAGAAGCGCGTCATCTGTTTCAACAACAGCCTCAATCATTTCTTGTCTATATTTTTTTGCTTCCTCAAGCATATCATCAGGAATAGGTCCAGCAACCATTTCTTTCCCAAGGTCGTCTTTGTAAATTACTGAGTCCATTTCAACAAGGTCAACAATCCCCCTGAATGAATCTTCCTGACCAATAGGAAGTTGAATTGCAATAGGGTGAGCCTTAAGTCTATCTTTCATCATTTGAATAACCCTAAAGAAATTAGCGTCATCCCTGTCCATTTTATTCACATATGCAATTCTTGGAACTTTATAAGTGTTAGCCTGTCTCCAAACAGTTTCCGATTGAGGTTGAACACCACCTCTTGCACAGAAAACTGCCACAGCGCCATCAAGAACCCTTAAACTTCTTTCAACTTCAACTGTAAAGTCAACGTGTCCCGGGGTATCAATAATATTAATACAATGGTTTTTCCACATAGCAGTTGTGCAAGCACTGGTAATTGTAATACCTCTTTCTTGTTCTTGCTCCATCCAGTCCATAGTTGCGGCACCTTCGTGAACCTCACCTATTTTATGAGTCCTACCAGTGTAAAATAGTATTCTCTCGGTAGTAGTGGTTTTTCCAGCATCAATGTGCGCCATAATACCGATATTTCTATAAGTTTCTAATGGATACTTTCTTGCCATTTTTTCTCCTTTATTATTTTAAATTACCACTTGAAATGCGCAAATGCCTTGTTTGCTTCTGCCATTCTATGCATTTCGTCTTTCTTCTTTATTGCTCCACCAGCGTTGTTATAAGCATCAATTATTTCACTTGCTAGTTTTTTGTCCATTTCTTTTTCTCCACCACGCTTTCTAGCAAAGTTTACAAGCCACCTTATTGCAAGTGTTTGTCTCCTATCTGGTCTAATTTCCATAGGTACTTGATAAGTCGCCCCACCTACCCTTCTTGACTTTGTCTCAAGTACAGGTTTTACATTTTCAAGTGCTTGAGTAAAAACTGTCATTGGGTCAGTACCCGTTCTCTCTTTAATTATATCAAAAGCGCCGTAAACTATACCAAATGCAATTCCCTTTTTACCGTCAAGCATAACTTGGTTAACAAGTTTTGTCACAACTGTTGAATTGTACATTGGGTCTGGTAATACTTCGCGCTTTGTTGCACGATTTCTTCTAGACATATTATCCTCCTTGTTCAGTTTTGTTTGTTACTTTTTATCAAAAGTAAACCTTAAAATTATTTATAACAAAGCAAACTTAAATCTTTTCTTAAAAATGTTTACCTTGTCAAGTCTTTTGCCTCCTTGTTTAAAAACTCAAGTCAAGGCATATATTTTACAAATAAATTGTTCTATTATTTTGACCTTTTTGCGCCATATTTTGAACGTGCTTGCTTACGCTTTGCAACGCCGGCTGCGTCAAGTGTACCACGAATAATGTGATATCTTACACCTGGTAAATCCTTAACCTTTCCACCACGAATAAGAACAACGCTGTGCTCCTGAAGGTTGTGTCCTTCACCTGGGATATAAGTTGTACCCTCTTGCCCATTTGAAAGTTTTACCCTTGCGATTTTTCTAAGCGCAGAGTTAGGCTTCTTTGGCGAAGTCGTAGTAACAGAAAGACAAACTCCTCTTTTTTGTGGGTTTTGCTCAAGAATAGGAGATTGAGACTTTCTTGTTTGCTTTGTTCTTCCGTGCCTTACTAACTGATTAATTGTAGGCATAATTTCCTCCTTAATAGATTAAATAAATTTTGACTTTTTAGTTGCAACTTACTAAAAAGTCGTAATCAAAAGTCTTTATTTAAAAAATATTAAGTGTGGAATGTCAAATAATATTTTTTATTAAAAAACCTTGATTAATTGCGCTTTTTTAGTCCTAAAAAATACACTTAAAACTATAAAGCACAAGACTTAAAGAACAATTTATTTTGCGTTCCAAACAAATAAACCGGCTACATTTCGCACAAAAAAAGTTTGCACGCACATGCAACACGAATATACTATCAAAAAAAAACCTCAAAGTCAACAGTTATTTCTTGTTTAGCAAAAATAACCTGTTAAATATTATTTTTATAAAAATTTCTTACTAAAAAAATACAAGAAAAATAAATTTCTTGTAAGTTATAAATTAAACACAATGTCTACAAACTAAGATAATTTAATTTTGTCTTAATAAATCTTACTAAAATCCAACCTATTCAGTTTCAAGAACTTTCTGATTATTTTTAACCTCAGCATCAATAAGTAAAACTATTTCGCCCTTATGTTGACGAAGCGCCTCAAGGTAAGTTCTAGGTTTTTCTTTTACTTCCCCATACATTTTAAGTGATAATTTACAAAAGTCTCTTAAATATTTTCTAGCAACAAAAAATGCCTCCTCGACACTCTTCCCTTGGCAATAAATTCTTACATCGTCAAATGCGACAATGTAATTGTCGTTATCTTCATCCCTATAAAATGTTGCTGGAAAAATAAACTCCATAATACCCGCCTCTATCAATTTACTATTTTTACATTTATATCCTAACACAATAAAAAAAATATGTAAAACATTTTGAAGCAATTTAAAACCTGTATAGTACCAATTTAAATTAAAAAAAGTAAAACATAATAAAAAATCACATTCAAAACCTTAAAATAAATTAATCTAATTATGTATCTAAAAAAGTTTGTCAGTGAAATTTGAAAATCATTATTTCTAGATATTAAAATTAAATTAATGAAAAGAGTATTTTTATTAATTTAGTTAATTTAAAAAATCTCTAAATTAAAAAGAGCCCCCCACACGATTTAATCGTGTGGGGGTTTTATTACATACTTGCACTAAGTTCGCTTTCCCTTTTTGCTTGTTTAGTTCTATTCAAAATTTCCTTAAAGTCAACATAGGCATTATACGCACTCTCGTCCCCAAAAGACATATTCCCGTTTTTATCCTTAAAAAGTGTAGGATTTCTAAATTCAAAGTTATTTGGATTTTCAGCCTCTGTTTCCTTTGGCATTATCTTTGCTTTTATTTCAGCTAGCAGTTCTTTACTTGCAACATTTGACATTTCTATTCCCTCATTGTCAAAAACTATTGACCTTTCATTTTCCATAATTACATAAACCTCCTAAAACACATGCATGCCTCAAAATCTCTTTTGTTTACAAGGGTATATTAGCATAACTTCCCCAGTTTGTCAATAGCAAAAAAACCACTTTTTTGTGGTTTTTTTGTAGATACAAAATATTAATCTGCTCGCTTCATTTCTTCAAGTTCTATTTGACGAATGCGTTCTTGCCTTCTTTCCTCTTCTTTTCTTAACCACTCTTTAGAAATCTCTGGATACGCGTCCTTATAACATTTCATACCAGTTCCAGCAGGAATAAGTTTACCTATCATAATATTCTCTTTAAGCCCAAGTAAATGGTCAACCTTTCCTTTGATAGCAGCCTCAGTTAGAACACTTGAAGTCTCTTGGAAACTTGCCGCTGACAAGAATGATTCAGTCGACAATGCCGCTTTTGTAATTCCAAGAAGAACACGTTTTGCAGTCGCAGGTCTACCGCCGTTCATTAAAATCTTGTTATTAATTTCTTCATATTCTTGTAATTCAAGCATTTCGCCAGGAAGAAGATCTGAGTCTCCCGCGTCTTCAATTTTTACCTTTCTAAGCATTTGACGAATAATGATTTCAATATGTTTTGCATTAATATCAACACCTTGAAGCCTATAAACACTTAAAACTTCCTTAAGAAGATACTCTTGTACTCCTCTAAGTCCTATTACTCTTAAAATATCATTTGGATAAATTGAGCCAGAAGTCAAACATTGACCAACCTCAACCGTATCTCCACTCCTAACAGCAAGAATTGTTTTATTCTTAGGTGGAGTCATATACTCTACATCACCCTCACTTGAGTGAACAGTAACCTTATATCTTTCTCCACTATCTTCAACCTTAACTTTCCCAGCAACCTCAGAGATGATAGCCTCACCTTTTGGACGACGTGCCTCAAAAATTTCTTCAACACGAGGAAGACCTTTTGTGATATCAGCAGCAGCCGCAACACCACCGGTGTGGAACGTTCTCATTGTAAGCTGTGTACCAGGTTCACCAATACTTTGTGCAGCTATTGTTCCAACAGCCTCACCAATGTTAACCATTTGGTTGTTTGCCATATTTCGTCCATAGCACTTTGCACAAACGCCGTGACGTGCTTTACAAGTAAGAAGAGTTCTAATCTCAACCTCTTTAATTCCGCAGTCAACAATCTCCTTTGCCTGACTTGGAGTAATCATTTCGTTACCCTTAACTATAACCTCTTTTGTCTTAGGGTTAATTATGTCATTTACAGCAACTCTTCCTGAAATTCTATCCTCTAACTTTTCAACAACAGTCTTATCTTCAATAATATCAGTTACCTTAAGTCCCTTTGTCTTTTCGCCAAGATTCTTAAAGCAGTCATCTTCTGTAATAACAACCTCTTGCGCAACGTCAACAAGCCTACGAGTAAGATAACCAGAGTCCGCTGTCTTAAGAGCCGTATCCGCAAGACCTTTACGTCCGCCACGGCTTGACAAGAAATAGTCAATAGGTGTAAGCCCTGTCCTAAAGCAAGACTTAACAGGAATGTCAATCTTAATAGCCGAAGCACTAGCCATAACACCACGCATACCGCATAACTGGTTAATTTGAACAGGGTTACCACGAGCGCCTGACGCGACCATAATTTTAACAGGATTTAACTCGTCAAGACTATTCATAACAGCATTTTTAACTTTTTCAGTCGTTTCATTCCATATACTAATGTTCTTTGAAACTTTTTCCTCAAGTGCAATAAGTCCTCGCCTATATGCTTTCTCATTTTCCTGTACCCTTGCATCTGCCTCAGCAATAAGTTGTTGTTTTTCTTTAGGGTCTCTCATGTCATAAACATTAATAGTTAATGCCCCAATCGTTGAATACTTGTAGCCAAGTTCTTTTATCTTATCAAGCATTATGACAGTTGGCGTTGTGCCAAGTTTGTTGTAAACTTGAGACACAATCTTCCCAAGCATTTTTTTGTCAACAGTGCCTTCAATTTCATACCTAAGCGCGTTTTCTTTCTTTGACCTATCTATAAAGCCAATGTTCTGAGGAATACATCTATTAAATAGAATTCTACCGACAGTAGTTTCTACCTTCCCAGTAATATCCTCGCCATTGTAATTTACAATACGTCTAACAACTATTTTTGATTGAAGTTCAAGATTTTTAGTTTGATAAGCCATAATTGCCTCGTCTTCGTCTTTAAAAATCTTACCTTCGTTTAAAGCGTTAGGTTTATTAAGTGTCATATAGTAACAACCAAGAACAATATCTTGTTGTGGTGTCATAACTGGCTGCCCGTCAGCAGGTTTGAGGACGTTATTCGACGCAAGCATAATCATACGTGCCTCTGCCCTTGCTTCAAGTGACAATGGAACGTGAATTGGCATCTGGTCACCGTCGAAGTCAGCGTTAAAGCCAACGCAAACTAGTGGGTGAAGTTTAATTGCTCTACCTTCGACAAGTACAGGTTCAAACGCCTGAATACCAAGCCTGTGAAGAGTTGGAGCACGGTTAAGTAGTACTGGATGGTCTTTAATTACCTCGTCGAGTACATCCCAAACAACAGGTTTTTCTCTTTCAATAATCCTCTTTGCGCTCTTTATATTGTGAGACTCATTCATCTCAACAAGTCTTCTCATAATGAAAGGCTTAAAGAGTTCAAGTGCCATTTCTTTTGGTAGTCCACATTGATAAATCTTAAGTTCTGGCCCAACAACGATAACTGACCTACCTGAATAGTCAACACGTTTCCCAAGAAGGTTTTGACGGAAGCGTCCTTGTTTACCACGAAGAAGCGCTGTTAAAGACTTTAAATCTCTTTGTTTTGGCCCTTGAATTGCCTTACCTCTCTTACCATTTTCTATTAATGCGTCAACTGCTTCTTGAAGCATTCTCTTTTCATTTCTAATGATAACATCTGGCGCGCCAAGTTCAATAAGTTTTTTAAGTCTATTGTTACGGTTAATTACACGTCTATAAAGGTCATTTAAGTCACTTGTAGCAAATCTCCCGCCATCAAGTTGTACCATAGGTCTAAGATCTGGTGGAATAACTGGAATAACATCAAGTATCATCCATTCTGGCTTATTACCACTCTTTATAAAGTCGTCAATAATTTCAAGTCTTTTAACTGCTTTTAGTCTCTTTTGCCCCTTCGATGACTTAACTATTTCTCTTAGTTCCTTATTTTCTTTTTCAAGGTCAATTTGGCTAAGAAGCGTCTTAATCGCTTCAGCCCCCATACCTGCCTTAAAAGAATCTGGACCATATTCTTCAAGAGCATCTCTATATTCTTTATCAGAAATTACTTGTTTATAAACAAAAGGAGTATTCTTTGGGTCAATAACTATATAATTGACATAATAAAGTACTTGTTCAAGTGCTTTTGGAGTTATATCAAGAATTGTACCTATTCTACTTGGTATTCCTCTAAAAAACCAAATGTGACTTACTGGGGTAGCAAGTTCAATATGCCCCATTCTTTCACGTCTGACTTTTGAGTGGGTGACCTCAACCCCACACTTATCACATACAACTCCCTTATATCTTATTCTTTTATACTTTCCACAATGGCATTCCCAGTTCTTTCTAGGTCCAAAAATTCTCTCGCAAAAAAGACCGTCTCTCTCAGGTTTCAAAGTACGATAGTTAATTGTTTCTGGTTTTGTGACCTCGCCATGACTCCATGACCTAATCTTTTCTGGGGAGGCAATGCCAATTTTCATTGAATCAAAATTGTTAAGTTCAAACATAATTTCTCCTTAAAATTTACTTTATTATTCTAGTCCAAATCATCAAATAAAGAATCTTCATCAAAGTCGTCAAACAAATCAGTGTTATTTTGTGCACTTTCTGCATCTTCCTCAGACACAATGTCACTAGTTGTCTTTTCGTCGTCAAGTCCGAGTTCAATATCTTGAGGCACCTCTTTTGTCTTTGTTACAAATGGTGCTGGTTCAAGATCGTCAGAAGAAAGTTCATTAATAGATACTTCTTTGTTTTCCTCAGTTAAAATCTTAATGTCAAGTCCTAAACTTTGGAATTCTTTAATCATAACCTTAAATGACTCTGGCATACCAGGTTCTCCAATTGGATAACCTTTAACTATTGCCTCATAAGTTTTATTTCTACCGACAATATCGTCAGATTTTACAGTAAGCATTTCTTGAAGAAGGTGGGAAACACCATACGCCTCAAGTGCCCAAACTTCCATTTCACCAAACCTTTGTCCACCAAACATAGCCTTACCACCAAGAGGTTGTTGAGTAACTAACGAATATGGACCAGTTGAACGAGCGTGCATCTTACTATCAACCATGTGGTCAAGTTTTAACATATACATTGTCCCAACTGTCACTCTATTTTCAAATGGCTCACCAGTCCTTCCGTCATACAAAACCATTTTTCCATCTTCTTCTAGGTCGTTATCACGCATAAGTTTAAATATTTCTTGCTCGTTAATACAGTCAAATACTGGCACAGCAACTTTCCAATCTAGTACTTTTGCAATCTTGCCAAGTAAAACTTCAAGCACCTGCCCCACATTCATACGACTTGGAATACCAAGAGGGTTAAGAACAATGTCAACTGGAGTACCATCTTCCATATATGGCAAATCTGCAAGTGGAAGGATGCGGCTAACAACACCTTTATTTCCTTGTCTACCAGCCATTTTATCACCAACAGACAATTTTCTTTTTTGAGCAACATAAACCTTAACCATAGTGTTAACACCAGGTTCTAACTCATCTTTATTTTTTCTTGTAAAGACTTGGACGTCAACAACGATACCTCCTCTTCCATGTTGAACACGTAAACTTGTATCTCTAACTTCTCTTGCCTTTTCACCAAAAATCGCCCTTAAAAGTCTTTCTTCTGGAGTAAGTTCAGTTTCTCCCTTTGGAGTAACTTTTCCAACTAAAATATCTCCCGTTCTTACCTCAGCACCAACTCTTACAATACCATTTTCGTCCAAATTCTTAAGCGCATCTTCACTTAAATTTGGAATATCTCTTGTAATTTCTTCGTCACCTAATTTCGTGCTTCTTGCTTTGCTTTCTTCGACCTTAAGTGTAATTGACGTAAATATGTCTTCTCTGACTATTCTTTCGGAAATTAATATAGCATCCTCATAGTTATACCCTTCCCAGTTCATATACGCAATAGTCATATTTTTACCAAGAGCAAGTTCCCCGTCTTTTGTTGAGAACCCGTCAGCAAGGACGTCGCCTACTTCAACTCTTTGATTTTTTACAACT
>CALWKI010000070.1 GCA_944381235.1 uncultured Clostridia bacterium
TATGGCAAAATATACAGATGCAGATTGCAGACTTTGCAGGAGAGAGGGTTGTAAACTTTTCTTAAAAGGTGACAGATGTATTTCTCCTAAGTGTGCGATGGAAAAAAGACCAGTTGTGCCTGGACAACACGGGCTTGGACGTAAAAAGGTTACTGAATATGGTATCCAGCTTCGTGAAAAGCAAAAAGTTAAACGTGCGTATGGACTTCTTGAAAAACAATTTAGAGGTTACTATGAAATGGCAACTAGAATGAAAGGGGTTGTCGGTGAGAATATGCTTAGTCTTCTTGAAAGAAGACTTGACAACGTAGTATACAGACTTGGAATTGGGGACAGTAGAAGCGAGAGTAGACAGGTTGTCAATCACGGGCATATCTTAGTAAATGGTAAGAGGGTAAATATTCCTTCATACCTTGTCAAAGTTGGCGATGAAATCGAAATTAAGGACAGCAGTAAGTCTTTACCAAAGTTTGCGGTTCTTAGGGATATGAAAATTGTTGTTCCAAAATGGCTCGAATTTAACACTAGTTCTATGAAAGGCAAAATTCTTGCATTGCCTCGTAGAGATGACATTGACCTCAACATTCAAGAACATATGATTGTCGAGTTGTATTCAAGGTAGTAAAAGGGGAGGAGACTATGATTCAAATTGAAAGACCTAAAGTAAATATTGAAGAAAAGGAAAATGGGGCTTTCGCAACTTTTGTTGTTGAACCTCTTGAAAAGGGCTTTGGTATAACTCTTGGCAACGCAATTAGGCGCACACTTCTTGGTTCTATGCCTGGGGCTGGTGTCATTGCGGTGAAAATTGACGGTGTACCTCATGAGTTCTCTAGTATCACAGGAGTAAAAGAGGATGTAACGGATATTGTTTTAAATCTTAAAAATCTTGCTGTTTCGACAACGCCTCTTGATGAAGATTTTAGAACTACTTTACATTTAAACAAAAAGGGTGCGTGTGAGGTTTTTGCTCGTGACATAGAGACAAATGACCAAGTTGAAATTTTAAACCCAGATCTCAAGATTTGTACACTTGATAGTGGGGCAGAACTTAATATGGAACTTGTGATAGGCAGAGGCAGAGGTTACAATGTGGCTCAAAAGAATAAAAGAGATGATGACCCAATAGGATACATTGTAATGGACACAATTTTTACGCCAGTTAAGTCTGTTAACTACAAGGTTGAGGCAACGCGTGTAGGGCAGTCGCTTGATTATGATAAGTTAACCTTAGAGGTGAGGACAAATGGTACGATGAGTGCTAAAGAGGTTGTTAGCCTTGCAGCAAAAATTGTTAAGGACCATATGGACTTGTTTGTTGATATGGTTGAAAATATGAACAATATGGACGTGCTTGTTTCTCACGAAGAGGATAAACCTGAAAAAGTTATGGAAATGTCAATTGAGGATATGGATTTGTCAGTTAGGAGTTATAACTGCCTAAAGAGAGCAAATATCAACACTATTGAAGATTTGACAAGAAAGTCGAAAGAGGATATGCTTAAAGTCAGAAATTTAGGACTAAAGTCACTTGAAGAGGTTATAAATAAACTTCACGCTATGGGCTTAAGTCTTAGAAACGACGAAGAGTAAAATTTTTATAAAGGAGAAAATTATGGCAAGCAATGCTAAGTTAAATAGGCCAACTAAGGAAAGAATTAGTTTACTTCGTAACCAAGCGAGTTCTCTTCTTTGGGACGGAAAAGTGACTACGACTGTCGCACGTGCAAAGGCACTTCAAAGTTACACTGAAAAGATTTTGACTCTTGCTATTAAGACCTACGAGGACACTGTAAAAGTTGTCAAAACTGAGGTTGATAGCAAAGGTGTTAAGGTAAAAAGAGAGGTTCTAAATGACGGGCCAACTAAACTTAAGGCTAGAAGAATGATTATGTCTAAACTTTTTGACAGACAAGAAATTAGGCTTCCAAAAGAGTCAAAAATGAGTTTTGTTGAAAGGACAAAAGACATTAAACACCCACTTATTGAAAAAATATTCAATGTTTACGCTCCAAAATATGCTGAAAGAATTAAGGAAAAAGGTCAAGGGGGCGGTTATACAAGGGTTCTTAAAGTTGGTATGAGACGCGGAGATGCGGCTGAACTTTGTTTGGTCGAGTTAGTGTAAAGATAAAATATAATTTTGATTATTATATTTTTTAGGTTTAGAAAAAGTAAAGTTTTTTGCTTTTTCTAAATTTTTTATACACAAATAAAATGTTTACTTTTTGTTATAAATTTAACACTTAGGAATTGTATTTTCTAGCTGTTTTTTTGTTTTGCTATTTAACTATGAAAATATTAATTAAAGCATGAAAATTTCAAATATGAATTAAGAGATGAATTTATAGAAAAAGAGTTTAGTTTTTTTAAACTATTAGTGTTTAGCATTAAGAATTGACGGTATGGAGTTGTATTTTCTAGGTGTTTTTTTTATTTTTATACACAAATCAAATTTTGTTTTGTTGTAAGTGGGCACACAAATAGTTAAAATTTAAAGTAAAAAAAGTTAGAGATAAAACTAGAAGAAAGTTTATTTTTTTGTGTCCAATATGCTTATGTGTGCTCATGTGCATATGTTAAAAGGTGCAAGGGTACTAAAGTTTTGTCGAAATTTTTGTTTTGCAAAAAACTATAATATTTGAGGTTTTTGGTCATTTTTTATCATTTTCACGCTTTTGACAAAAGAAATTAAAATAGAACAATAAAATAATAATTTTTACAAATTTTTTATATAAAAATAATGTAAAAAAACTGTCCAATTTTGCGGATTTTAAAGATAAATGTGTTTAGATTTGTTATTTTGCGACGCGAAAAAATAGGAAAAAAGACAAAAGAAGACAAGAAAGACTGACGACTTTTTGTATGATAGGGTTTAGAAAAAGAATTTGTTATTATTTTGCGACGCAAAAAAAATAGGAAATGGGATAACAAAAGACAGATAGGGGCAAAAAAGGCAAATTTTTGGCACAAGTGAAGGGTGGGGGTGTTATTTTTGCGACGTGAAAAAGGTAATGGAAAGTATAAAAAGGATAGAAAGCGACTAAAAAAACGATTAATTTTAAAGTATACTTATTTTTTTGGCAAAACTAGACAAAATGCTAGTAATGGGTGTAAAAATATTGGATAAAAGACCAAAAAGACAGAAAAATACAGGGTAAAAAAAGATAATAGAGTATGCTAGTTTAAGTTTGTTAAGGTGTAATATAAACTTTTTGACAAGAAAATTTAATATAAGTTAGATTTATTGGGAAAAGAGGAGACGAGGCGTACCAAGATTTAATTCAGAATTGTACGAGTGGATTAAATTGTGAGTACTGCGTAAAGTTTAGCAATTTATTTGACTTTTTGGGAGGGCAAAAGTTATAATAATTTTAGGATTTACTAGAGATAAGAAAGTTTAACGAATATCTTTATAAAATCAAACTTTACTTTTAGATAATTTAATTTAGTTCAAGACTAATAATTTATTTTGCATTATGGGAAAAACAATTATAATTATCTCTTATGGAATTAAAAGTGTTTATTTGTTTTATAGAGAACAGTTAGAGAATAATAAGTTTAAACATTTAACAAACTATGATATATAGTAAAAAATATTAAGGCAGGACAAAAGAAACGGAGTAAAAAGGCAAGATATATCAAGTTAAGACAAAAAATTTAAGACACAAAAAAGGAAAAAGGGGAATGAAGGGTATTCTAAAAGTCATTTTAATTTCAATGCTAGTAACAGTGGGTGCACTGGCGCTTTTTGTTGGCGGGATGTGGCTTTTTGGTGGATTTAATCAGCAAGAAATTTATGCAAATGACCTTAGTTTTAACGAGAGTGAGGTGATTTCTTCGCGTACTTTTGCTCTTCAAGTAAATACTGCGACTGAAAATGTTAATCAGACAACTCTTACTCTTGAGACCAGCCCCGGAGGTGACCTCGTTATTGACTATCCGCGAACTATTACCATTGGCGAACCTTTTTCTATTATGCCAGTGACGGACACAACGACAGGGGACGTACATGGCGGGGTGGTGACATTATACGCAAGATACACAAACACCACTTCAAGTCAAAATGTTGTTGCAAGTTGTAAGATTTTAATTGACGCCCGGGTTGAAAGCGTTGAGACGGAGTTTTCGACCACAGAACTAAAGACCACTGACACGTTAAGGTTTGCAAGTGCTGGGCAAGACGTAACCGAAGTGTTGACGGTCGATCCAATTTATTCACTTATGCCTTATAGAAACAAAAGCGAGTTCGGTAGTCTTGGACAAGGGAGTATTTTTGCTAGCCCTGCGTTTTCTGAAAAGAAAATTTTTCTCGCACTTTTAAATGCGGAAACTGGGTTAACTGACACAAGTGCGATTAATTTTAGAGTTGGGGGAGTGTTAAGCCCAATTATTGAGGTAGGGTACAGTTATGACGCGAGCAGTAATACGCTCAAATTTAATAATGACATTGACATCGTTCCAACGGGGACAAGGCTTGGCGAGATTATTTTAAGGGTTTTTGTTTGTCCTACATATAGTGGTCAAGGTGAGGTTAGCGTTGATAATGTTTTAACGAATAGTTTTGCGGTGAGTAGTAGTAAAAGTTTTATTATTCGTGACTACTCGATTGACGGGCTTAACATTAGTGAAGAAGACGCCGAGGTGTATTTTGACGACGAGATTATTTTGTACTTAAATAATGAAAATGCAAGTGCCAGCGGAGGCATCAATCTTGGGGTAGAACTAGTCAATAACAGCGGGGTAGACGTTGACGACTATTATCTTAGGAACAACGTATTTGTGTCCATTGGTAGTGATATAAACGATAGGCTTACGCGTCTTGACGGGTCAGGCGAGGAAGAAGGGGAAATAAATGTTAATTACACTAATATTGACGCGTCAAACCCAAACAGTTGGGGACTTAGGTACTACTACAACGACTTTAGTGCGTACTACAACTACAAAAATGCTTCGACAAATGACAATAAAATTCGTGTCAATATAACTTTCCGAGATTTTGAAAACGAGTACACAAAAACCTTCTATCTCATTCCTCGTGCAAAAGAAATTGAAAGCATTTCGCCAAATTACGTGGGTGCACAAGATAGGTTGACGTTTGAAAGTTCGTCAATATTTGACATAAGTGAAAATAACTTTATTTATACCTTTAATAATGGTGTGGATGCGGACTTTAACTCACTTATGTACCATTTACCATTTAGTCAAAGTAACAACATTGCGACTATTCCTGAAGATAATGGTAGATATAGGCTGGAATTTAGTTTTACGCCAAATGTGAGTGGGATAATTAATAGTTTCAGCGTGCTAAATAGTTGGGGGACACTTAGTAATGCGACGCTCACACTTACTCAAGGAGAGCGAGAGTTGGTGCTGAGTTTTGACGTTCTAGGGGCGCTTAGTGGTGGAAGTGATTTTATATTTGAGGCAGGTGTGCCGGTTAGCGTTGTTTTGACTCCAATAAGTAAAACGGCGAATGTAAATCAAAGTAATAACTTGTTTAGGTTTAACATTGGAGACGAGCAGATTATAATTAGCGCTAGAAGTGTAAAGTTTTATACGATAAATTCGTCTGGAACAAGCACTTTACCATACCTATATGTAAATGACGTTGAAATAACGGCAGATTATGAGTTTGTGACGATAGATACACAAGACTACTTAAGGCTTGAAATCAATTCTGAGACGAGAGTAATTGGTATAGGTTCGTTTGTCTTGCGCGCTGAAAATGCGTATGAAAGTCAAGGGGTTGTGTATACTCTTGGGGTTGGATGTGATGTTTTAATTTATGTGTATGAAAATATAACCGAACTTAACATATTTGACTACACGGACTTTGTGTCAAACGGGTTTAATACGACTAATACTCTTGACGAAAATTTAGATACTATGCGCTATTTTTACGTTACGTCTAGTCAACTTGAGACACTTAGAAGATTAAAAGAGTCGGGGCAACTGAAAATTGACTTTGTACAAGATTTTAGCGAGACTAACGCTACCCTATATGAAGGAATAGACGACATAAATAGTAACGCCATTACTTTTGGTGAGTTTGAAGAGGTGTACGAGGATGGAATACTTGTGGGATATATGGTGAGTTACACTATAAATGAAATTTATTCCATTGAAATTGAAGGTAAGACTTTAAGCAACAATTTTAATATTAGAATTTATGTAGATAATGGTTCGGGAGATGTTTTTTACGGGAATTTTAACTATAACAACAACACGACAAGCGAATATTTAAGGCTTAGTATAAACGACCTAATTTATCGCGAAAGCGAGATTGTTTATCTGTCAAATAGTGGGGAAGAAACGACGTTCGGGGCAACAAGTGACAATCCTCTTAGTCTTCGTGCGACGGTAGTCGATGGTGGAGTTGGTTGGAGCGTATTAAATAGTGGAGAGAAAGTGACGAGCCTTAGTAACCTCAGATATGGCTTTAAATATAACGAAATAGACACAAATTACAGCATTTATGGTATTAGGTACAACTTGATTGAAATTGATCCAGACTTTACGTTAAGCGGAGTAAATTCGTTCTTTAGTTTTGAGATGAGTGAGGACGGAGGCGGATTAGAGTTTAGGAACGTGCCTTATGTTGATGGCGGGATTCTCATGGAACTTAGCATTTATGCAACAAGTGATGATGACGAGTTTGTTCATTTTGTGTGGGACGGAAATGGATTTACTAAGGTCATAAACGAGAACTTGCGGGAAGAAAATAGTGCGAAAATGTACTTTAGGGTTGAAGGCTTTAACATTCAGATTTCGGCAAATCCAGATTTTGTCTTGAGTGGTACAAAAGACGCGACATATGATATGTTTGGCAATAACGGTATGTTTACAATTTCGGGTGCGAGTGGAATTAGCGATTATAGTTTGCTATTTGATGTGTCTGTTAATTCAAGCAACATCGATTTTGTAAGACAGGAGGATAATTCGACAACTTATTCTAGTTTCCAAGTTCTTAACGACTTTTTAACAAACACTCAAGTGACATTTAGCTTTTACTATAATACGGGTGCTAATCCACTTTATGTCACAAACCTAAGTGGCGGGTTGGTCGACGGATATGTTATAGAGGCAAGTGGGGCGTATGAGGTGGATATTTTAAAAACCAGTTTTGACGCACCAAGTAGGACTCTACTAACCGACTTTGTAAGTGTGACTTATCTTGGGGATACTGAAAATGAGTCGCGTGCGGTTGGCCTTTCTGTTCTAGTTGTTAACCTTGAAGACGAAGATATAATTTCTATTCAAAACGGAGAAATTGTAGTTAAGACATTTATTGGAGAAAGAAGGGTTACTCTTCGGGTGACTTTGACGGATAGTGAAAGTGGTAACGCGTCAAGTCAGGACGTTGAGGTTGTTATAACAAGTCTTTATAAGGAAAGTGACATAATTTTGACTGAGGAAGAGGACGAAGATGATAGCAAACTTACAATCAACGCTGGGAATGTGTATAATATAAGTCTTAACAGTGTTGAGGACGTATCACAACTTAATATAACGCTAACAAGTGTAACTTTTAATTTTGAAAGTGAAGCGGACGACGTATTTAATGATACTAATATTAACGACCTTATGAAAGGAACTTTCACGAATGTAAACAACATTACATATTACGCAAACGACATAAATTACGAAAAAGAGATCACTATGACTTTGACGTTTAACTTTAGCGACGGTGGGAGTTTCAGTAAAAGTTTTGTAGTTTTGGTCAAGCAAAATCTTACATTTAACTTAAGCACCACTTCTGATTTTGATAGGTCGGGAAGACAACTGCTTATTGATACAAGTAGTGTTTCGGTACTTAAAAATGGAAGTAATATTCTGACTAAAGATGATTTAAGCGCGGATAAGTTTAGTTTTGTGGTTAGTGACGATGAGTCAGGTGAAGTGTACGAAAACGGAGGAGGTATACTTTCTTTCTCGGGTGGCGGGGAAGATAACATTTACCTTAACATTAATTACGACCCAAATCACACTGTAATTCCTGCAGGCTCGAATAATTTAACTGTTAGAGTGACAATAACTTTTGAGTACGAGACTGAGTTTGGTTATACACTTAATTTTAGCGAAACAATTA
The DNA here is from genome assembly GCA_944381235.1 of uncultured Clostridia bacterium. GTDB lineage: Bacteria > Bacillota > Clostridia > Christensenellales > UBA1242 > UBA7862. The sequence goes on from CALWKI010000070.1 coordinate 8,093, forward strand.
GCGTTTTACTTCTTATTTCTGCCACGGGAAGTTAATGTAAAAAAGTGAACCTTAAAAAAGGACATAGAGGGATAAAAAAGTATTAAAGCGGTAGAAAGGTAATAAATTGAGGCAAAAAAAAGGCGCGTGAGGAAAAGAGCGCAAAAAATGATACTAAAAAAAACTTGTAAATTTAGCGTAGTTTAAACAAGATAAAAATAAGGGCAAAAGGTTGTAAGAGGTTAAGAAAAGGTGGTAAAATAGAAAAAACTAAAAGGAATAAAAAATTAAGAGGAAAACTTATGTTAATAGAAGACAAGATTATTGATTGAGTGCGGGTAGGGAACTAAAATAAGTAGTAGAAAGAGGAAAATTTAAGTTAAAAGTAGGGACTAAAAAGGAGAAAATATGAATTTATTTGATAATCAAAGGTATTATGATAAGGACGAGTTTGATAAAGTAAGTTACGAGGACCAACAAGAGATTTTTTTAAGAATTCGCGCGTGGATGCCAAGGGTTTCTGAACGTGATAGATATAACCAAAAAAAGTATAGAAACATTATCATAAGCCGTATTGAGCAGATTTGTGCTTATGCTTGTGCGGGGCATATTCCGTCACAGGACTATATGGGTTACATTTACAAACGCGGCTTTGGGGATATTTTTCCGGTCAACTATAAAAGGAGCATTGAGTGGAGTATAATTGCCGCGCGTAACGGGAGTAAACTCGCGCCTCAGCGTATGAAGGCGTTTATGAACCCGGCAATCGATATCATTATGGAGAGTCCTCGTGCTGGGCAAATAGTCAAATATAATGACCTTAACCTCTCAAACTACTTTTGGTTTTTAAGCCAGTATGTGTGCGAACTTTTGTATGTAGACTTAAATCTTGACCCAAAGGAAATGTCAAAAAAAGAACTCATTGAAGAGGATACGAACGAAAAGGGCGCGAGAATTTTCTTTGATAGATTTAGGGATAGGTGCGTAAATGGTGCCCTCTTCAACCTCATAAAAACTCTTCCAGAAGACGTCGACGAAAACGAGGCGGGAGAAGTGCTTATGTCAAAAGAAGAAAAGGAAAACAAGAAAAAATACGACAGCGAGTTTGTCGAACTTAATATTGAGGATATTGATACTACAAATGAGACAAAAGATTAGAATAAACTAAAAAAAGATTAACTTTAAGAAAAAAATACTACAAAAACGACTAGTACTTTTGAAACTAGTTTAATATAAGAAAAAAAGAATCTAGCAACTTTGAAGTGTACCTCAAAAGTTAGACAACTTAAGGAGGTTTACTTCACTTTAAGTTAGGTTCTTTTTTATTACTTATTTATTTTCTAGTAAGACTTGTCGGACTAGTTATGTTTAAAATTAATATTTAGATGAGTATTTGTAAAATCTGTGAATAATAAAACTAATAAATATTAGTTGTTACTAAAAATACTTAAAAAATTTTGACAAAAAGGAAGTTGATTCATTTTTTCAAAACTGACAGTGAAAACAAAGAAAATCTATGTACTACTTATACACTTCAAGTCCAGCAAGGTAATCAATGGTGACGTCAAAATATTCAGCAAGGGCTTTACGGCGAGACAAAAGTTGGCTCACACTGGTCATTTTCCCAAAGTCTCACTACCCACTTGCCGACGTCAATTTCCTTTGCAAGTTGTATTTGACCTATTTTCTTTTCGCGAAGTAATTCTCTTAATCTTTGTCCAAATGTTTCCATATGTCATATTATTCCATAAACTAGAAAAATTTTGTTGACTTTTCACAATGTTGGGAATACAATTCCTTGTATAAGATACTTTTTTCGACAAAAAGTATCATAAAGTTTTATTCATTCGACAAATTTTGACAAAAAAATTGGTAAGAAGGGCGAATAGAATTTAAACTTATACAGAGAATATTTTTAGGAGAGATTAAATTATGCGTAGTGGAATGGTAAGAAAAGTAGATGAACTTGGTCGAATTGTTATACCAAAAGAAATGAGAAGGGTTCTTGGTATTAAGACAGGGACTTCAATAGAGGTGGACTTAAACGAAGAAAATGAGATTGTTTTAAGAAAATTTTCCGAGCAGGGCAATATGCCAACATATGCGGACAAACTAGTTGACGTGATTTATAGTAGTTACAATATTGCGTGCGTGACAAGTGACAACGACACTATACTTTTTTCTCGCGGGATAAACAAAAATGACGTAAGTCTTAAGCGCGTTGACTTTGATGAGGTCGAGACGGGAAAACTTAGTAGAGTTAGTGGAGTTAGGTTTGGAAAGAAGATTTACAAGAATTCCTACATAACAAAATTAGAAAATGGCGGGTTTGAGTACGGTTATCTAATTTTGTTTATGAACGAAGAAATGGATAGTACCACACAAAAGAATATTGAAGTACTTTGTAGGTTCGCTAGTGACATTTTAGAGTAAAAAGATAGAATTTTTAAGTTACACTAGATTAGAATAATATATCTAAAGAAAAATTTTTATTATCATAATATAATTGCTTTCGGCGTCAGTTTTGAGAAAACAAGTAAATTTCTTTTCTTCAAAACTTCCTTGAATATAATTGCTTTTGGCGTTAGTTTTGAGAAAATAAATAAATTTTTTTCTTTAAAATTTGATTGGATATAATTTTAGGTGTTTTAAAAGAGTAGGCAAGTAAGTTTAGGGCCTCTTAGGGAAAAAATTAAGGTTTTACAAACAAAATTTTTATATGAGACTATATGCTAACATAAATTTTTAAGTAATGTAGAAGTTACCAAGAAAAGATTTTTTTATACAATAAGGGTCTTTTAAGTATATAAAGCGACGAAATACAGGTCATTTTATTGTAGAAACTTAAGTCAAGATGATGAAAGGTGACAAGTGATGAAGAGAAAATTTAAGGTTAGGGTATAGGTAAAACGTTAGAACAAATCTCAGCAAAACAAACGATGAAGTGTACGAAGTTTTAAAAGAAGGGAAAGATGAAAAAAAGGTCGTTTGTTTTTGGCGCAGTTATTTTGAGCATTAGTGCTATTATTTGTAAAATACTTGGCGTGTTTTACAAGATTCCACTTGCAAACGTACTTGGAAGTGAGGGAATGGGGGTGTATTACCTCATTTTTCCCGTTTATGCCTTTTTAATTACCTTTGTTTCAAATAGTTTTTCGCTGTCAATTTCAAAAAATGTGTCGGCGAGCATAAGTCGCAGTGACTATAGTGGCGCATACAAGATTTTTCGTGCGTCACTAATTTTACTTTTAATTATTGGCGGAAGCCTTGCCATTATTTTAAGTGTATTTTCGCACATTTTATCAAGTCTTCAGGGGCTTGACACGGCGTATGTTTGCTATCTTGCTTTGTCTCCTGCCATAATTTTAGTAGGAATATCTAGTGCGTATAAAGGCTATTTTCAAGGGCTTCAAAATATGGTGCCCTCAGCCGTTTCTCAAGTCGTGGCACAACTTTTTAAACTCGCGTTTGCGTTTATTTTGTCTCGACTTTTATCTCGCTATGGCGTTGTGTACGGAGCGCTTGGGGCGTTTTTGGGACTAAGTATTTCAGAAGGGATAGGGACGCTATTTTTTGTTATTTACTTTGCAATTTTTAAAAAGAAAAACAAAAAATATTTTGAATTAAAAGGAACTCAAGACATTAAATTAAGTGTCTATATAAAAATGGTGTTTAAAAGTGCGCTTCCGTTTATTTTATCAAGCGTTATACTTCCTATGTCCATACTAATTGATAGTTTCTTAATTGTAAATATCCTTAAATCTATGGGATTTGAAAAACTTTTTGCTACCTCTCTTCTAGGACTTAACTCTGGAATTGTAAGTACTTTAGTCTCGCTTCCAACTACTATTTCAAGTGCAATTTGTATGGCTATTGTGCCGTATGTGTCGTACAGTTTATCAAAAAAAGATATGGAGGGAGTGGCAAATAAAAGTGTGCTTGCGCTTAAACTTAGTATCATTGTATCTCTTCCGTGTTTTTTAGTTTTTCTCGTGTTTGCTAGCCAGATTATGAATTTGTTGTACGCGGGAAGTTTTGGGAGTTCCTTTGAATTTGGCGAGGCGGTGACTATGCTTACTTTGTCGTCTATTAACGTTTTTTATCTGTCATTACTTAATATTTCAACATCTCTTCTTCAGTCAATAAACAAGTCATACATCCCAGTTGTAAGCCTTGCGGTTTCGCTTATTTTTAAAGTTGTCTTTGAGGTTATTTTCATAAATATTCCTCTTCTTAATATTTCTGGCGCCATATTGTCAAACGCGGTGTGCTATGCAATAAGTGCGGGAATAAATATTTATTTTTATAGAAAATATATCTACCTTAAGCCTAGGTTTTTAAGGTCGTTTGTTAGCCCCGGGTTAGCAAGTATCGTGGGTGTTAGCGTTATTTATCTTGTAAACTTAATGCTCGGTAGCGTTTTGTCGACGAATATGTCAATAGTGGTGTCTTTAGTAACGGGAGGGGTGGTATATATTATACTTCTATTTCTTCTTCGCACATTTACAAAAGAAGAAAAGGAGGCAATTTTTGGCGTTATTTTGCGTAAAAAAACTTAGATTAAGGAATAAACCTCAAGTGGTTTTTATGATAGTAAAACAAAATAAAGACCAAAGCGATTGCCGGGCGGGTAAAGTTATGTTATAATAAAAAAATGAAAATAAAGAATATAGAGACAAAAAATAACATCTTTCTTGCGCCTCAGGCGGGGGTGAGCGAGGTTGCGTTTAGGTCGCTTTGTAGTCTGTTTGGTTCGGGACTTAACTACACTGAAATGGTGAGCGTTAAAGGGCTTTATTACAATTCCAAAAAGACCTTTGAAATGCTAAGGCGAGGAGAGGAAGAAGGGCTTGTTGCCGTTCAACTTTTCGGGCATGAGCCAGAAATTTTTGAAAAGGTTATAAAAAGCGGAGTCTTAAACGCGTTTGACATAATTGACATAAATATGGGTTGCCCAGCGCCAAAAATAGTTAAAAATGGGGACGGAAGTGCACTGTTAAAAGATTTGGAATGTGCAAGAAATGTAATTTTGGCAGTCGTTCGTTCAACTGATAAGCCAGTGACGGTAAAGTTTAGAAAAGGGTTTAACAAAGGTGAGGATGTGGCAGTAGAATTTGCTAAGATGTGCGAAGAGGCGGGGGCGAGCGCTATATGTATTCACGCACGAACAAGAGAGGACGGTTATAGTGGAAAGGTAGACCTCGACTGCGCAAAGAGGGTAAAAGAGGCGGTAAAAATTCCCGTCATTGCAAGTGGGGATGTGGTAGACGCACCTAGTCTTAGTAGAACGCTTGAGACAGGTGTTGACGGCGTAATGATAGCACGAGGAGCACTTGGACATCCGGAAATTTTTTCTATTCTTCAGGGCAAAAAAGTTACTTTGTCACGTCGCGACATCGCGAGGTTACATATAAAACTCCTTAAAAAATACTATCACGACGAAAAACAAATTGTGAATTTATTTAAAAGACACGCAATGAAATATGAGACACGTGCAGATAAAAGAAAACAAATTGCTTTAAGTCAAAGTTTAGAGGTTATTGAAAATATTATTTTTGACGAAAAGTAAAGTTTGCGAACAAAAAAATTTTCGCAAAAACTTGTAAAGAATTTTAGGACTATAATAATTTAGAGATAGTAAGAGCAAAAAAACGTTTTTGGCTTAAATATATGTGTGTTTTTAACTAATAGTAGAAATGGTTTAAAAAAGTCTAAAATGGATATTTTTAATAAAAAAATAGATAAGAAAAAAAGGGTAGAAGAGGACAAAGTTTTTATAACTTTTACTGATAAAAAAAAGGATAAGGTCGGCACCTTTTGAAGTTTTTGAAAAAAATAAAAGAAAAAGCAAAAGGACTAAAAAGTTTGTGTAAAACTTTTTATGACTTAGTAGTGCGTATAAAACTATAAAAAACGGCGTAAAATAGTATTAGAAAAGGACTTAAAGTTTAGGTTTTTTAGTAAAAATTTATAAACTTTTGGTCTTTTTCTTTTTTTTGACCTTTTGGTAAGTGAAAGAGTAGTAAGTGGACGCTTTGGCAGAGTTAAAATTTCACAACTAGAGATAAAAGAGTTTTAAAAAAGGCGAGGCTAGGATAAAAAGTCACAAATGGGACGGGCGCGCATATTATGTTACAATGACAAGAGAGAAAATAGTAGTTATCCCGTTTTGTGATAAAACGCCGAGGTTTTGCAGTCGGGAATTTTTTAAGAAAATACGCTTTTACAAGAAAAAATATAAAAAAAGCATAGTCATATTTTGCTTTTACGCGTCTAATCTTTTTAGACTAACTCTTAGCGCGCTTATCATTAATAAAGGAAAAGTTGAAAGTATTTTTGGCGAGGGGTTTAGTAAAAGGCAGGGAGACATAAGGATAAATGGCAAAATGTGCAAGATATTATTTTACTATGATGTGTGCCCTCGTTTTGACACTGGTTTTGATATTGTTATTTGGATAGACGACGAAAATGTTTTTAGAGCAGAGAAGTGTAACATAAGTAAAAAGCAAGACGCAAAAGAAATACATATTACTCTAACTGACAGTTTGGAAATAAAAAGGGAAGGAGTGAGATTTGATAAGAGTGTGTATTTGAACAAACGAGATAAAATATGTACAAAAGAGGACGAAAAAAGAAAAAAAGAAGAGAAAAGTTGGCTAAAAGGAAAAAACGACGATGCGGATAAATTGGAAGAAAGTGGCGAGGTAAAAGAAAAGGGCGATAAGAAAAGAGAAATAAAGACTAACAAAGGGGCAAAAGCAGAAAAAGAACTCAAATACTTAATAGAAAAGTATAAGGGGCGAATTCTATTTATTTTTAAAAACGGAGAGGTATTGAGGCCAAGAAATTTGCATAACAGAATTAAGTTAAAAAACATAAAATGACCTTAAAAAATCAAAAATTTTTTGTATGCATAAGGCTTAATTGTAAAGTAGGACAAGAAAATGCCTTGGCTAAGAAAAACAACTAAGTAGTTATAAAAAAGGAAAAAGTAATAATAGAAGTTAATTTTTCAAAAAAAAGTAAAAAAGTGAATGAATTTTATGTACAAATTTTTGACAAATTGCTAAAATAAATATAATAAAAAAGAGGAAGAGGGTAAATGTATGAAAAGAACAATTAAAGACATTGACGTTAAAGGTAAAAAAGTCTTACTTAGGCTTGACTTTAATGTTCCTATGAACACAAAAACTGGACATATAACTGATAAGACAAGAATTATGGAAAGTTTGGCTACCATTAATTATTTATGCGAGCAAGGCTCTAAAGTTATTATTTGTTCCCATCTCGGACGACCAAATGGGGCAAGAGATGACAAGTATTCACTTGCACCTGTGGCAAGTGAACTTCAAAAACTTGTTAAAAGTAAGGTAACTTTTGCAACAGACACGGTAGGTGAGGATGCAAAAAGTAAAATTAAGGCAATGGACGACGGGGAGATTGTAGTACTTGAAAATCTTAGGTTTGACGCACGAGAAGAAGAAAATGACGAGGGTTTTTCAAAAGAACTTGCAAGTCTTGCCGACATTTATGTAAATGACGCGTTTGGGACTTGTCATAGGAAGCACGCTTCAACATATGGCGTTGCGCGTCTTCTTCCAAACGCAATCGGATTTTTGATTAGTAAGGAACTTAAAGTTATTTCTCGTATCTTGTCAAATCCGGACAGACCTCTAGTGGCTGTTCTTGGCGGGGCAAAAATTAAGGACAAAATTCCTGTTATTGAAAATTTGCTTGACAAGGCGGATACTATTCTTATTGGTGGCGGAATGGCGTATACGTTTTTAAAAGCAGAGGGCGGAAAGGTTGGAAAGTCGCTTGTCGACGAAGAGAAAATTGATATGGTAAAGTCCTTTCTTGAAAAGTCTAAAAATTCGCGAGCGGAACTCGTTCTTCCAGTTGATAACGTCTGTAACGTCGATTTTGATAGCAAACTTAAACCTAAAAAGTTCGCGTCAATGGCGATAGGGGATGAGTATATGGGGCTTGATATTGGACCAAAGACAATAAAACTTTTCAAGTCTTATATTAAGCGTGCAGGAACTGTTGTTTGGAACGGGCCTATGGGCGTTTTCGAAAACCCTCTTTATGCGCGTGGGACAAATAAGATAGCAAAATATGTTGCAAAGTCGAAAGGCTTTAGTTTTGTCGGCGGAGGAGATAGTGCGTCGGCAGTCGTAAAGTCGGGATATGGTAAAATGATTGACCACTTGTCAACTGGTGGTGGGGCAAGTCTTGCTCTTCTTGAAGGGAAAAGTTTGCCGGGGGTAGATGTGATTAGCGAAGTTCAAGAGGAGGACAAGTTATCAAAAAACGAATAATCTAAAGTTTCTAAAATGCAACAAAATTTATTTCAATAAACTTGCATAGTACCACAACATAGTAAGTTATAAACTTGCATAGCACCACAATATATTGGACTATAAACTTGCATAGTACCACAAGATTTTGCGAATAAGACAAAATTGTGGGTTTGAAAGATTGATAGAGTAATATTGAAAGAAAAATGGCTAGAATTAAAATAAGACGACTTGAAATTTGGTCAAAAATAACAAAAAAATAAATTTGAATAAGTAATTAGGTAAACTACAAAACAAAATTAAATAAAAAGGTAAACACATAAGGAGATTAGTTACAAAAAAATGGTGAGAAAAAAGACAGCGCTAATAATAATGGACGGATTTGGTGTGCCGACTGACCTAAGTAGAAGTGCAATTTTACAGGAAAACACGACCTCTTTACAGGAGTACGAGAGTAAATTTCCACATTCAACTTTACGGGCGAGTGAGGAGTTTGTCGGGCTTCCTCAAGGTCAAGCGGGAACGAGCGAAGTAGGACATATGACTATTGGAAGTGGGCGAGTGAGTTATCAACCTCTTGTTAAAATCAATATGGAAATTGAAAACAAAAACTTTTTCAAAAATGAGGTTTTGTGTGACGCCATTGAGTATGCAAAGAAAAACCATAAAAAACTACACCTCATAGGACTTCCAAGTGATGGTGGGATACATTCGCACATTAACCACCTATTTGCACTTATTGATTTGTGCAAAATGAAAAATTTTAAGGATGTTTACATTCATTTTATCGGCGACGGGAGAGATACAAGTCCAAAAAGCATCATAAAATATCTTGACGAGGTACAGAGTTATGTGACGCGCGCGGGTGTTGGGGAAATTGTTAGCATAGTCGGGCGTTTTTACGCACTTGATAGGGATAAAAACTGGGATAGGAACAAACTTGCCTATAACCTTTGGGTGAAAGGCGAGGGGAGAGCCTACAGTGATTACCACACGGCAGTTATGGACGCGTACAAGAATGGCGAAACCGATGAATTTATAAAACCAATCCTTTTAACGCAAGGTGGTAAAACTATAGGTTTGATTGAAAAGGGAGACGCGGTTATATCCTACAACTTTAGGGCGGACAGGGAAAGGCAACTGGCGTATGTTATGGTAGAGGACAATGACCTTGAGTTTGTTGAAGATTTAGGACTTCACTTTGTCACAATGACTGAGTATGATGAACATTTTAAAAAGGTTTTTGTTGCGTACAAAACAGAGGAACTTACAAACATTTTGTCAGAGGTTTTAAGTGATAATGGCATTAAACAAGTAAAGATTGCCGAGACCGAAAAGTACGCGCATTTGACTTTCTTCTTTAATGCAGGACGTCAAGACACATTTAAAAATGAGGATAGAATTCTTATAAATTCTGAAAAAATGGCGAGTTATGCGCATTGCCCTGAGATGTCGGCAAGGAAAATTGCGGATAAGGCACTTGAGGTTATGGATAAATACGATTTTATTGCGATTAACTTTGCAAACTGCGATATGGTGGGACATTCGGGAGATAAAGAGGCAACAAAAAAGGCAGTCGAGGTTGTTGACGAGTGCGTAAAAAAGGTTGTTGACGCGCTAATTAGTCGTGGTGGGCAAGGAATAATCACTGCCGACCATGGTAATGCAGACATTATGGAGTATGAGGACAAAACTCCAAATACCTCACATACGACGGCGCTTGTGCCAGTTATACTATTTGGGACTAAGGCAAGGAGTTTAAGAGACGACGGCACTTTAGCCGACATTGCACCAACATTGCTTGATATAATGAATTTGCCTTGTCCTAAAGAAATGACAGGGAGGACGCTAATAAAAAATTAATTTATTGAACTACAAAACTAGTTGTCACTCTTAGTTATAATGTTTTAACTAAAAGACAACAAAAAAAAGATAACACTAAAGTTAAAAATTGTAGGTAAAAAAGCGAGAATTAGAATTTTTAACTAAAATAAAAAACTGAGGCAAAACTAAAAAAAGACAGAATAAGGTTAAAACTTAAAAAAGTTTTAAAAAAGGCAAATAACAAGACAAAAAAAGGAGAATAAAATGTCAAAAAAATACGTTATTGCAAACTTTAAAATGAACAAACTGGACGCGGAAGTTGGAAATTACGTCGACGAGTTAAAGGAAAAAGTTAAAGATATGGACCTTGAGATTATCTTAAGTGTTCCTTTTGTGTCGATTAAGACGGCGGTTTGGCATGCACAGGGCACTAATATTTCTATTGCGGGGCAAAACCTTAACGAAAACGACTTTGGGGCGTTCACAGGGGAGATTAACGCGGAGATGCTTTGCGCGGTCGGGGCAAATGCCGTACTTGTGGGGCATAGCGAAAGGCGAAATCACTTTAAAGAAACTGATGTTGTTATTAATAAAAAAATTATGAAGGGGCTAAGAAGCGGGTTACTAAGTGTACTTTGCGTTGGCGAGACACTATTTGACAAGAAAAATAACTTAACGACTCAGGTTTTGCAAAAACAAATTACCGAAAGCCTTAACTCAATTTATGCAAATGAACTTAGTCATATTGTCATTGCCTATGAGCCTGTTTGGGCGATTGGCACGGGCGTTATTGCAAGTAAGGAAGAAATTTCTAATGCCATTAAAACTATTAGATCACTTCTCGTGGATCTCTATGACGAAAAAATTGCAAGCGAAGTCAAGGTTATTTATGGTGGTAGTATTAACGAGAAAAATGTTAAAGACATATCTTCTATTTCAAATATCGACGGTGTTTTAGTCGGGGGCGCATCTCTTGACGTGGATAAATTTTATAAAATAGCGTGTGCATTTAATACCGAGAAAAAGACCAAAAAAAAGACAAAATCCGAACAAAAGAGCAAATAAAAAAAATGGGGCTTGAAATTGTTTAGAAAAGATAGTAAAATATCTATGTTACAAAACATAAAAAGAGGGTAACATGGAAAGTGTAAATCTTATTTTATCTTTTTTACAAACTCATTTTTTCTATGACGCTAGGTCAAGTATAATTACAATAAGCGTTTTGTGTCTTATTTATTTTATGAACAAAATGCTAAAGGACAAAGAGGACAATCCGATTAAAAGTCTTAAATATCTTGCTGGGACGATGACCTCGTTTGGTTTGTTCTTGTTAATTTATTAAAAAAGGGTTTAAAGATATAAAACTATTAATAAAAGTTTAAAATTTTAAACTAAGAGTGCTTTTTTTAAATATAAGTATAAAAATGAAAAAACAATATATAATGTTTAGAAGTGATGTAAAACAACTTTTTTATGAAAGGTTGGATAAAATTACAAATTTTTACTTTATTTCTTAGTTTTAAATGCGTAAATAATATTTAGTTTTAAGTAAAATAGTATTCTAATAAAAGTATTTGATTTTTTTTTGACAGTATGATATAATGCTGAAGAATTTTGGCTAAGGAGACAGACATGAACGTTCCAAACTGGGTGGCAAACTCATTTCCGATTATTAAATTTACAATTCTTATTTTGATAGCATTGTGTGCGCTTGCACTCATTGTTGTGATTTTGATGCAACAAAGTGAAGGCGACGGCACGACGACTAACTCTATTACTGGCATAAAAGACACATATTACTCAAAAAATATGGGGTTAAACCGCGACGTGAGATTAAAACGCGCAACTATTATTTTAAGTAGCGTAATTGCTGTACTTGTTATTGCCTTTGTCATTCTTGCAAAGATTTATGGCGGTAATATTTGGGGTTAAAGGATAGACAAACTTGAAAGTTACAAAACAAAGTTTACAAAAGCACCTTTTTTGCGGGGTGTTTTTTTGTGCTATTTTAAAAGGTAAATGGATAGTAAGGCTTGATAGAAAAAACAAAGTAAGTTTAGAGAGTTTTCTAGCAAGTAAAAGAAGAACTCTAAAATTAGACTTAAGAAGAGTACGAATAATTTGACACTTTTTTAAAAAAAATATATCATAAAGTTATGGAAACACTTAAAGAAAAGGTAAAAGATATACTAAATACGCGTTTTGTTTCACATAAAAACATAAACGCACTTGCACTTGCGCTTGCAAAAATGTTAAAAGAAGATAGCCTTGACATTAAAAATGTCATTTCTGAACTAGTTGAAAGTGGGGATATTGTGGAGGTTGGCAAAAATAAATATGCAGGCACAAGAGTGCTAGGACTTGTTAAGGGCAAATTTACGTACTCGACGCCGACGTATGGCTTTGTTTTAAACGAAAATGGTGACATTTTTGTGAGTCGTAGAAATTTTAATGGTGCATTTGACGGTGATGAGGTTTTGGTGAAAATTATTGGACAGGCGCGAGGGGATAAAAAGCGTGAAGGCAAAATTTTGAAAATTTTGACTCGGGACAACGACGGGCTACTTGGCACATTTCATGAGTTCAAAAATTATGCTCTTGTCGACCTTGACAAGAAGAAACTGCAGGTTAAAATTCAAAGTTCAGACTATAACGAGGCAAGGGATAATGACAAAGTTGTTGTTGATATTGAAAGTTATATCTCGGGAAACCCAGTTGGGCGAGTTGTTGAGGTTATAGGAGAGTTAGATAAAAAGGGAAATGACATTAAGTACTTTTTAAGGCAATATAAGGTACGTGAGAATTTTCCTGAAAATGTGCTTAAAGAAGCACGCAAAATTCCGCAAGTTGTTGATAAACAAAAGCTTAAAGATAGAGTTGATTTAAGAAATGAAATGATATTCACCATTGACGGAAAAGACGCAAAAGACCTTGACGACGCGATAAGTGTTAATAAAAACGAGGACGGGAGTTTTACTCTTGGCGTTCACATTGCCGATGTTGGTGAGTATGTAAAACTTAACTCAATAATTGACAGAGAGGCTTACGAGAGAGGTACAAGTATTTATTTTTTAGATCAAGTTATTCCAATGTTGCCACGTGAACTTTCAAATGGTATTTGTTCGCTAAACGAGGGTGTCGAGAGACTAACACTTAGTGTTGAAATGGTGATTGACAAGACGGGTGAGGTGGTAAGAAGCCGAATTTTTGAAAGCGTTATAAAGAGCCGTCATAGGCTAAACTACGACGAAGTTTTAGAGGTTATTGAGGGGAATAAAGAGACAAGGGCAAGACTTAGCGACATTGTTGACACAATTTTAACTATGCACGAGTTATCAAATTTGCTTGATACACGTAGGACAAAATTTGGGGCGCTCAACTTTGAAATCCCAGAAGGAGAAGTCCTCTTAGATGAAAATGGTAAGGCAAAAGAAATTGTAAAGAGAGAGGCGACAAAGTCTACAAAACTCATTGAGACCTTTATGGTCGTTGCAAACGAGACTGTGGCGAAAACTTTTGAAAATCTAAAAATTCCTTTTGTTTATCGTGTGCATGAAAAACCTGATAGCGAAAAAATTAAGACATTTTTTAACTTTATAGACACCTTAGGGCTTAAAATTCCTGTAAGCCCAAAAAAGCAAATTGAGCCAAAAGATTTACAAGGCGTGCTAGAGGAGGCACAAGATAAGGACTCAAAAGGCGTTGTTAATATGGTTATGCTTAGAAGTCTTAAAAAGGCAAAATATATGGACAAGTGTCTTGGGCATTTTGGTATGGCGCTTAAGTATTATTCGCACTTTACCTCGCCTATTAGAAGGTATCCAGACCTTACTATTCATAGGATTATTAAAGAGTATCTTCACGGCAATCTAAGTTTTATAAAATCAAAAGAAATGGCGGACTTTGTAGTGAAAAGTGCCGAAAAGTCAAGCGTGCAAGAAATGAATAGCGAGGATGTCGAGCGTGCAATTACAGATTATAAAAAGTGCGAATATATGTTGAGTTTTGTAGGAAGAGAGTTTGATGGTATAATAAGTAGTGTCACAAACAGGGGCTTTTATGTAGAACTTGACAATACTTGCGAGGGTTTAGTGCCTGTTTCAAGTCTTACAGATGACTTTTACGAGTTTGATGAGGAAAAACTAATGCTTAAAGGGAGGCACAACTACTATCGTATTGGTGAGAAAGTGCGTGTCAAAATGGTGAGTGCTGTGCCACTTGAAAGGAAAATAAATTTTGAAGTGGTAAAGAAAATAAGGTGAGAAAATGAAGGATAAGACAATTTCGCTTTTAAAAGCCGTTATGACGAAGAAAGACAAGGTTAAGTTTGTTTTTCTTATGCTACTAAGTATTGTCTCCTCTATTGCGGTGCTTGTCCCGACACAAATTGTAGGAGTTATTGTATCAAAACTAACAAATGGTGAAGTAAGTTTTTTAGGTATTACCATACCTAGCAGTGTGAGTTACGTCACTTTGATAGTTATAGGAGGTGTGATAACTTATGTTATGTATGTTTTGCACCTTTCTTATATTCTTGGTATTGAGGCTCTGACAAAGCGTGTTATTTGTAATCTTAGGTCTCATACCTATGCTTGGCTTGTAACACCTAGAAAAAATTTAGACATTAAAATGACTGACGGTGATGCGGTTTATCGCATGAACGAGGCTCCTGAATATCTAATAAACGTTATAGACTTTTTCTTTATTGAGGTTTTACCTAAAATTTTGTCGGCTGTAATTGCATTTATTTATATTTGCGTTTTAGATATTTATTCTATGCCGATTGTCTTAGTAGGGCTACTAATTGTCTTTACTAGTGTTACTATAAGAACAAAACTCGAGCGTGGATTATCTGTTTCTATGGAGGTTTCAAAATCTCAAGTTTCAAGCGGTATTTCTAATTCTATTGCAAATCTTCCAATCATTGCTCTTTATAAATCTATGTTTTTTGAGCAAAGTTTGTTTAACAAAAAGGTAGAAGAGTATTATTCTTTACAGAAAAAACAAATAAAAATGCGTTTTATTTATTGGATTATTGCAAGATTTGTTGAAATTGCTTGTACCTTTGGAGTTATTTTCTTATGTGCAAAGCGAATTTTTGAAGGCAATATGGATGCGGGCAATATTGTTATTGTGGTAAATTATGTCTCCCAAATTTTTGTGCCAATTCAAGTTATCGGGTATTTTTCAACAAGACTAGTGCAAGGTAGCGTAAAACTTAAAAGACTCTATGAATTAAAACCTAAAAAAAGTGAGATTTTAACTCAAGAAAATAGCGACATTTCTACAATAAATAGTTTGAAACTTAGTAAAGTAAACGTTAAACACGGCGAGAATTTTAGTTTAAAAAATGTTAATTTGGAATTTAATAAAGGGGAACTTTCTGTGATTTCAGGGAAAAGTGGAAGTGGGAAAAGTACCATTGTCAATCTTCTTTGTGGTTTGTGTGAAAAAGAGAGTGGGGAGGTTCTTGTTAACAATGCTATGGTATCGTCAATGTACAAGTTTACTAACCATATGTCTGTAACTTTACAAAATCCATACATTTTTAATAGAAGTGTTAGGCTTAACGTC
>CALWKI010000071.1 GCA_944381235.1 uncultured Clostridia bacterium
CCCCAATTTTCTATATTAGAAGTTTCAAGGCTCTCATTCCAAATATTATTTAGCATAATGTTTTTAAGTGTTCCGCGACTTCCTATTTCCATATCTAAATATTTGGTTAATCCTTCACCACCCTCGCTAACCAACCTATCTAAGAACACGTCAAATAACGTCCTAATATTTTTATTCGTTATGAAAGTTGAGTTGTTACTATTTACAACGCTGTTTATCGCATCCCCGAGAGTCCCTAATGAATATGAACCATTTAGCACACTTTCAAAAGAAAATTCTTCGTCGTTACTTAGTTTTATAACTTCCGTGTAAAGTGGTGCAAGGGATCTTAGTTCATTTTCCCAACTTGTAACCTCACTTAAATTGTCGACCACATCACTCATATCCCCAAAGTCAGCTGTAAAATCATTGATTTGCGTTTTTAAAAAGTCAACAAGTCCATCGTAACTTGCGTCAGATAATAGTGCTGATTTTGCACTATCGATCGTCCTACCAAGACTTTCAAGAGCAGAGCGAGTTGTCGTTTCATCTCCAAAGTCCAAATCAGTGCTATTTTCATAATATTTTAAGAATGTAATTGCGTTTGAAAGTACTGTTTTAAGATTATTTTTAAGGACATTTGAAGTCATTGCAGTCTCATTACTTTGAAACCCTGAAATTTCAAAACTTTGATACAAGTTTTCAACCAAACCATCAATGAGTGTTGAGTATTCTCCTTCAAGCAATGTAACCTCGTACATAGAATCGACTAAATTATTGCTAAAGTCACTTGGATTTGTAATATTATCACAAATCAAACTTAAAACTTCTTCAGTCGTCTCAACTTCGGCTTTTATTATAGGTATTAATAGGTTGTTATTATTAAAAAGTAAAACAATATCAAGACCTGCGTCAACTTGAGATTGAATATTTGACATCGTTAGTTTCTCGTCTTTTGTACTTTCGACATAAGCGTCTTTTAAAAGTTTTGCATAATCTACGCCATTAAATTCCAAAACAAATTCATCGTTATTCACAACGTATAAGTCAATTACCTGTGGTAAAATTTCATCACCAATAATATAGATTAAGTTGCTATTTTCTATGTCAAAAAATATTTCTTTAATTGAAGTTATAACATCAGTTACGTCACGTTGAGTTAAATTTTCTGTTCCTTTACTTGTCACCTCAACAATGCTATTAACCTCATTATACGCACTTACTAAAGAATTTACTTCATCAGTCAGTTTTATCTTTTCGTCCTCAACATCCATAACCGCCATATTACTAAAGATAACATTTGACATAAACTCCATACCTGTATAACGTAGAATTTTAGAACTTACAGAATCTTCGTAACTTGACAAAATGCTGTTTACCTCTTCCCCGCCTTCAATAGTGCTTAAGAGTGGGGCTTCCTCGCCTTCCTCTGTCGTTGTCATAACCTCGCTATAAACCGTGTTATAAATACTTGACACTCCAACAATAGGACTAAAAGTCACTGCACAAACTAAAAGTCCTGTCACAAGTCCGACAATTCCGCCAACAGCCCTATAGTTGTTCTTTTTTTGAGGAACACTTTTAAGATCGGCATTTGAAATAGGCATACCCTTTTTCTTGAGTTCCTTAAGCCTTTTTTCATACTGCTTACGCGCACGCTTATCTTTATCAAAAATTTTTGAGGAAACGAGTGCATAAATAGGCCAAAGTAGGTATTTTGTAATAAAGAAAAGCAAAACAAACATAACAATATTAAGTATTAGCGTTGGCAAATTTGCCGCAAAAGAATTAAGCGCATTACTACCTGAAATAATATTTGCAAGTTCCGCGTCACCTATATTTCTTACAATTTCATTTAAAAGATTGACCCCAATATCACTAAGTCTATGAACAGGTCCCGCAACTTCAAGCCCGAGACTCGTCAGATCAATAGAATTAAGTGCGTTTGAAATAGGTGGCGTCACAAACCATAAAATAAGTGCCGTCACAAAAAGCCACCCAAGCCTAAAAAAACTTTTTTTCATTCCGCGTTTTATACCAACTATGACCGACAAAACTATAATAAAAATTGCAAGTACTGTAAGTACTATACTAACAGTTCCGCCAATATTTGTCACTTCTTCACCAGGATTCATACTTTCTCCTTTTAATTATTATGTTTAAGTTTAGACACTATTATTAAAAAGTCTAATTTTATCTTTTCCTTCTAGATAAACTTCAATATAAACCGCTTTTATACAATACACAAATATACTATACACTAGAACTTTCAACTTTCAAAGTATTTTTGACGTTTTGTTGAATTTTTTGTCACTTTTAACAATTATTTCATACATATTAAAAAGAGGAAAATTTATGTCAAATAATCTTAAAATCTGCGTTTACGCAATATGTAAAAATGAAGAAAAGTTTGTTGATAGGTGGGTTGATAGTATGAGTGAAGCGGACTCAATCATAGTTGTCGACACGGGAAGCACAGATAACACCATATTCTCCTTAAAAAAAAGAGGGGTCGTTGTTTACGAAAAACGCTTCACACCATGGAGATTTGATGAGGCTCGAAATTATGCTTTAGATAAAGTCCCGATTGACGCAGACGTATGCGTATCAACTGACCTCGACGAAGTGTTTACAAAAAACTGGAGACAGGATATTGAAAAGGTCTGGATCAAAAATCAAACAAAGATTTTAAAATACAAATATGTGTGGAATGTCCTTGATTCTGGCGAAGACGGGCTTACCTTTTACTATGAAAAAATACACGCAAGACAGGGCTTTAAGTGGATTTTTCCTGTTCACGAAATATTGCAAAGCGACACAGATCTCACCCCTTCTAACATTGCTGTTTCCCACACCCTTACCCTTCGCCACTTTCCAGACGGAGCAAAAAGCAGGCACCAATATCTTGACCTTTTAAAACTAAGCGTCAGAGAAAACCCAGAAAATGATAGGAATACCCACTATCTTGCACGCGAGTTTATGTTTAATAAAGACTATAAAAACGCAATAAAATATTTCAAACGTCACTTAAAACTTAAATCTGCCTCTTGGAAAGACGAAAGAAGTGCAAGCCTTAGATACATTGGCGACTGCTACGCCTCACAAAATAAGTTAAGCCTCGCCTTAAAGTACTACAAACTAGCGGTCACTGAATGTTGTTATTCGCGAGAACCCTACCTTCGTCTTGCTGAGTTTTACTATAATACAAAAGACTATTTACTTTCAATTTTTACAATTACCACAATGCTACAAATAAAGAATAGAACCTTAAACTATATGTCCGAGCCAAAATGCTGGAACGAGTACCCTTACGAACTCCTCTATCTATCCTACTATAACCTAGGTTACTGTGAAAAAGCGTATGAAAATTGCCTAGTTGCACTCTCCTATGTTCCAAATGATGAGAGGATAAAAAATAATCTTGAGTTCTTTAAATCAAAACTTATAAACCCTAACGTTAATTAAAAAAAATTGATAACTAAAGAATAAAACCCCTTAAATTAATTATTGACCATAACTAATTTAATGGGTTTTTAACAAAATTCATAAAGTCAAATATTTGATATTTTTAAATTGTTATTATAAAGATACACTAAGTCTCTAAAACAATTAAAATTTTTATAACCTATTAATTTTCAAAGTTAATTTCTTTTATATCATCCTCTATGAGATATGGGAGTTCGTGAGCAACATCAACATTTTTATTTATTTTTTCAACAGGAAGTTTTAGATAAGTGACGTCACCTTCAACTAAAACTTCCCCTTTTTTATTTAGAATTTCAGCGTGCGTCACGATTGACATATGTGTATTTTTAATAACTTTTCCACGGCCAATTAGGTCTTCATCATATCTAACTGGCTTTCTAAATTTGACAGTAAATGAGGTTGTAACACCATAAACGTCTTCTGTGCCTCCTGTCCACATTGCCCGAAGACCCAGTTCGTCAATCATTGTTGCGCTTATCCCACCATGAGTACGCTCCGGAAAACTTTGCAAGTCTTCCCTCATACGAAAAAGGGTCATAACACTCCCGTCCTCCATATTATAAAATTGTGCGTGAAGCCCAATTTTGTTATCCATTCCGCAGATAAAACAATTTCTCGAATTCCTTTGTTTACTTACAACTTTCATTTTTTCTCCTCTTTTTTGTTTTTATATTTTATAAGTAGTTTACAAATATAGTCCTTTAGTAAACTCTAGATAACTAGCCTATGTCTATTTACCTTGCCCTTCGTATTTAGTTTTATAGCCTGGATTGGTTTGTGGCCTAAGTTCATTAGGATAGTATACGTCAGTTTTTATGTCTTGAATAATTTTTTGAAGACGGCTTACGGTCTCATATGGACGAGAGACGTCAAAAAGGACATGCGACCCAAATTTTGAAACTATATAAATATCCCCAACCTTGCACATTTTGTCAATTATTCCAACTCTAAGGTTTACCGACACAATATCCGCATAGTAAATATTTTGCACGTCAATAAAAATACCAGTACGCAAAATCACTCTATTTGTCGTTAAAGCATATTCAATATTCTTTTGCTGAATACTTGCAGTAATAATGTTACTTAGCCACAGCCAAAAAGGAGTCAAGTGTATAAGAAAAAACACTACGAGAAAAAGTACAAGATACCATGGCATAACGCTAAAAACGCCGTTCACTACCATAAAGGTTATAATGCCAACGTCAATAAGCAGCCAAAATATAATCAGTGGCAGCATATGAAAAATTTTTGAAAGGACATAAGCCTTTCGATTTGGTTTTCCCCGCCACAAAATTTCTTCACCAGGCGAAAGTAAATCTTCAATGTTATTCTTTTCTAGGCCCTCAGTTTTTAGAAAGTACTTTTCATTATAATTTGCCATAAATACTCCTTTTAGACATCTTACAAAACAAACAAAAAAATATCAAGCAAAACGCGTCACTTGATATTTTTACTTTATACTTTTATTCGTTTTATGTAGAAAACTAATGTTTAAAATTTAAAAAGAATTATTATCACTTCTTAATTTTTGTTACACTCTTTAAAAAATCTATAAACTACAAAGGCAAATCCTTTTTCTTAAAGCGTTCTGCACCAATAACATAACAAAGTATACCTACAACTATGAGTATGGCAGATTTCCAAATAAAAGTAGTCGTTCCACCCAAAATTGACATTTCATCAAACAAGGTTATAAGTGAGCAGTAGTTAAAGAAATTAAGTGAATCAATTCTTACAACACTTGGAAGGACAGCCGAACCAAATAGACCTAAAATTGTCGCGACTAAGAAAAACATATTAATACCGCCGCCTATACCCATTGAGTGCTTTGTACGATTAAAAATACAAGAGGTTAAGAATGAAATTCCACTAAGGGCAAAAAGTGTTACGAAAAATCCAACGTTAAGAAGTGCGAGTTGTCCATAGGTCATTGTGATCATACTCTTATCCAAGAATGCAAAACAAATAAAACTCACTGCCGTTGTACATAAACACATTGCAAATAGTGACCCAACAAGATATGTAGCCTGCGTGTAAACAACTTGTTTACGTTTAGTCGAGGTAGACAAAACATAAGCCATTGACCCGCTATCAACCTGCCCAGCAATTAGGTTATTTGCCACCATAATTATATAAATTATTGGAAGAAGAAGCCCCGCCACCTTATAGAATATTGAACCTGTTATGAGGTTAAACAAATCCATTGTGCCTAGTTCTCTCAAACTCTCACCTACACTTTTTGGAAGAGAAGCAAGAAAACTTTCGCCAACATTTGCAAGTAATTCTTCCTTAACTCTCTCTTTATCTGCGTCAATAGTTGGACTATTTGAGTCAAGGAGTCCTAATTCATAATCAAGTCTTGCAAGATAAGTAACAATTGAGTCTGTTGCTAGATCATTTAAAAATGCTTTACCGCTTTCCCCTGTATATCTTGAAACTTCTTCGCCCAAAGCATTAGTATATGTTAAAGCCGCATAATCTTCAGCATCAAACCCATAAGATGAAAGCCCAGCCAAAGCCTTA
>CALWKI010000072.1 GCA_944381235.1 uncultured Clostridia bacterium
CTTTGACGAGAGCGAGTTCGCTCTTAAGAGCATTAATTGTTGCGGTATTCTCTGTATCAAGTCCCTCAAGTCTGTCTATCTCCGCTTCCAATTCCTCGATGTCTGAGTTAGCCTGTGTAAGTAGTGCATTGACATTTTCAAGTTCTTGAGTTTTTGCGAGCAAACTTTCCTCAAGTTCTGCTTTGTCCGACTCTAACTCTGCCATAGCAAGTTCATTGTCTGCTATTTCTTGCTCGAGCGCGTCAATAGTTGGTTGCACGGCTTCGAGTTCAGAGTTAGCCGTGTCAAGTTGGCTTTGCAAATTGTTTTTTTCTGCAAGCAACTCTTCCTGCTGTTTTTGATACGCTTCAAGGCTTGCGTTTTTCTCGGCTATTTGTGTCTCGTACTGCGCAAGTAATTTTTTATAATAATCTTCATTGTTATTGGCATCCTGATAGCCTTGGTCATAGCCTTCTTGGTAGTGCTTGTCATATTCGTCTTGGGTATATATATTGCTATTGTTAACGTACCCAAAAACCGCGTCTTTGTTTTTGACAAGCCACCAAACGCCAAAAGCAAGTACTGCCAAAATTAATATTGATACAACAAGTGTAATTATATTTTTGGTCTTCATTCGCTATTTCTCCTTTTTTTAAAAATTAAATTGAAAATCCACCCAATTAGTCTAAATGGTAAGCAAATTACCCATATTACTGCCTGAAATAAAAATGTAAGTACTGGCATAAGTGCTGGTAAGGCAATGAGGAGAACTATAACCCCGATTGCTAGTAACAACCACACCCACCAGTTATTACTTTCTGGAATATCTACTTCAACGTCCGGGACTATGTCTATTGGACTGCTAACTACTGGTATGACGTAAAATACCCCGTCGTTAGTCAGTGTTAAGTCTAAAATATCAAAGTCAAAAAAGACAGATTGTTGAGCCATTACTGCTGGGTGCTCACTGATAGGGACTTGCACAAAACTATGTTCATAGGTTGCCATAACCTCAGCTGTATAGTCCGTGTTAGCAAATCTAAACAAAAAAACAGTCTTGTCATCAAGAGTCTGCTCTCGGTAGTATTGCTTAATTTCTGACACGTCATTTTCTGCAACTAAATATTTGCTGATTACCTCGCTATCCGACATTGACAGTATGTCGTCTTCAATAATAGTTATTGGTGCTATGTTCTGTGACGTAATAGTCTTGTCATTACCCCAAAGCCTGTCCCACCAATTATTAAGAGTAATTGTCTCTATTGCTAGGCTGTCCTCAATTGTTATATCAACGTTGTTATAGCCCATTGTCCTTTTACCTTGGTAAGTTACGTCAAACTTTTCTTCTGATAAGAAAAGGTCTGCCGATATACTCCGGTTGTTTACGTTTATTGTCCCGTTAGTATAAGACTTATTATAATTGTAGATATAATTTGCTAATGTCTCGGAATTTAACGTATATTTTCCTGTTATTCCGTTTGATGAAAATAAATAATAAATTGTTTTTATTTCTTCTGCAGACGACCCTTTGTCAAAAATAATACAAGGGTTGTATATCAATTTATGACATTCGTCACCATAAGGACTATAAACAAATCCTGTCCCAAACGAGAAGTTTGGCTTTGTTTCTGAATTGTCCAAATTTACGCCAATATATGGGCTAAGAGCGTTATAGAACTCGTTTGACGACGTGATAAAAATAGGCTCGGTTATAAATTCGTACCACTCGGCGTGTATTGCATATAGGTTACCGTATCTATCTAGTACCTCGTTTGGAACTGCAAAATAAACGCTATTAATTTGGTCGCTTTCCCACGTATCATCAATATATTGTAAGTTTGGCTCACCCGTCCTGTAGTATGTATGGTTGACATCAAGAGTTATAGTCTCAATCATATCTGCAGTGCAAGTAAGAGTTGCCTCGTCATTATTGCCACCAAAACCTAGAGCATAACCCTTGTATGTGTACAACGTTGACACATTGTATTCCGTTGCGTTTTCAAGTCCGTTAACTTGTAACTCAATACCAGAAATGTAATAGTACCTTTCTAGCGAGTTAAGTATGTTCAAAAAATATTCCGCATTGTTCACCTTAAACTTGTAGAACAATTCTGCATAGTCGCCTTGACTTTTGTCGCAAAATTCAAGGTCAAATTTTTCATACCTAGTCGGGTTGAGTTCTTCGTCAAATTCGACCGCCATTTGTACTTTGTTAGTCTTCAACGTGTCAATCTCGATACCTTGAGGATTGTAGACGTATATGTATAACGCGTAGTTGTCTTGGCTGTCTAACTTGTAAGAATAGCAGTACTCGGCAAAATTTATCACCACCATTTTGTCCTCTGACTGGTCAAACGGATAATTAAGTATGTTAAACCCGTCAGCTGACAGAAGGTCGTCCATAACCCGGGTGTGGTCTAAGTTGATTATACTCTGTGTCCCCTCTTCACCTGGAGGGTGAACCGGTGAGGTCGCATATAAAGTTAAAAAAGAAGGGGTCAGCATAGAGACAAGTAGTAACACTAGAGAAACTAAAATAAATATTTTTCTTTTGTCTTTTACTTTTTCCATATTAACCCCTCTTAAACAAGATATATTGTGCTAGTTCTTTTTTACTTGGTAACTTACCATACTTTTGGTAGTACTCACATTCATAGTCATATTTTTTCATATCTTATACACCCCCTTCTAACCTATTCCCGACTTTTACAACACAAAAAATTCTTCCAAATTCATTTTCTATATCACTTGGTTTGTACAAATATCCACCATTTTGATAAAAAACTGAGTTAGAAAATTGCAAACTTTCAAGTGAGTATTCGTTGTTTTTTTTCTTGTTGGATATCCTTACAATATCTCCGTAGTATAGATACTCCCCGTGACTTGTCACACCAACCGCCTTTGTCACTGTATTTGGATAGACCTCTACCTTTCCCTCTTTAGTTTTTATGTAGGCTTTTTCTTTCCAGGTTCTTTGGTTGACTTTTTTTTCTAACTTGTCACCTCTAACCCACGTGTTACTATCAACTGCTAACCCTTTATACATTTTCTTTCTCCTCTCTTTTTTTTACTAAGTTGCCTCTGCTAGTTATTGTAACTATCACTATTGCGTCCTCTTCCCGCTCATAGAACCGCTTAAGTTCTAGCGCTTTTTCAAGCGTTATATTTTCTCGTTTTACTTTTAAGTGTAATTCCTTTCGCGTATACACTGACACAGTGATATAATTTTTCTTCCTTCCAAGGTCGTTTTTAACTGACAAGAAAAATACTAAGAAAAATTCAAGTGCAATAATCATTGCGAGAATTCCAATTGTTCCAAAAATTGAAAATATGTCAATCATACTTTACCCTCAATTTTTCTTTTGCTAATTTTTTGTAATACTCAACTTTGCAGTCGTTACAGTTGTCTGACAGTCCGCAGAGTGACCCAGTCAGCTTGTCAGTTACCTTAAAAACCTTGTTTTGAGGGCAATTTCTAATTTTTTCGCTCATTAGTTGTAATGCCTTGTTACTAACTGCTAGGCTTGTCCGGAGTTTGACAATCTCAAAGTTTAACTGTCTTATTTTATCCTCATAGCCCTCTTGTTTTTGCCGAACGTCTTTCAAAAATCTATTATTTAAACATTCCAAATACCCCGCCATAATTACCCCCTAAATATGTAGACGACTTTTATAATTAGCACTAAATAGGTCAGTAAAACGCATAGGTTCATTATTATTAAAAATTTACTGCCGAGCAGCGAACTATCTATTGTCGACTTAACCGCACTAATAATTCCTGACACGCCTAAAACTATAAGCAAAATTATGTCGACTATTCGCAAGAATAAGTCTTCAGTTGCTTGCAGTTCTGACACAATCAAAAATGAAAATATGAGGCAAATAAAACTTGCAAAAGTTAGTAGTTCCTTTATTCCGCCGGTTTTGTTATTCATTACAGCCATTTAGACCACCTCCCTCATTTTTTCTTGCCCATCAAAGTGAAAATTAAGTTCTTTTGAGTTTTCATTTTCTTGCACGTCAACAAGAGATAAAACTACCTCTTCCATACTACAGCCTAAATATTTTGCAATTTTTGGGACTAAGTTTAAGGTTGGCAAACATTTTCCTTTACACCACAAATTGACCGCACTTTGGCTTAACAAGAGATTTGACGCCAAGTCTTTTTGTTTTACATTTTTTCTCTTTAACAATTCGCTAAACATATTATCCTCCATATTTACAAAATCGAGTTTAACTCGAATTTTTAATAAAGTCAAACAAATTTTGAGTATTTCTCGAATTTTTTTATAAATTTTATCTATTTTTTTTAAATAAATTGAGTTATACTCAATTTATGGAGGTGTTATGTTAGAAAATCTAAAGTCGCTTAGACTA
The DNA here is from genome assembly GCA_944381235.1 of uncultured Clostridia bacterium. Lineage (GTDB taxonomy): Bacteria > Bacillota > Clostridia > Christensenellales > UBA1242 > UBA7862. The sequence continues at coordinate 4,357 of CALWKI010000072.1, forward strand.
CAAAACAATCTTACTCAAAAAGAACTTGCACAAAAATTAAATGTCAGCCACTCAAACGTTAGTGGTTGGGAAAAAGGAAAATGGCAACCAGACTTAGACTCAGTTATAAAAATTTGCAAACTATTTGGGTGTTCTTCTGACTATTTAATTGGTCTTAAAACCGATAACAAAAATAGTGAGGTAATAAAATCTAAAGACCCGCTCGAAGAGGAATTGGTTAATCTTTTTAGTGAATTAGATTTTGGTAGTAAAAATCAAATAATTGGTTATGTAAGGTCTTACGTAAATTTGCAAAACCAAAACAAATTAAAAAATGAGGTAAAAAAATGAATTTAGCAGAAGTAGACCCTTTTTATATTGCTTTAATAATTTTTGCTTTGCTTAATGTTGCTTATTTTATTGCGAAAAGAGGCATAAAAAAATTAAGTTATTTTGACTATATAGGAGACTGTTTATTTGTTTTTACAGCCGGAATATCTATATATGCTATGCCTTACCTGTTATATGGTATAACCTACCAAAACATAAATGCTATTTTAAGTGCTGACGACGTTAATGCTATACAGGAATTACTAAAGCAATATGGTTTGATTGAGGAAACTGCAAAGGAAATTGTACAAGATATGAAAATAAAAAGCATAATTATTGGCATTATTATTGGTGTCTTTACACTTTTTAGTCTAATTGCAAAATCACAAATTAGGCAAAAGAAAAATTTTGAAAATAAAAATACTACTCAAATTGGCAATATAAATGGATAAAAATTGCGTCTTTAAATTTTCCTCTTGCAATGTCAAACTAATTAAGGGTGTTACCATATGTATTTTGAGGACGAATTTGAAGAGAAAAAATTTGCCGAGGCGCTTGCATTGCTTAATCAATTTTACGGTTCAGCAGTTGGAAAAAGAGATTTTTACAAAAATACAAGGAAAAATCTTATTATCTTTAAAGGGGGTGATAGCGAAAAATTAGAGTCAAGCGAAAAAAATAATTCTTTATCAATTTTAGAAGGAGATAAAGAATTAATGAAAAATGTAAGATATCGCGCGGATGGGCGCTGGGAATTTAGGAAAATGGTAAACAAAGTAAGTTTATCTATCATTACAAAAACCAAAGAAGAACTAATAAAGAAAAT
>CALWKI010000073.1 GCA_944381235.1 uncultured Clostridia bacterium
AATGTTTGATAGTCAATATTTAAAATTTTACCCATATCACCATTAAATACGCCCGAACCTTCCTCAACTCGACCGTCGTCATAAATCTTTGTCCACTTAAGGTCGTAGTCGTTAATTACTTGCATAACCTTATCACCTTCTCGAAGATTTCTTGTCTCAAAAACAATTTCCCGTTTTTTAAAACTTGGCGGATTTATAAGTTCTTGTAGCCTTCTATTTAAGTTTTCTACTCCACAAACGCCAGAACGCATAGCACACAACACCTGAATATCTCGACTTTCAACCTGAGCGTAACTTGGAAGCCTTCGGGTCACAAGGTCAACAACCGTACTAAACATGCTGTCAAGGTCAACTCTATTTTCATAAAAAAAGTCAGTGCTTCTATTTGATAAATCCGGCATTTTTCCTTCATTTATTAAATGTGCGTTTGACACAATAAGACTCTTGTCATCTTGCCTATAAATGTGAGTAAGTTTAACAGTTGTAATAACACCACTTTCTATAATATCACGTAAAACATTCCCCGCCCCGACACTAGGAAGTTGGTCCTTATCTCCAACAAGAATAAGTTTACAAGTACTAGGCAAGGCGCGAAGAAGAGAAGAAAAAAGATAAACGTCTACCATTGACATTTCATCAACTATCACAACGTCCGCCCTAAGTTTATTTTTTTCGTTATACTTAAAAACTGGCTTTTCGCCCTCCTTATATGTTACCTCAAGTGCTCTGTGAATGGTGCTTGCCTCATAATTACAAGTTTCTGTTAATCTCTTACTTGCCCGCCCGGTAGGTGCAAGTAAAAAAATTTTATTTGTGTAGTTTTTGCAACAACTTAATATACATTTAACTATTGTCGTTTTACCAGTTCCGGGGCCTCCAGTAATAATCGTCACCTGTCCTGTAACGGCACTACGTATTGCATCTTTTTGAGTTGAATGTAAAACTATCTTATTTATTCTCTCGTACTCTTTTATCTCTTCTTCAACGTCAACCGATACGCTAGTAGCAGACAAATCACTAAGTATTAGTTTTCCTGCAATGCTACTTTCCATAAAATAAAAGTTTTTAAGACAAACGCAGTCCCGTCCCTTTAATTCAAACACCTTGATTTTACTTTCAATTTGCAGATTTTCAAGTTCTTCTTCAAAAAGTTTTCTTAGCATTACCTCATCTACTTTAAGAAGTAAAAGCACACTTTCAAAAAGTTCTTCTTTTGGTAAATACGTGTGCCCGTTTTTATCTGCGCTATCAGTTAACACATGTAAAATACCTGCACGCACCCTAAAATCTGAGTCAGGTCGAATACCCATACTAACCGCAATTTTATCCGCCGTCAAAAAGCCAATGCCATCTATGTCTTCGACCAGTTTATATGGGTTAGAGGAGACAATGTCTACCGTTTTTTCTTTATATATGTTAAAAATTTTAAGAGATAGAGTCAGCGATATATTATACTTTTGCAAGAACATAACCGCATTTTGCACATTTCTTTTTTCGTTAAAACTTTCCCCTATTTCAAGTGCCTTTTTTTTACTTATTCCTTTAATTTCACTAAGTCTAAGTGGTGCAAAACTAATTATTTCAAGGCTATCTTTTCCAAAGGCATCTACAATTTTTTCTGCTGTTGCTGGACCCACCCCGTCAATAAGCCCACTGGCAAGATACTTTTTTATCCCTTCCTTACTTTTTGGCTCGACGGTAGTTAAAGTCGAAAAGGCAAATTGTTTACCAAACTTGGCGTTCTCTACAAATTCGCCAGCGAGCTCCACCTCTTCCCCAATATTTACACTAACGGCACGTCCAACGCACGTAAGAAGTGTATGATCATAGTCAATGTTTATGACACTATAACCATTGTCTTCATTTCTAAAAATTATATCTTCGACGCTACCACTAATTACCATAAGTTTAGTTTAATACTTTTTTTGTTCCCGCGCAAATAAAAAATAAAATAAAAATATTTTACTTGCATCTTTATATCTTTTTTGTTTTTTACTACTTTATTTTTATAAAATAATTTATTGTTACAAAAATGAAAAATACGACAATAACAAAAACTACCACGCTACTTCCTCTCTTAAGCACCCCATATTTACATTTATTATCCACTAAAATTAAGTCCAACTCTACTTGTTTTTTAGCAAAATTTTCTCAATTTCCTTCCAACTATTTACTCGTCTAACTCCCAAGGCACTAAGTTTTTCAAGAGTAAAATCTTTATTATGATAACTTGTAAATAAATACTTTTCCTTAAAATCTCCCGACAGATTATCTAAATAGTCGTCAATTATTATGTCTCCACAAAGCACCTCTTTAGAGTTTGTAAAAATAAACTTACGAGGCGACAAAAACGAAAAGTTTTTTATCAAAAAATCGTACTTATACTTAAATATTTCAGCAGAAGCACTTGGCATATTGTTCATAACACAACCCGAACAAATATAAATGTCGTACGTTTTACTAAGCCTTTCTAAAACTTCTCGTACGTTTGGCAAAAACTCAACCTCAAGATATGGATTGGTATCACAAAAGGTGTCGAAAAATTCTTGTCTTTTGTCTATAGGAATAATATCATCAATATAGTAATTTTTAAAATCTTCTGCCGTATAATTAGTCTTTAAAAACCTATTAACACGTTTTAAAAAAATTGACTCCACTATTGTGTCGTCAAAATCAACACATAACTTTTTCTTTGGCATATTATTACTACCTTCTATTTAAAACCATAAAAATTTTATCTACCACCTCGTCTAGTCCTTCGACAAAAACGACATAATCACAACACGGTGCACTTCGCCTCTCTTCTTTTGCGCGCAAAAGTTTTCTGTTTATATTTTCCTCGCTTTCACCTCTTTTTTTAAGACGACTTGCTAAAACTTTGTCGTCTGCATCAAGGAAAAAAGTCTTAGTGTTCTTAGCCTTAAAAAAGTCAAGTTCCCTTACCCGACAAATTGAAAATGGGTCGACTATTAAAACACAATTTTTCTTCATATAATACTTTTCAAGTTCGCTATAAAGTGTCCCGTAATACTCATTTTCAAATTTGTTATACTCAATAAATTCACCACGTTTAATTTTTTCTTCAAACTCGTCACGTGTCAAAAAATAATAGTCTACTTTGTCCTCTTCACCTTCTCTTTTCGGCCTTGTTGTACAAGAAACACATTTTGCGTAATCGTCACCGTACTTTTCACAAAATTTTCTCATTATCGTCGTCTTTCCCGCCCCACTAGGTCCGCAAAAAATTATAATTTTATCTTGGCTCACTTTTGCCTCCTAAATTTTACACTTAGTCATCATCCCTATATTCCATATATTTAGGCGGGTTTTTGTCATTTTTATCATTGTCACTATTTCTGGTCTCAAACTCCTCATCATCGTCCTCATATTCATAGTCATCTTCGTCCGTATAATCAAAATAGGCGTCGTTATATACATCCATATCCCGCTCGTCATACTCTTCATCATCGTCATCATCATGCACGTGATCGCAATGCTCGCAGTGTCCGTCACAAGCATCATCACGTGATACATAAACATTTATATCAAGGTAAACAATTTTATACCCCGGATATTTATGAACTAACTTTTCGTCACTTTCGACATCCGGCAGTTCTCTTTCGTTTTCAATAAGTTCCTCAACTTTGTCGTCAAGTATATCTTGCAAAAGTTCGACGCACTCGTTTTCACTTTCGGTGTCCTCAACATCAGTGTCCTGTAAACCCGGCAAAAAGCCTTCGAAAAGCACCATCCCGTCTTTTTCCACTCCTCGAATAAGTGCTGGATAAGCACTTGCCATAAATTTCCTTTTTTCAAGTCACTCTCCAAACAAAAAAAAAAAAAAAAATTCTTCTTTGTCCCGACTCATAGTACGTCCTCCCTTTCTATATTAAAATATTTAGGATAGTAGAATATTGTACCATAATAATAAAAAAAAGACCACTTTTTTGTAGTCTTTTTTTATTTTATTCCCCTTTAAATGGAAGAATTGCCATATTTCTTGCACGTTTGACAGCAGTTGTAATCTCTCTTTGATGCATACTGCAAGTACCAGTTTGCCTACGTGGGACTATTTTCCCTTTTTCTGTCACAAATCTCTTTAATGTCAAAGCGTCCTTGTAATCAATCTTCTTTGACCTGTCAGCGCAGAACATACAAACTTTTTTCTTGCCTTGTCTTTTTGGCTTTTTAGTAAATTTTTCTTCAACTGCGTCTTTCATTACTTCCTTGTTTACTTCTTCACTCATTTACTTTGCTCCTTTTAAAACTAAAATGGAAGAGTGTCATCATCAATAGGTTCTAATTCACTACTACCGCTTGTTGTGTCTGTTGTGTCAGTTGACGTATCAGCACTTCTTGAACTTAAGAACTCAACCTCATCTGCAACAACCTCAGTCACATACCTCTTTGTCCCGTCTTGTGCGTCATAACTCCTTGTCTGAATGCTACCAACAACCCCTGCCTTGCTACCTTTTTTTAGATATTTGTGGCAGTTGTCTGCCTGCGTTCTCCAAACAACAATATTTATAAACTCAGCATCTCTTTCCCCCGCACTTCCAACAAATCTCTTTGGAACGGCAAGCGTAAATCTACAATAATTTATTCCGCTATTAGTAGTAGACAACTCTGGATCCTTCGTTAAATTTCCAATTAATATAACCCTATTCATAATTTTTCCCTTTTTTAAAAAATTTTTATTTCTTTACAATAATATGTCTTAATATGCCTTCAGTAATAAGCATAAGTCTGCCCATACTTGTACTTGCCTCTTTATCAAGGCTATAGGTCATAAGTACATAGTAACCTTCATTTTGGAACTTAATGCGATACGCAAGTGGCTTTAAGCCCCACTTGTCAATTCCACTAACTGTTCCCTTGTTTTGCTCAACATAAGACTTGAATTTAGTTATAAGTCCTTCTCTTTCTTCCTCGCTTAACTTTGGAGAAATAATGTAAAGCACCTCGTAATTTGACATTTTGTTTACCTCCTTTTGGACTAATTCGGCTCTAGGCGTATTTGTGCCCCGAGCAAGAAGGAATGTGTTTTTAAACCTTTATTAAAAAAGCCTCAAAAATCATTCACGTGAAGAAATAATATCAAATTAGACAAAAAAAATCAAGACTTTTTTTACCTAAATCTTAAATTTTGCGACAAAAACATAAAAACTTATCACATAACCTTTCATTCATCGCATTATAAATAAGGACTTTATAAAAAAATAATTTAATAGAGTAATAAAGTGGGGTGAGCAAAAAATTTGAATTAAAGTAAAGGAGATTTCCTTTTAAAAATCTTATAGGGGCTTCCAAAAAAATTTTTATAGAGCTCCCAAAAATTCTAAAAATTTTTGGGATAAGCGAATAAATTGAACGCTTGAGACATTAGCGCGTTTGTATAAAATTCGCTAGTCCTAAGTTCAATTTATGAGTGCCGGGGCCCCCGCAAAACTGTAGTTTTGTGGGGTGAGCAAAAAATTTGAATTAAAGTAAAGGAGATTTCCTTTTAAAAATCTTATAGGGGGGGTCCCAAAATTTTTTATAGGGGTCCCCACAAAAGATGCTTTTGTGGGGTAAAGCAAAAAAATTGGGTAAAAGGCTAATGACTTGGCGGTAGCCAAGTCATGCAAATCATACCCAATTTTTTTGCTAGTCCCACTGTCGCACCATCACATTATATTCAAAAACGACATTATCTAAAAAATACTCGCCGTCAGTTAGAGTTTTTAAATATTCCTTAAACTCTTTATTGTTATACTTATAAAAATGTGTGTATGCCTCCACAACGTCATACTTATTTTGCTTAAAGTTACTTTCGGCATTTCTTAGTTTATTTTTTATTTCGCTTATCACTGCCTCCTTAAGAGTGTCAGAAAAAAGACTATTTGCCGGCACAAATTCCTCACTTGTAACATCTTTTTTAACCGCCTCAATAATTGTGACATCAACAAGTAGATTTAGTTTGTAAATCGGCACTCCATTTTTAAAATATGTGTCAATGCCCGTAAACCTCTTGTAAACATCAAATGTGATATCCGCATCCTTATATATTTCATCTGAAAAATTAGTTACTTTTAAGGTCATATCTTTGACTTTGCCATTAAACCAATTTAGGCTATCACTCTCGCTTTGAGTGAGTGTAAGAAGTCTCTTTGCGTCCTTAATAATTGTCAAACTGCCATCGTTTTTTATTTTGCTAGCCGTACTTTTGCTTGACCCACCACCTGA
>CALWKI010000074.1 GCA_944381235.1 uncultured Clostridia bacterium
CGCTTATAAACCACAACACTTATAATAAAATACACCATTTATAATAAAATACGCACTACCTATAATAAAATACACCCCACCCACAATAAAATACACCCCACCTATAATAAAGCACACCACACTTATAATAAAGCACGCCACACCTATAATAAAATACACCACTCTTATAATAAAACACACACCATTTATAATAAAATACACCACGCTTATAATAAAACTCACACCATTTATAATAAAACGCACCCATTTATAATAAAATACACCCATTTATAATAAAATACACCCATTATAATAAAACACAACACTTATAAACCACAACACTTATAATAAAATACAACACTTATAAACCACACCACTTACAAAATACACCATTTATAATAAAACGCACCCATTTATAATAAAACACACACCATTTATAATAAAACACACACCATTTATAATAAAATACGTCCCACCTATAATAAAAAAAGACATATTAAATTTTATCTTTAATATGTCCATATTACAAGCTGGAAGTAAAATTTTTATTACCATAAATAAATTTTTGAAAACTTACGTTTCTTTTTGCTCACGCTCGGCTTTTTCTTTTGTTTTTGGCGTCTGTTTTGAGTTTAAAAGTAAACTCCTTTCTTCAAAACCCTTTTTAAAACAATTTATTTTGTAGACGCTAACTTATCCACCACTCTATTAGTATACACTTTCAAGTTCCTCACCCGTTCTGTCAAGGTGACGCATCAAAACGTCGTAAATTTTTTTGTTCACCTCGTAGCCAATCTCGCGCTTTATGTCATCCTTTACATTACTATTTGCAATGTTTCGTAGTTGTGTCCCAAATTTCATTCTTTCACGCGTCTCAAAATTATTATTGACATAAAGATTATTTTTATATCTTTTTAACACCTCAAGCGCTGGAAGCCTTTTGTAATCAAAGTCGTTTTTATAAAGATTTACCACATCGTCAAACCTTTCCTCTGCCATAAGCCTAAGATTTGCCGGGCTATTTTCGACGCAAAGTGGAACAACCTCTTCAATCTCTCCCTTTGTCACCTTATAAAAATATGACTGCTCACTCCTGTAGTTATTTAAAAATGCCACGTCAAGAATGTTCATTTTGATTTTGTCAACTAACGCCTTTTTCTTAAAATAAGACACGACTGGATTTATGTTGTATGCTCTTCCAAGCTCAGTTACACTGTCTTCTGCAAAAATTTGGTCAAACATACTGCCCGGGTTCATCTTTTTAGTCGCACTCTTAACAGCACTTGAAAGAAGTTTCATTTTAAGCGTCTCGATAGTCGACTCATTTAAACTCTCTATTTTGTCACAGAATTTCACCGTGTAAAGTTTGTTATACAAAGACGGAAGAATGTAATCACCATTAAAACTCCTCTCGTCAATTTTCCTTATGTCTCTAATAGCATTTTTATTAAAACGCAAGTAATCAATACATTCCTTTTTGTTATCTGGCACCCCGTCGAGCGTGTCACGAATTAAAAATGTGTAGTCCTCTTGCCCTCCACCGTCGATTTTACCTTTTGCTGGGAAATAAATAGGCACTTTTAACCCAGCCTTCGCGTAAATTTGCGAAAAAAGCACGTGCGTGTCAATCATATCCTTGTTATCAGTAAACAAAATATAGTAATCTAGAAATTTTTTGTCGTCCACCATTGCTTTTTTAACTCTCTTCCCTGACAACTTGAAATACCCATTACTAAAATTATCCTCAATTTCAAGCATCATCTGATTTTTAATCATTTTTCTCTCTCCCCTTTATCATTAAACTAATGCCTTTTTTAAAACACAACCTCTCTTTTTTCACCCTACACCTAAATTTTATTAACACGCTAGAAACACGCACATTTTTTATTAACATTCTTCTAATTACGCTTTCATTATACCACACCTTGTCCCATCTTTCAATAGCAAGTTTGAGGGGGTAACTCTAATTTTTAGGTTTATCTCTCTATTTTGCAATAGAATTGTTTTAAATATATAAAATTATACCTTCTCTTTCACTTATGAGTTATGCGTAAATTTCAAAAAAAATGACAGTAGTCGTCCCTGTCATTTTTATTAATCAAAGGAAATAAAAAAGATTGCATAATGTTTATAATATCAAAAACCTAAAATAATTTTTTAAACTGGAAAGTCTTTAATATCATAAATAATTTTAAAAACTTATTTTCTCGCTACTATTCAACTCCTAATATTAAAGCAATCATAAGTTTCCTAAAATAAATAAACTCACTTTGTCAAAAATCCCTAAAATTTTTATTTATTTTTAAATATTTTTAAAAGAAAAATACCCGCGAAACCGGGTATTTTTCGTATTTTATCTCGTCTTTTTAAATTGTTTTCACTATAAAAACATAAAACTCTTTGCACCAATTTTCGCATTTATAGATGTTTTTCCCAAAAAACTCACGCTTTTTTGATAAGGACCTTTTATAAATAATACCTAAAATCTTCTAGTTAAAAGAAAAATACCCGGTCTCGCGGGTATTTTTCATATTTTATATCGTCTTTTTAAATTGTTTTCACTATAAAAACATAAAACTCTTTGCACCAATTTTCGCTTTTATAGATGTTTTCCCAAAAAACTCACGCTTTTTTGATAAGGACCTTTTATAAATAATATCTAAAATCTTCTAGTTATTTGTCCCTTCATCTGAATTTGAAGTATTTTCGTCATTATTTACCACTTTCATTGCAGGCTCTTCATCGTGTGCCTTATTTTCTTCCTCAATCAAAGCCAACTTTCTCTCAATATCTGCAATATCTTCTTTAAGTTGTGCTTGATTTTTAACTAAGAATGCATTTGCTCTTTCAAGAATTGGATATCTATCTTTATTTTTCTGCATAACCTCTTCGCAATGTTGAACAGAAAGTCTAAGTCCTTCAAGAAGGTCAAGTTCTTCAGATAATTTCTTTGCCTTTTCTTCGTCAATGTCAACATAGTTATTAACGCCATAAAGCACAACTTTTTGCTTTGCAACGATTGCTTCTTTTCGGCTCAACTTCTTCTTGTCATTGTCAAGTGTCATATTTACTCGTCTTAGTGGCACAAATTCCTTTCTATTTGCTGACAACTCTTTTTCGTTTTCCTTAAGTCTTTGTTTTAAAACCTCAAGCCTGTTTTCTAATTCTTCCTTGCTTTCTGTTGGCATCTTTATCATTTGAATTGTACCAACATTCTTCTCTTCAAGCGCTTTAATCGTCTCTTTATTCTCTTCAATTTGTCGTTTTAATTCTTCAATTTGGTTTTTAAGTTCCTCTTCACGCTCTTTGCTCTCTTCAAGTGCCTTCTTCTCTGCTTCTTCTTGCTCTTTTCTTGCCTCTTCTTCGCGTGCCCTTTCAAGTTCGTCATACTCGTTTCTTGTCTCTTCTGTTACAAGGTTAATAAAACTTTCAATCTCGCGCCCGTCACCATCATCGTCGTTAGCTGGAACTTCAACTGGTCTTTCAACTTGCGTCTCAGGTTCTTCAACTCCCATATTTCTTCTTGCTTCTTCCTCTTCAAGCCTTGCTTTTTCTAAGTCAACAGGTGCAGCCTCTTCAGTCTCCTCTTCTTCAGCCAAGATAACTGGTGCCTTTTGGACTTTAACTTCCTCTTGAACCTCTTCTTGCACTTCTTCCTCAGGTTCCTCAAGTTGCTTTACGTTTTTGTCAAGCAATTTTGGTCTTTGAACATTTGCATTTCCGTCATTATTTTGAACTTTATTTCTATTTCTCTTAAAGAAAATGCCGTTCGTACCATCAATTATTGAGATAAAGAGGTCAGATAAAAATACAATAACAAATGCCGCAACAGCAATGATACCAATAACCCCTAAAACACTTAAAAAAGTATCCCAAAACATATTTTTCACCCCTCAATTTTTCTTTTTACGTCCTAATTCTAGCACACACTTTTACTTATGTCAATATCTAAAATAAATTTGGGCAATTTATACATTAAAACACCACTTTTTTACCCATTTTATTAACATTTTTTACACCTTTACCAACCTATTTCACCTCTTTTTACTGACACACTTTCACATAAATAGTACTTTTTTAGTAAAATTTTTGATTTACATTTAGATAAACCAAAAACTTTTCACACGTCTTGCCCCTACTCTACCTATCTTTTCTAACTACTTTACACATACTGTCTACACTTTCAACTTGAATGCGACCCTACTCTACCTATCTTTTCTAACTACTTTACGCTCTTTTTATAAATATTTTTTCATTTTTGCTCGTCACTGATAACATTTGTACTATAGACTCCACTTTTATTTAATAATTAAAAACTTTCTATTACTTAAAACTATCCACCCGTCGCCTAAAACTATCCACCCGTCGCCTAAAACTACCCCCTTGTTACTTAGAACTATCCTCGTCTACATTTATTTGTCTGCACATATATTTTAAATTATCAATATAATCAAATTTTACATATTAATTCACTACTTTAATTAGCCTTTTTTGTTATACACGTATCCTAACCTATCAGTAAAATTAAATCTTACATATTAATTCATCATTTTAATTAGCCTTTTACCCTGTTTTTCAATTATCCCGCGCACACCTTTCACAATAAAAACGTGTATCTTTAGCCTTTTATAAACACTTTTCATACGCTAATCCTTTTTTTCGCTCTAAAAAAGTCTTTTTTACCTTCATTTTCACCCCAATTTTAACTAAAAATTAAACTTTTACTTTCTTTGACCTTTATTTTTTATCCCTTGCTTTTTTTATTAAAAGAGTTTAGAAGAAAAAGATTTACTAGTTTTCTCAAAACTGACGATGAAATGGGTCTCTGAAACCATACTGTAAAGCACAAAAAACGTAAATTTTATACATTTTTATGCTAATAAAAATTATATTTTTGATATATTCTATTGCCATATAATTTGTACAAATACTTTATATATTTATTATATATGTTATAAAGACATATAAGATTGCAAATAAAACATTAATGTTTTTTAGACAAAAAATAAAAAAGAGGCTTATTTTATATATTATATTTATTATATATGTTATAAAGGCATATAAGATTACAAATAAAACATTAATGTTTTTTAGACAAAAAATAAAAAAGAGGCTTATTTTATAAACTAACGGAAGAAAAATTTTTATTATCACAAAAATTTTTAAAAACTTTCGTTTTCTCCTCGCTTTTGCTCGACTTCCTTGTTTGTTTCCGGCGTCAGTTTTACAAAAATAAATAAATTTCTTTTTGTCAAAACTTCCTTGAATATAAACTAACGGAAGTAAAATTTTTATTATTATAATATAATTGTTTTCGTCGTCAGTTTTGAGAAAACTAGTAAACTTCTTTTCTTCAAAACTTCCTTGAAAATAAAAATTTTTAAAAACTATAGTTTTCCCCTCGCGGTGCTCGACTTCCTTGTTTGTTTCCGGCGTCAGTTTTACAAAAATAAATAAATTTCTTTTTGTCAAAACTTCCTTGAATATAAAATATTTCCTCTTTTCTTTATCTATTTCAGGTTTGTATCTTTTTTAGACCGAGTCGTCAAAAAATTTCAACACCCTCATATTTAAGCCTCTTATGTTTTTTTACTCGCCTCAAGGTCTCCACGAAAGCATCTTACTTATAAGACCTATTTTAATTCTAGTGTGGGACGTGAGAAATTTGGAGTAAAACATATGTTTGCACTAGTTTTATCTTGAGTAAACCCTTTGTTAAAACCAAGGCCTATCATTTCACGAAGAACTTTTTTGTACTCAAGTGGTGTAATTTTTCTATTAATTTCTGGATAAAACTTTGCTTTATGCATAGGCACATACTGACTCATAAGACTGACATAAATATTTGTCCCAACCTTTTCTTTAATATGCCTAAAAATTTCAATGCTATCCCGCCAAGCATTTGGCAAAACGAGGAGGCGAACAATTATACCCTTTTTCATAACTCCATTTTGGACTATATCTTCGCCTACAATCTCCCGCGCGACAACAAGAGATTTGATAAAATTATCAAAATAGTCCCTCGCACCCGAATATTTTGCGGAAAGTTCAGGGCTAAAATACTTTGCATCAAACAAAAATATATCGACAAGCCCCTTTAGTTTATTAATGTTACTTGAGTCCTCATAGCCACTCGAATTCCAAACAACAGGAATTTTAGGCCTATAACTATTTAGTGCCTCAATAATTTCAAAAGTATAATGCGTCGGCGTAACAAGATTTATATTTGCAACGCCCATTTTTTCAAGTTTTTTAAAAATCTCACAAAGGTCATAAATCTTAATATCCTTCCCTTGCCCGAGACTTGAAATCTCATAATTTTGACAATACACGCATTTTAGCGAACAGAACGAAAAAAATATTGCCCCACTCCCCATGCCTGCTGGGCACAAAATAGGTTCTTCATACATATGCCTCATTACTTTGGCGACACGCACCACATTGCTACTTTTCCCACAAAAACTCTTGTTTGCGCAATGCCTTGGGCAACACGTGCACCCACTATTATAACTCAAGCGCGTACTCTTTTTCTTCTCCATATCTATATTTTTTTTAATTAAAATGTCACTAAATTTGACTCTTCCCTCGATATCCTTATTGTTTAAACTAATTTGTTTCCTATTTTCTTGCACACCTTCTTTTAGCCTACTACCGAACAAATCCATTTTTTATTCATAAGGTCTATCGCTATCGCTTATAAAAACATACGCGACCGCTCCAGGTCCAAGGTGCGCGCCAATAATCGTACCGACCATTCTAATTTCAGGCTCAAAGCCAAATTCTTCTTTAAACATAGCCTGCAGTTCTTTGGCAAGAGGCAAATTGTCAGTGTGCGCAACGCAAACCTCATTAAACTCCTTACTAATTCCAAGTGTTTTTAATTCTTTAGTTATTGATTTCATTGCCTTTTTAAGTCCAATTTCTTTTCTACAAACCTTTAAAACACCATCCCGCCCGAACTCGATTATAGGTTTAACTTGAAATAAAGACCCAAGATTTGCCGATGTTTTACTAATTCTTCCCCCACGTGCGAGGAATTTTAAATCGTTAACAATAAGTAAATGCTGAGTTTTGTGCTTAATTTGGTTGATTTTATCCATTACCGCGTCTCGCTCCCAGCCCTCATCCCTAAGGCGAGTTGCAATTTTAACAAGCATACCTTCACCAACAGTTGTCGTGTCACACTCAATCGCCTTATAATCAATGTCTGGAAAACTTTCCTTAACAATGTCAATCGCCGCCCTTGCATTGTCAACCGTTGGACTAAGTTTATAACTTTGCGACAAATGTAAAAGGGTCTTTACTCCCTTTTCAGCCATTTTGGTGAACAAATCGACGTGTGCCTGTACGCTTAAAATAGAAGTTTTTGCAACCACTCCATGCCTTAATTTTTCATAAAACTCGTGATAGTCACGTTCATCATTAAAGTCGTCAAGTTTAACCTCAATCTCGTCACCGTGACTAAGCGTATACTCAAGCCTCCCCACCTCGACCTCAAGGCGCTTTAACTCTTCTTTTGACAAATCACAAGTACTATCTGATGTTACTTCAAATTTTCTCATTTTTCTTTTTCCTTTTTTTATTCTATGTAGAGTGCTTTTTCCTTTTTTAACAACTCAAAAGATACAATTTCTAAATTGTTAAATTAATTTTTAAGCCTCTTTCTACTAATTTATTTTGCTTTTTAAAGTCTTTTATTTGCTGTAATCTCACAATTATGAGTTTTAAAATAAAATATGTCTTAAACTTTTACCTCTTTTAACTCGCACTTTTTGACATTGGTGGCCTTTCCTCAGGCTCAAGGATTTCATCTTTTTCTTTTTCCTCGCCCGCCTCTATTTTAGCCTTTGCCTCCCTTTCCTCTTTCATTTTTGCCCTCTTATAAGCAACAACAAGTTTGCCCCGCGTATACCTAAGCGTACAAATCGAAGGCAGTTGCAAACACATATTGACAATAACAACTGGAAGTCCTATCGTCCACGTAAAATACGAAGGCATAACAATAAGAAGAAGAGGTGAAACGATAAAAGACACAAGGTGAACCATTTCCCCCATACACGTTTCTTTTATAAAAGTCATAAAGTAATTGCTATCTGCGTTGTCCACTATTTTTGACTTATCAAAATATTTCAGTTTTCCACCAAGTTCAGGAATTTTGTCCTTCCACACCCGAATTTTTAACTTTTCGTAAAACTTGCGCTCGCCTTTTTTTTCTCTAAAATAGGCGTTATTTTCTTTGTAGTACTTATATGGAATTAATCTATGAATAAAGGCAATAAGTCCGTCAAGCGCAATAGACAAAATGACACTTAGAACCACCCAAAGAATAACTTGCCAAGCACTAAAAGGATACCCACCAAATAGTGAGTTAAAAAGTGCCACAATAAAAGTCGACGCTACAATTATAGTTATGTACAAAATCATCTCGACATTACCCCAAAAGCCTTTTTGCTTTTCCTTAAAAAATACTTTAATAGTCAAACTATTTTTCTCTACTATTACAATCATAGTATATATGCTTTGTCGTTTTTTGACAACTATTTTTATATACTTTTCATCCTGTTTTTTCTAAATAACAAAGAAAAATCCACCTTTTTTCGTTTGGTTAGAGCGTAAATTTTGAAAAAGAAATTACCTTCAAAAATTAGTTGGAGAATCAAACTATTTTTCTCTACTAAGTTACATTTCTACTCTACTAAGCACGATTTTCACTCTACTATCCTTTTTTCTCACTCTACTTTGCTTCAATACCTACACTTTATGTTTATTAAATTGCATTTTTACAATATACCACTTTGTAATTTTATTCTTAGATTTTTTTTGAATAT
>CALWKI010000075.1 GCA_944381235.1 uncultured Clostridia bacterium
GGTAGTGAAGTGGGGATGTGCGTTAAAGTGGCACAAAATTTAGAAAAATTAGGGTTAAAAGTTGACGTTATAAGTTTACCTTGCATAGAAGAATTTGAAAAACAAGATAAGGAATATAGAGAAAAAATAATTGATAAAAACAAAAAAGTTATTTGCGTTGAATGTAGCGGAGATAATATTTGGTATAAGTACGCCACTAATGAAAACTTTGTTATAAAATTAAACACTTTTGGTTTAAGTGGAAAAGGGATTGAGGTTATGGACTACTTTGGGTTTAGTGCTGAAAAATTAACAAATAAAATTTTGAATTTGATTAGGCAATAAAAATAAAACACTAGGAAGTATTTAGTTTTCATTTTTTAACTTAGAATTTTTGTTCTCTAACTCTATTTGTTTGACGGCTGCTAAAACATATTTAAAAGAGATTTCAATATCAGCATTTTTTAATATGATTTGTTCGTTATTGTCTAGTATTAAAATTAGGTCAACATAAAATTCTTTTCTAAATTTATTTTTGTCATTTGGGTATGAATATTCTTTCTTATAGTCAATTAATTGACTTGGCTTAATGCTTAAAGTTTTTGTGTCGGTCGTAATTTTAAGTTCACCATTTTTATAGGTCAACATTTTCTTTGGCGTAACAAAACTAAAAATTGCCCCAAGTATAGTAACCAAAATTGAGATTATACGAAATATCCAAAATCCAATAGCATTAAAACTCTCGACAGGTAGAAAAATTACCCACGCTATAAAGATTGCAAGAAAACCAAAAATTAGGACAAAGTTTGCAAATACACTTCTTTGTTGAATTAAAACAAATGATTTATTTGAAAAGGCATTAGTTTTAATTTTTTCTATTCTTGTTTGTGCTTCACGTTTTAATAGTTGACCAAAATTTTTACCGAAAAGCAATAACAAAGTAAATGAAATAAGAGTTAAACTAATTCCAACTATGATATTTATATATTCAGGAATATCATAAGTTCTATCTAGATGAAGCATTATTGCCCCTCCAACTAAAAGTACCATAGAAATTGAAAATAGGTTAAGAAGAAAAGGGTGGCGGATTAATTTTTTCTTTTTCATTTTAATTACCTCTAAATGTGAGTATAACATATACGTTAAGCATTAACAAGGCAATAAAAAAATAGTAGATGGCATTCTGATACTTTTATATGTAAAATTTATAGTTTTCTACATTACTTTTTGTTAAGATTATTTTTTGATTTCTCAGTAAAAAACTCTCTAACAATAAGTTAAAGAGTTTTGTTCTTATTATTCAAATTTCTTAACAACAACCAATTAATCATCATTTTTTACTTTTTTTAAAACGTTTGATGCTTCGTTTTTTACCATTTCGGTACCTTTCTTTACCATATTTTGTGCTGGTTTGTAAAAGGTCGCAACTGTTGCGCCAACAACAGTACCTAGTAAAACTCCAAAAATAATATCACTTTTCATAGACTTTTCCTCCTTTTTAAAAGTAGTATTTGTAGTTTTTTATTTATTTTTCATTACAAATTATGGGAATGTTATCGAGTCTTAAAATATTAAATGCCAAAGATTTGAGATTTAGACAAATTTACTTTTTACTAGGCTTCTACATATAAATATTAAGGTTAAATAGGTTCTTAAAAGATGATTTTACTATGAGCAAAAAAGAAAAATTTGTAATTTTTTATTAGTATTTTTGTAAAAGTGCAAAAACAATTTGCAAAACTTATAATTTTTTTGTAGAATAAATTTCGTAATCTAAAAATAAGGTGTGTATTATGTTAGAAAATTATAATGAATTGTTAAATGATTTTGAGAAAAGTTTAGAGAAAAGGATTGATAGGCTTAAATACGAGTATTCAATAATAAGAGCAGGTCGGGCTAATCCAAAGATTCTTGATAAGGTTCTAGTGAGTTACTATGGGACAATGACGCCACTTACTCAAATGGCAAATATTTCTGTTCCTGAGGCTAGAATGATTGTCATATCTCCTTGGGACATTTCTATGGTAAAGGAAATTTCAAAGAGTATTTTGTCAAGTGACCTTGGTGTTACGCCAACTGATGACGGGAGAGTAATCAGGCTTGTTTTTCCAACTTTAACTGAAGATAGAAGAAAAGAGATTGTAAAAGAAGTTAGAAAACTTGCAGAAGAAACAAAAATTGCTGTGAGAAATGATAGAAAGGATATTTTAGAAATCTTCAAAACCGCTGAAAAAGATAAGCATATGACAAAAGATGAACTTGAAAGCGGTGAAGAAGATGTGCAAAAGCTAGTAAATAAATATAATGGCATCATAGATAGTACTTGTGAGAACAAAGAAAAAGAGGTTATGGAAGTTTAATAAAAGGTAAAGGAAAAAACAAATGTTTAAGAAAAAAGAAAAATTAAGTGATAAAATAGATTTTAGTAGGCTTCCACATCATATTGCATTTATTATGGATGGAAATGGTCGTTGGGCAAAGAAAAGAGGAAGGCTTAGGACCTTTGGACATAAAATAGGCGCGGAAAGTATGGAGGTCGTTGTTAGGCACGCAAGAGATCTTGGTATAAAGGTGGTTTCTTTTTTTGCGTTTTCAACAGAAAATTGGAATAGACCAAAAGATGAAGTTGACGAAATTTTTAACATTGCTAGAAAATTACTTGTTAACAAAAAGGAAAGTTTTCTTAAGTCAAATATGCGTGTAATTGTGATAGGGGATAGGTCGCGCTTGCCACTGGATCTACAAAAAGAAATAGTTGAATGTGAAAACCTGACTAAAAATAATGATGGGTTGGTTGTTAATGTTGCACTAAACTATGGAGGCAGGGCTGAAATAATAGGTGCTATAAATAAAATTATAAAAGACGGAGTGAAAGAGGTTAATGAAGAGATTTTTAAGAGTTATTTACAAACGAGTAACATTCCAGATCCGGACCTAGTCATTCGTACGAGTGGGGAACAAAGACTAAGTAATTTTATGATGTATCAATGTGCTTATTCAGAGTTGTATTTTCCAAAAATACATTGGCCTGATTTTAGGGAAAAACAACTTGACGAGGCAATAATTGAATTTCAGAAAAGAGATAGAAGATTTGGTGCAATAAAGAAGTAAGAGGAAAAGAAAATGAAAGAGAAAGTTAGAACAGGGTTATTACTTACATTATTTTTGATAGCTTGTCTTGTGGTTGAATTTTTTTCACCACACGTATTTGATTTTATTATTTTATTTTTTAGTTTAATTGCGACTATGGAATTTGGTAAATTGCAATTAAAATCTGGTAATCCAACATTTAAGTATGTACCAGAAATATCTTGCTTTTTAGTCTTTATTGCGACATTTGTAGGCGTTCTTTGTAATTTGTCGGCAGTTGTTATTTTACTAATTGTTTTTGGCCTTGAAATTTTATTGTACTTGTCAATTTTGTTAGGCTCAATATTTTTTATAAAAAAAGATATAGAGCAAGATGAGTTTAGGCGTGTTACTAATATGAACACAACTCAGTTTGCTATTTTTAAATCAAATAATACGTTTGCTACTATGGTTTATCCAGCAGCTTTAATCTTTTTTGTGTATCTAATTAACCATATTCAGTCACTTGGACTTGACAATCTAACTTCTAATACAGAAGGTGTTCCTATGGGGCTATTTGGGCTAATATTATTATTTATGATATGTTGTCTAACAGATACCTTTGCAATGCTTTTTGGTAAATGGATAAAGGGTAAAAAATTAATTCCTTCAATTAGTCCTAATAAGACAATTTCTGGTGCTCTTTTTGGGCTTCTTGGTGGAGTTGTAGGGGCTCTTATTACTTACTTTATATTTTCACTTATATTTGTTGAAGCGTTTAGCGTTGCGTATTTTTGGCAATTTATTATTGTTGGTTTTGTTGGAAGTCTTGTTGCAGAAGCAGGAGATATTTTTGAGTCGTTCTTAAAAAGACGGGCAGATGTGAAAGACGCGAGTGATTTCTTTAAAAGTCATGGAGGAGTGCTTGATAGACTAGATTCAGTTGTTTTTAACGCCCCTGTAATTTTTGCAAGCCTATTATTTATTTTTGGATAAAAGTGCCTTAGTAATAAAATCTCTAAAATTTGACTATAAATAATTGTATAAATTAAAAGGAAAGTTGTCTTGAGTTTTTTTGATTGGGTTTTATATATTTTCATTGCGATTTGTGCACTTTTAATTATGATAATGGTGCACGAATTTGGGCATTATACGGCAGGAAAGTTATTAAAATTTAAAATTAATGAGTTTTCAATCGGTTTTGGAAAAGCCATCTTTCAAAAAAAGAAAAAGGATGGCGAGATTTTTTCGCTTAGAATTTTTCCTTTGGGGGGCTATTGTGCGTTTGAAGGGGAAGATGAAGACAAGCCTGACAATCCAGGCGCTTTTAACTCCCAAAAACCTTGGAAAAGATTAATAGTTCTTTTTATGGGTGCTTTCTTTAACTTTTTATCAGCGCTCATTTTTGCCGCAATTCTTCTTATGTCTTTTGGTTATGCGGACAAGGTTCAAATTAGAAGCGTGGAACTCCCAGCAGGTGTTGAGAGTAGCGAGTGGTTGCAAGAAGGCGACATTGTGCTTGCAGTTGACGGCGTTTATACCAATTTAGTTTACGACCAGTATTTTACAAATATGGTAGCGGTATACGATGCGGGGATAGAAAATAGTGAGACGGGTGAAATAGAAAACTCTTTTACGGTAAGAGTAAAACGTAATGGGGAAGAAATGGATATTGTCGTATATAAAGGTGTGTACGACGAAATAGCACACATTGGAGATGAGGAGTATGGTAAACTGTATTCTCTTGACGGACTTGATTATACCTATGCCGTGTCTGTTGATGGACAAAGCGTTTTAAAGGTGGTTGATGGAGAGGTTGAAGAAACTTTTGAAGTCTTAAACGGGAATGTTGTAATTAATGACAGGACTTATAGTATAACTGGAGACGTGGACAGTGGCTTTTCTCTTAATGGTGCACTTCTTGGTGTGACGGCTAGCAATTATAGGTATGGATTTTTTGAGGCGCTCGGACAAACTTTCGTCTTTTGCGGTCAGTGGGTGTGGAAGATATTAATTATTTTGTGGCAACTTATAACTTTCCAACTAGACCTTTCGTCGCTTGGAGGGACAGTTACTACAGTTGTTGTCATGGCGGAAGCAACTGCGGCAAACATTGCAAACTTACTACTTTTGTTCCCACTCATTTCAATAAACCTTGCGGTGTTTAATCTTCTACCTTTTCCAGCACTTGACGGCGCTAGAATGGTATTTGTTGGAATTGAATGGATAAGAGGTAAACCTATTAATAGAAAAGTTGAGGGAATGATACACTTTATTGGACTAATGGTTTTGCTTGCCTTCGTTATACTTGTTGACATATTGCACTTTGTGACTTAAAATGTAATTTATGAGCAAAATACAAGATTTTATAAGTTATATAAATGATAGAACTTGCAATAAGTATGTCTTTTTAAGACTAAGGCAAGTTCTTTTTGATAGAGCAAAAAATGTTTGCGTTGTATCGTTTATTTATCCAAATGATATGGATTTAAATGATGAAAGTAGAAAAGAAATAGTAGACGCGGTTAAAAGTTACATTCCACTTGAAAATGCAATAGTTGAGGTTAGAATAAATAAAAGTTACATCGAACGTGATCTTATTTTAAATCATGTGAAAAATTTTTTGAAGTTTAATAGTGCTCTTATATTTAACACGCTTGACGAAAAAGACATTATAGTCTTAATTGGCGACAATGTAAGTATTAGATTAAAACTTGAAGATACGCAAAAGGATTTATTTTTAAGGTCAAATTTAGATAAAAGGTTAACTGAATATCTTGAAAAACAATTTTACGCTAGTTTTAATGTGAGCATTGATAATAAAGCATCAACTCTTGTTCAAGAAGAAATGCTTGGGCGGAGGTTAAAAAACATCGAAAGACAAAGCGAACTTGATAGTTTGCTTTCTAGTTCCTTAGATAAGTATATGGTGACAGATAAAAAGGTTATAGTAGGTAGTGACATAACTTTTAACCCTCGCTACATAAATTCTATCAATAAAGAGTTTGAAAGTGTAGTTGTTGCAGGAAAAATTAATTTTTTGACGGAAAGAACATATAAGTCAAAAAGAAAAGTGAAAAATAAAGATGGTACAGAAGAAAATATTGAGAAGCCTCTATTTAGGTTTAGTTTAAAAGACGACACGGCAAGTATAAATGCCATTATTTTTCCAAGTAAAACTAATTATCATAAAATGCATTTACTTAAAAATGGTGACACAATAGTACTAAGTGGCAAGGTTCAAAAATATAATGATAGTTTTGATATGGTGGTAAAAGACATATCTCTTTGTTCTATTCCAAGCAAACATGAAGTAGAAAAAATTGTTAGTACAGATCTTATAACCGAATATAAGTATGTTAAGCCTCAAAAGTACTCATCTTTAAAGCAAACCAATTTGTTTGATGAAAATAGTAGGTTGTCAAAAGAGGCAAGAGAGGGAGCGTTTGTTGTATATGATTTTGAGACAACTGGTATAAATTTATCTAATGATGAAATTATAGAGATTGGTGCGTTAAAGATAGTAAATGGAGAATTTAAAGAGGTTTTTACAACTCTTGTAAAACCTAAAAAGCCAATTCCACCTGACGCAACAAGAGTTAATAGGATAACTAATGAAATGGTGGCAAACTGCTACTCAATAGAGCAAATAATAAGAGACTTTTATTTGTTTTGTAAAGGTTGCCAAATGGTAGGGTATAATAGTATTGCTTTTGATAGTGTTTTTTTGGAAAGAGCAGGTAAACTTGTAGGTATTAATTTTGATAATAATCAACTTGATGCTTTTATGCTTGCAAAACAAAAATTAAAGGGTTTAAGAAACTATAAACTTGGGACTGTTGCAAAATACCTTGAGGTAAACTTAATAGATGCACATAGAGCGCTTAATGACGTTATTGCGACTGCTGAAGTTTTTTTAAAACTTTATTAAAAAAAATTAATTTAAGTACTTGATAATTTGAAAATAGTGTGGTAAACTAAGTTATGCTTATAAGGTTATTACTTAAGAGTGAGGGTCTTCTCACTCTTAATTGTTGTAAATAGGCAAGTTTATTAAAGGGGTTATATGAAGAAAAATATCGCTAAACAAGTTGAAGAGTATCTCGCACCTAAAATTGATAGTCTTGGATATGAACTATACGAAGTTGAGTATGCAAAAAAACAAAATGGTATGAATCTGACACTATTTATTGAAAATAAGACTGGGGACGTAACTTTAAAAGATTGTGAGAAAGTTCATAGGGTTGTTGATAAACTTCTTGACGAGTTAAATCCAACTGGAGATATGCCTTATTATCTTAATGTTTCTTCAATAGGACTTGATAAACCTTTGACGTCTGAAAAAGATTACATAAGATGTGCGGGGAAAATGGTAGACATAAAATTTTTCGTACCCTTTGGTGTATATGGCAAATCACTTACGGGCGTGCTTATAGGACATGATAGTAATAACTTAAGAGTGGAGGAGCGAGGTGAAAATATTTCCATTCCTCTAAAAAATATAGCAAGTTGCAAATTACATATAGATTTTTAATTAAGGAGAAAAATTATGATTAATAAGGACTTTTTTGTCGCACTTGAAGACCTTGAGAAAGAAAAAAAGATAAAAAAAGAATATTTTATTTCGGCGCTTGAGTCAGCGCTTACTTCTGCTTACAAAAAGAATTTTGGCGAGGCAAAGTCGGCGAGTGTTAAATTAATCCCTGAAAAAAATACCATAAAGGTTTACGGTTATAAAACCGTTGTTGAAGAGGTTGCTGACCCAGATAAAGAAATAAGTTTAGAAGATGCGAGAAAAATAAAGAAATCTTATGAGGTTGGAGACGTAATTTCAGAAGAAGTTACACCAAAGGAATTTGGTAGAATTGCAGCCCAAATTGCAAGACAAGTAGTAATGCAAAAGTTACGTGAGGCAGAGTTCCAAATTGCAATGGACGAAATTTCAGGCAAGCAAAATGAAATTGTAACAACTCAAGTAAAGAGAGTTGAAAACGGAATTGTTTATCATGAAATCCCGGGAAATCAAATGGAAGGAGATTTAACAAAAAATGACCAAATTCCAGGTGAAACATATTGTACTGGAGATAGAGTAAAGGTTTTTGTAAAGGCAATAAAGGAAGGCGCAAAGACACCATTTATTCAGGTAAATAGAAATAGCAATGTGTTTTTAAAGAAATTGCTTGAACTTGAAATTCCAGAGATAAAAAACGGAGACGTTGTAATTAAGGCAATCGCACGTGAACCGGGATATAGAGCAAAGGTTGCTGTTATGTCAACTAATCCAAACCTTGACCCAATAGGCGCATGTATTGGGAACAAGGGCATAAGAATTAACGAGATAATTAAAGAACTCAATGGCGAAAAGATTGATATGGTGGAGTATAGTGACAATGCCTTTGAATATATTGCTCGCGCACTCAGTCCTGCAAAGATTATAACCATTTATTCTCTTGAGGGGCAAAATCACGCGAGGGCAGTTGTGCCAGATGATAAGTTGTCACTTGCGATTGGTAAAAATGGGCAAAATGTGCGACTTGCGGCAAAGTTAACAAATTGGAGAATAGATGTTAAGTCTGAAAGCGAGGCAAAACAACTTGATGGTGGACTTATGCTAAATTCCGAGTTTGACGAGAATGAATTTGAAGGTTTAGGCGATGATAATAGCATAGAAGATTAATGACTATATTGAATAATTGTTAAAGAGGTGGTATAATGCCAAAGAAGGTGACTCTTAGAATGTGTGTGGCTTGCCGGCAAAGAAAAGAAAAAGAGGAACTACTCAAAGTGGTGAGAACTCTTGATGGGCACTTAAAACTTGATAAAACTTACAAATCAAATGGGCGAGGCGCATATATTTGTAAAGATGAGAAGTGTTTAGAAAAGTGCATAAAAACTAAAGCGTTAAATAGGGCACTTGAAGCGCAAGTCACAGACGAGTTAATTGAGGAATTAAAACAAAATTTGTAGAGGGAGATAAAGTCTTTTGAGCGAAGTAGAAAAGAAAGAAAAACAGAATATTAATAATATTAAAGCGTTATATGCATTGTATAAGGATAAAAAAATGCATAGCCTTTTTCATGAGGTAAAAAAGGTAAAGTTTGACGCTTATAATCTTGCGAAAAAATTTAAAGATGAGATTAGGGCGGCTAAGAGACTTGAAGAGGAAAAAGCAAAAGTTGAAACTCTTCAAATGGGTCAAGTAAAAGAGGAAAAGGACAAAGAGTCTTTTGCTGAGCTTTTTGCTATGTCAAATAAGAAAGAAACAACTAATAATGTTGAAGAGGAACTAAAGCCTGAAGAACAAAAGAAAGAAGAAAAAGTTGAGATTGTAAAAGAAGAAAAAGTACAAGAAAAACCAGTTGAAAAGAAAGAAAAGCCTCAAACGTTTAAGCCACAGGCAAATAAACCTCAAACATCTTCGTCTACTCAATATGTACCAGGGAGACCTTATGTCCCAAAATATCAAAATGAGCAAAATAAAGGCTATAAAAGACCTTTATATAACCAGACAAGTAAATTTCAGAATAATTCGTTTAATAAAAAACCGGGGGATAGACCACCATACAAATCGGCAAATACTCCTTATAAACCTAATCAATCTAGATTTGGTAAACCTCAAGGAGACAATCAAAATAAGGGGCTACTTAGCATAATTCCAAAAAAGAGTAGCGGGCTTGAGTCTGCGAGTAGTGCGTTTGGCGAAAAGGAAAGGAATTTTGGCAACAAGAAAAAATCATATGATAGACAAAGTGATGACGATAAGAGAATTAATAAAAAATCTCTTTTAAGACGTGGCTTGATTGAAGAAAAAAATATTGAGGAAAGAATGGTTACTCGTAAACTTAAGATAAAAAAACCAAAGCAAGAAACCGCACAATTTGTGCATAGCCCTATTACAAATGCTGTTATAACAACACCTAATTTAACAGTTAAGATATTATCTGAAAAAATAGGTAAACCAGTAACCGAGATTATGAAGCAACTTATGATTTTAGGTGTTATGGCAACAATTAACAGTACCATTGACTTTCAAACGGCAGAAATTGTCGCTAGTGAACTTGGAGTGACACTTGAACTAAAACTTGAGAAAACTTACGAAGAAAGATTAAAAGAAAATGCCCTTATTGATGATGGAGAAAATACTGAAAAGAGGGCACCAATTGTAACTATTGTTGGACACGTTGATCATGGTAAAACTTCTTTACTTGACTATATTAGAAAAACCCATGTGACTCAAGGTGAGGCAGGTGGCATTACGCAGTCGATTGGTGCGTATATGGTAAAATGGAAAGGAGAGGACATTACTTTTATTGATACACCAGGACACGAGGCGTTTATTAATATGCGTAAACGTGGTACTGAGATAACAGATATTGCCGTTCTCATTGTTGCAGGTGATGATGGGGTAAAACCTCAAACTATTGAGGCAATTAAACATATTAAAGAAGCAAATGTTCCTATGGTTGTCGCTATTACGAAAATTGACAAACAAAATGTTGATATAGAAAGAATAAAACAACAACTTACTGAGCATGAGGTATTACCTGAGGAGTGGGGCGGAGATGCAATTATTGTTCCGGTTTCGTCTGTTACAGGAGAAGGTATTGATAAACTCCTAGAAACTATTCTTCTGGTTGCAGAAATGCAAGAACTAAAATGTAATAAGAAAAGAAATGCAATCGGAACAGTTATTGAGGCAAAACTCGACAAAAATAGAGGTCCTATTGCAAATATCATTGTAAGAAATGGTACTTTAAAGGTGGGGGACAGTATTGTTTCAGGTTTTGCACTCGGAAAGGTTAGGGCGCTTATAGATGATAAGGGACGAAGTGTAATTAAGGCGGGCCCTTCAATGCCTGTTGCAATTCTTGGTTTTGATAGTGTTCCAAATGCGGGGGATACAATTCAAGCCGTTGACGAAAAATTTAGCAAAAATGTCATAGAAGAAAGAAAAAACCGCAAAGCAGAGGAAAAAATTGCAAATGGTCCAGCTAATAGTCTTGACGAATTTTTATCAACTCCAATGAAAGAGGATAAGAAAAAGTTAAATATTATAATTAAAGCAAATAATCAAGGTTCAGCTGAGGCATTAAGACAAAGTTTAGGAGCAGTCGCGAACGAAGAGGTGAGAGTTGAAATTATAAGTTCAGGAGTTGGTAATATTAACGAAAATGACGTTCAACTGGCTAAAGTGTCAAACGCTATTATTGTGTCTTTTGCAACAAAGGTTATGTCAAAGATTTCTAATTTTGCAAAACAAAATAAGGTAGAAATAAGAGAATATGATATTATCTATAGAGCGATTGAAGATATTGAAAAACTTGCAAAATCTATGATGACGCCAAAGTTCGAGGAAAAAGTTATTGGGCATGCTGAGGTCAGGGCTGTATTTAGAATTAGTAGTGTAGGAAACATTGCTGGAAGTTATGTTTTGGATGGTAAGATACAAAGAGGAGCAATCGCCAAAGTCTATAGAGGAGAAGAGGTTATTTGTGATAGTAAAATTGCTTCTTTAAAGCGTGAAAAGGACGAGGCAAAAGAAGTTGCTAGCGGGTTTGAATGTGGCATTAAGATTGACAACTTTAACGATATTCAAGTTGGGGACAGAATAGAATGTATAATTAAAGAACAAATCTTTAGTTAAAAGGTAATGAAAAAATGTCAAATAGAATAGAAAAGGGTAATTCTCTTATAAAAAGATATGTTTCTGAAATTATTTCAAATGAACTTAATGACCCAAGGCTTAAAAATGAAATGATAACAGTGTCAAGAGTACATTTATCAAGTGACCTAAAATATGCAAAAGTTTATCTTAGTTTTTATGGAGAGGAAAACAAAGAAGAGGCTCTAGAAATAATAAAAAATGCCAGTGGTTTTATTAGAAGTTCTTTGAAAGATAAGATAAAGTTTAGAGTTTTACCAATGCTTGATTTTGCAATAGATGATAGTAGTGAGTACAGTGAAAAGATTAACAAACTATTAAAAAATATTAAGTATAGTGATGAGACGGAAGAGTAAAAAATACAAATAGAGGAAAAAATGAAAGATATTTTACGTATAATTAAAAAATATAATTCGTTCGCTTTATTTTGTCATGTTAGCCCTGATGCAGATGCGCTAGGTTCTATGAATGCACTCAGACTTATACTAAAAAAACTAAACAAAAAAGTTTATGCTTATTGTGATGGAGTGGTGCCTAGTAACATATCTTTTCTTGACGTTAAGTTAGAGGAGAATGAAAAACATATTATGCAAGTTGACGTGTGTATTATGCTTGACTGCAACTCAAGTGGTAGAATAGGTAAATATGCTGAACTTTTTGACAAGGCGAAGATAAAGGTAGTCATTGACCACCATCAAAAATCTGATTATAAGTTTGATTATAGTCTAATTGACACTAATAGCCCTAGTACCGCAGATATCTTATATGAAATAATAAAAGAATTAAATGTAACAATAAATTCGCAAATTGCACTTAATTTATATGCGGGTCTTTCTTCTGACACTGGGTGCTTTATGCATTCTTCAACTAATGCTATGAGTCATAAGCATGCGTATGAGTTACTTGGGTACAATTTTAATCTTGCAGAAGTCAACTATAATATGTTTAAGTATAAGGGTAGTAATTATTTGTATTTTTATAAAACAGCACTTAAAAATACAAAGGCGTATTTAGGCGGGAAACTTTATGTTACATTTTTTAATTATAAGGAATACTTGAGATACCAAGATATTTGTGAAAATCCAAGTGCATTTTCCTTTCTAGAAGGTATTGAGGGAAATGAAATAAGAGTTAAAATATTAGAAAAAACAAAAGATACTTTTTCTATTAGTTTTAGGTCAAATAAATATGTAAATGTGTGCGATATTGCACGTGTCTTTAATGGTGGCGGACATATTAGGGCAGCAGGGGCTGAAGTTATGCTTCCATATAAGGAGTTATTGCAGCAAATTATAGAGGTCTCAAAAAAAGTGCTTTAAGGGATTGTTATGACTGGGATAGTTATTGTAAACAAAAAGGTAAATGTTACTTCAAACGATGTTGTAGTTAAAATAAAACATTTGTTAAATGAGAAAAAAGTTGGTCACCTAGGGACATTAGACCCGCTTGCGAGTGGAGTTCTTCCTGTGGCAATAGGTAGGGCAACGAGGCTTTTTGATTATTTTTTGGACAAAAAAAAGACTTACAAAGCAAGATTTAAATTTGGAGTGCAGACAGACACACTTGATCTTGAGGGGAAAGTTATAAAGAAATCTCAAGTCATTCCAACTTTAGAACAGATAAAAAAAGCAATCAAAGAAAATTTTTTGGGTAAGATTATGCAAGTTCCACCTCTTCACTCATCAAAAAAAGTTAACGGGAAAAGGGCGTATGAACTTGCAAGACGTGGGGAAGAAGTCGAGTTAAAGCCAAGTGAAAAAACTATTTACAAATTTGAATGTTTAAGAGAGGTTGATAAATACACATTTGAATTTGAAATAGTTTGTTCAAGTGGTACATATATTAGATCTCTTGCTCGTGACTTAGGCGAGAAGACTGGAAGTTGTGCGACAATGACAAGTTTAATTCGTACAAAAAGTGGTGAATTTAAACTTGAAGATGGAATAAACTTTGAAGAATTGAATGTAGAAAGTATTAAAAAAAGCCTTATTCCAGTTGAGAGGTGTTTAGACGAACTTGAAAAAATAACTGTGTCAGAAAGACAGTATAAAGACTTAAGAGACGGGAAAAAGATTTTTGTAGACAACTTATCTAATAAAAAGTATTTGGTTTTTTGTGAAAAGATTTGTGTAGGAATTGGCGAAATCAGAGAAAACAGACTTAAAATGTTAACATATTTAATTTAAGGAGAAAAAATGACTAAATTTGGTCCATCAGGAAATTGTGATTTGTTTTACGAACAAGGGTACAAGAGCAGTCTTGACGCTCCTCTTTGGATAAAAAACAGGGGACTTAATGCGTATGAATATTCTTTTTCAAGAGGT
This sequence comes from uncultured Clostridia bacterium, assembly GCA_944381235.1. Lineage (GTDB taxonomy): Bacteria > Bacillota > Clostridia > Christensenellales > UBA1242 > UBA7862. Next base: position 14,035 of record CALWKI010000075.1, read on the forward strand.
TTTACAATGAGTGAATTTACAGCAAAAACTCTTGGAGAAAAATGCAAAGAAAATGGAGTTGAAATAAGTATTCATGCTCCATATTATATAAATCTAGCAAATAAAGATGAAAAAATGATAGAAAAGTCTTTTAATTATATAATAACATCTCTAAAGTTTTTAAAGTTACTCGGCGGTAAAAGGTGTGTTTTTCATCCGGGTTCTTGTGGTGATATGGATAGGGAAACGGCGTTTAGTCTCCTTAAAAAAAATATGAAAGAACTTGTAAAAAGAATTGACAATGAAAATTTTGATTTTGACTTTATGCTTTGTCCCGAAACAATGGGAAAAAGTCAACAATTAGGCACTTACGAAGAAGTGGGTGAAATTTGTACATACGCAGATTATCTTGTCCCGACCCTTGATTTTGGTCACATCAACGCGCTTACGCAAGGTGGACTTAAAAATGAACAAGATTTTGAAAAAATATTTGAATTTTTGATTGACAAAATAGGGCGGAGTAAAGTAGAAAATATACATATACATTTTTCAAAAATTGAATATGGTAGTAAGGGAGAGATAAAGCACTTAACTTTTGAAGATAATAAGTACGGTCCTGAGTTTGAAGGACTTGCACGTGCGATAAAGAAGTTAAACCTTAGTCCCGTTATAATTTGTGAGTCTCGTGGTACGCAAGCAGAGGACGCAAATGAAATGAAAAAAATTTATGAAAATATACAAGGAGAATAAAAATGTCAGGACATTCAAAATGGCACAATATACAAGCAACAAAAAATAAGGCAGATGCTGTACGTGGAAAAATTTTCACAAAAATTGGTAGGGAAATTGCAGTTGCAGTCAAACAAGGAGGGGCAGACCCAAATAATAACGCAAAACTAAGGGATGTTATTTCAAAGGCAAAACAAAATAATATGCCAAATGACAACATCCAAAGAAGTATAAAGAAGGCAAGTGGGGAACTTAGTGCGGTAAACTATGAAGAGATAACATATGAAGGTTACGGAATTGGTGGCAGCGCAGTTATTGTTAAATGTTTAACAGACAACAAAAATAGAACCGCAGGAGATGTAAGGCATGCTTTTGATAAGTTTGGGGGTAGTCTTGGGGCTCTTGGATGCGTATCATATATGTTTGATAATAAAGGCGTTTTAATTGTCGCAAAAACAGATAAGATTGACGAGGATGCGTTGATTGATATGTGCCTTGAGGCAGAGGCGGAAGATGTGATTAACGATGAAGATGTGTATAACATTATCACAAGCCCATCACTTTTTCATAAAGTAAAGGAAACTCTAGAAGGTAAGGGAATTGAATTTGTTTCAAGTGAAGTTACAATGGTACCACAAACCACTATTGACCTTGATGAAAAACAACTTGCAACGTTTGAAAAAATGGTTGACGCGCTTGAAAGTTTAGATGACGTTCAGGATGTTTATCACAATGTAAATTTACCAGACGTTGAAGAGGAATAGATTTTGGTGGCTTTACTTGTAAACTAGTTAAATCTTGAAAAACGAACATATGACAAAATTTATAAACTTACTTGTTTATTGTAAAAAAGACAAAAAACTATATATTTTTTGAGTACCTAAAAAGAGATAAATCTTTTTAGGTAAAGTAAGGGGGTATAGCTCAGTTGGTAGAG
>CALWKI010000076.1 GCA_944381235.1 uncultured Clostridia bacterium
CCCATCGGTAAAACGATGGGTTTTTCTTTTTACTCTCTTTATGGAAATATAAAAAGAGGAGAGAAAAAATGAAAAGTATAAATGAAATTTTAAAAAAGGAAGGAAAAGTTTTTTTTCATGTTGAGCCACACGTCACAAAAGAGTTTTTATTATTTGCAAAAGAAAATGGTTGTAAATGGATAAACGGAAGGGAAATTAAAATAGATGAAGATAAGTGTGGACATTTTATGGGAATTGATAAAGATATGAAAATAGGTTTTGTGTCTGCAATGTGTTGGGTTCATGCAAAAGACAAAATAAAAAAATTAGAATTTGAAAATATTAGGAGCAAAAAATGATTAAAGTTTTAACTAGTGAAAGCGTAAACATAGGGCATCCTGATAAGACATGTGATTATATTGCAGATAGTTTTTTAGATGAGGCGTTAAAGCAAGATAAAAACAGTCAAATGGCGGTTGAGTGCGCAATAAAGAATGACAAACTATTTATTTATGGTGAGGCATCGACAAAGGCAAAGATTGACTATGAAGAGATTGCGCGAAAAATATTAAAAGAGATTGGCTATACTTGTGATTTTACTATAATAAAGGAAATAAGTGAGCAAAGTGTAGATATAAATAAAGCAGTTGTAAAAAATAATCTTTGTGCAAATGACCAGGGAATTGTTTATGGTTATGCGACAAATGAGACGAAAGAATTTATGCCCCTTCCAATAATTTTTGCGCATAAACTAATGAGAAAATATGAAGAGTTTAGAAAAAATTCATATGGTTTTTTTGCAGATGCCAAAAGTCAAGTTTCAATTCTATATGAAGATGACGAGCCAAAAGAGATTTTATCTATAGTCATCAGTGTGTCACATCGTGAAGAATTAAATTTAGAAGACATAAGAAAACTTATCTTAGATAATGTAGTTTTGCCTATATCTTTAGAATATAAAGAATTAAAATTTGATGTTAGTAACGTACTTATTAATCCAAGTGAAAAGTTTACCATATGGGGAAGTTTTAGTGATAGCGGTTGTGTAGGCAGAAAGATTATTGTTGACACATATGGCGGGGTAGGACGAGTAGGAGGAGGATGCTTTAGTAGTAAAAATGCGACAAAAGTTGACAGATCTGGTGCGTATTACGCTCGATATATTGCAAAGAATATTGTTGCAAAAGGTTATGCTAAAAGGTGTGAAATCGGGCTTAGTTTTGCTATTGGCAAAGAAGAGCCTACAAGCGTAAGTTTAGAGTGCTTTGGAACAAATAATGTACCATTGGTTGAAATTGAAAATTTTGTTAAAAGTACTTTTAGTCTTAAGCTAAATGACATTATTTATGGGCTTGACCTATTAAAGCCAATTTATAAAGATACTGCATGTTATGGGCATTTTGGAAGAGAAGAATTTAGTTGGGAACAAATTATTAAGTAAAAACAATATTACTTAGGCTAGCAAACTTTTGCAGAAAAAAGTGGCAATAAATTTTATTATTGTTTTTTGAATTGATTTTAAAATTAGTGAATTAAAGCATATAATTTTTATTTAAAAAAACTTATTTTGTTTTCATATTCTTTTTGTATTATTTTTGCTAGTTCTTCTGGAGTTTCTTTCATCCCATCATTAAGCCACACTTTACAGATTGCGTTTAGCCCAGCACTAAAAATTAGGAATCGGTTTACTTGGTTGGTTTACGCATAACAAAATTAAAGCAAAGAAAATAAAAGAAATTGACCCGCTAATTGAAATTGAATTTGACAAACTTGCAGAATATTGTGAAAAAGCAAACGCGCTTATAAAAGAAGAAAATTAAAAAATACCCGGCTGGGTATTTTTTAATTTATTTTACTGAAAGTTTGTAAAAAATATTAATGCGTGATAAAAAACTTTGTTAAGACACTTAAATTTTATTATGTTTCTAGAGCAATCTTTTTAGTTGACTTTTACCGCACCATTGTCGCATTTGTTGCCCCAGGAGTCAATTAACTTATTGTCTTTAAAAACACAAACTATTTCGCAATGGTTGGCGCACTTAGGGCAATCAAAGCCAGTGGTCCTAAATTCTGTGTCAACAATATCGAAAGAAAAATCTTTTTCAATTTTAGAATTTTTTGCAAGTACTGCTACACCAAAAGCACCCATTAAATGTCCGTTTTTATCAACAATAACTTCGTGTCCTACGGCATCTTCAAACGCTTTTTTTACACCTACGTTTTTACTTACTCCACCTTGAAAGACAATCGGGGGATTAAACTTTTTACCTTTTCCAATGTTATTAAGATAATTTGTGACTACTGCTTTACAAAGCCCCGCGATTATATCTTCTTTGCTGTGCCCAATTTGTGCTTTATGGACAAGGTCGCTTTCGGCAAAAACTGTACAACGTGCGGCGATATTAGTTGGGTGTTTTGATTTAAGCGCAATTTCGCCAAATTCTTCAACAGAGACCCCTAGTCTGTGTGCTTGAGAAGACAAGAACGAGCCTGTTCCAGCCGCGCAAAGAGTGTTCATAGCGTAATCAGTAACATATCCGTTTTCAATAATTATTATTTTTGAATCTTGTCCGCCAATTTCAAAGATCGTATTTACATCTGGATGTAAAGTGGTTGTTCCGATCGCGTGCGCAGTAATTTCATTTTTTACTACGCTTGCATTCGTCATAACGCCAATTAATTTTCTTGCACTGCCAGTTGTCCCAACGCTTACTATTTTAATATCTTTATTACTTAGCTGCTTTTCAAGGACTTTTAGTAATCTCTTTACAGCCCCCATAGGATCTCCCTCAGTCCAAAGATACTCGCTAGCAATAATATTCAAATCTTCGTCAATTACAACACCTTTTGTTGATATTGACCCAATATCTATTCCTAAATATCCTTTCATATTTTTCCCCTTATTTGTGTTTTGCCTGCATCATATCGTAAAATGCTTCAAGTCTTGTTTTGATACCTGTTTCACTTGTTTGAGAATCAAAACTAAAGTGTAAAATTGGAATCTTGTAATCTCTGCTTATACTTTGTAAAACAGTTTGAGCATTTAATTCAGGTGTACAGCCAAAAGACTTTACTTGTATAATGCCATCAAGCCCATTTTTTGCATATTTTAATGCCTCTGCAACAGTATAGTTTGCTGTTGCACCTATATCAAATTTCACATATCGTTTACCAGTTTTGCGCGAGTTCTTATACTTTGAATTTATTATTGTGTTCGTGAGGTTCATTTCTCGATACACTTCGATACCCATATTTTCAAGTTCTTTTTCAATAAAATAATTGCTAAAAGGTTCTTGCACAGTATAATAGTCCCCGACTAAACCTACGCGCAAAGGATGGTGTGGTTTGTTGATTTTAATACTTTTTAATTTTTTAGTGTATTCCTTTTTTAATTTTTTGTATTGTTTAGTGTTTTGCGTTTTATTTAATTTTTCCTTAAATTCGTTAAAAGTGTCCTCAAGGGCGTTTTTATCTTTTTCAAAACCTGCATTTTTTCTAATATAGTCTTCCATTTTATCTATTGTTTTTATTATATTAATTGTTGTCGGAAGTGATTTGATAATTTTTACAAGAGACATATTTGGGTTGACTATTTTAAAGTGCTCTAGTATTGACCTCGGTGACCTAAAATTAATTTCAGCCATATTAAAAAATTTAAAGTCGTATCCTAGGTCTCTTAAGATTTTTTCTTCTAATTCTCCATAATAGTTTAGTCTACACGCTCCAAAAATTTGCATAAGACAATTTGCACCTTTTTCTAGTGCTTCAATATGGCAACCTAAACAGTATTTAAAAGGGACGCAAACATAATCAGGGCTATGTTTACTTCCGATTTCAATAGTTTTTTTTGTTAAAGGCGGTGGGGTCATATATTTTACACCAAAACCATTTTCAAAAAGATATCTAAACGCACACGAATAACTTCCCCACTGAGGAAAGCAAGCAACTATATCTTTATTCATAACTATTTTTCCTTTTGTAATTAAGTATGTCAATAAAACTTTCTAGTCGTGTCTCTATTCCTGCTGTTGCGTCTTGAGCGTCAAGAGTTAGAGTCACAATAGGAATGTCTTTGTAGTGTCTAACAATCATTTCGTCACACATACTATCAGGACCACATGGGTAAGTAGTTATAAGTATTACTCCGTCAACCATGTTTTTATAGAGTTCTAACGCGCCGAGAAGATGTCTATTATATGACCAAGGCAAAGTTTTTGACACTTTAAGTGATTCCTTTACGCATCGTTTTGCGTCAAAGTACTCGGCAATAATAGGCTCAGTATTTAGTTTTTTTAACATATTTAAAATTGGTTCACCAACGTATTTGTCTCCGATATTATAAGCGTGTGCGAGCACTAAAACCTTAATTTTTTTTGAATTTTTTAAAATATTTTCTTGATATTCACTTCTAAATAATTCGTAGTAAAGTTGTGTTTGTTTTGCCATTTGATAAGCGTATTTTCCAAGTGATTTTTTTATTTTTAGATATTTACACAATTTTTTAAAAGCCTTATATTCTTTATGTTTTTTGTGTCCTACCTCATTATAGAAGAGAAGTTTAATATCATATTTTCTAAAAGCATTTTTTATTAAATCATATTGTGCTCTAAAGTTTAAACATGTTTCCGTATCCTGAGCAGTTTCTATTCTTGGTATAAAAATGTAGTCACACTTGTCTTTTAAATAATCAACATGGCCTAAAAAGATTTTTATGGGAAGACAAGTTTCGTCAATCGCATACTTACTACCATTTTCTATAATTTCTTTGTTTGTTTCTGGACTGATTATATAATCTATTCCCAGTTCGTCAAAAAACTTTGTCCAAAGTTTTTCATTTTTGTAGTAAAGAAGGGCGCGTGGAATTCCTACTATCATTTTGTGTTTTCCTTTTCAAAAAAAGCTACGCCTATTGCGTTTGGCCCGACATGAGTTCCTATTGTACTTCCAATGGCATATTTTGGAATGGTTTCGGTGTGGTCTTTGTATAAGTTTTTACTATCTTCGACGTATTTGTCTAGAAGAGTGCTGTCAAGTCCAGAAAACGCAACACAGTAAGGCATATTAAAGTCAATTCCTTTCTTTTCAACGAGAGTATTTAATAAGTTGCCTGCTTTTTTTGAACCTATTGCTTTTCCAACTAGTTTGACTTCGCCATTTCTTACTTCAATAACTGGCTTAATTGATAAAATCTCACCCGCGAAAGCAACTAGGGCAGAGATGCGCCCTCCTTTTCGCAAGTATTTTAATGTGTCAAGCATAGCCATAAGATTTAAACGCTTCTTTTCAATATCTAGTCTTTCTGCAATTTCCTTTGCGTTTAAACCTTTGTTTAGTAAACGATATGCGTACTCGAAAATTAATCTTTCGCCTAAACTTGCACTTAAACTATCAACCACAAAAATTTTATCTTTGTAATTTGCGCTTGCTTTTACCGCACTAGAATATGTGCCTGAAAGTTTTGAAGAAAGGGTTATAACTACTGCTTCGTCGCCATTATCTACAACTTTTTTAAATTCTTCTTCAAACCTTGCAGGATTAATTTGACTGGTTTTTGGAATAGTTGAACTTTCAATTAGTTTTTCATAAAATTCTTTTTTTGTAATATTAAACCCATCTAAGTATTCCTCGTCATCAAATCTTATTTCAAGTGGAATAAGTATTATCCCAAGTTTTTCTGCGTCTCCCTTTTCTAAGTCGGATGCTGAATCAATGATTATTTTTGTTGCCATTTATTTTTCCTCTTCTTTTATTATTTTTTTTAATTTTTCATTTACTTTTTCTAAACTTGTATATAAAATTTGCCTGTCATTATTATTTAGTTCTGCGTCGGACTTTTGTATTATTTCGTTTATTTTGTTTGCAATAAACGCAGAAACTTCTTGTCCTTTTGGTGTCAAATTAATAGGTTGTTTATATTTTCCATCTTCACTTTTGTCTTTTTCTACATAGTTGTTTTTTGTTAAGTATTCAATTTTTCTACTTATTGCAGACTTGTCTTCTTCACACATTTCTACCAGTTTTGCTTGGGTCATTGGACCCATTTTGTATAAATAATAAAGGCAAGAAACATGTCCGCTTTTTAGTCCAAGCGCTTTCATATTTTTGTCTTTAATTTTGTTTATACACCTTTGTATATTGGTAATTAGGTTTGTAAAGATTGAAAAAATATTTTCTACTTTTATGCTAAATTCCATCTCTTCCTCCCAGCACACGTTAATACCTATAACATAAAATTTGTTGCTCTGTCAACAAAATTTGTTAAATTTGCAATTTAATTTTAATTAGTTTAAAATTTAATATGTAGGTTAATTTGACTATTATTTTTGTAAATAAATAATTACATACATCTTCTTTAGTTAAGAAAACCAACTTTATGCACAATTATTTCTTTTTTGTGAATAAAGGCTTATCTTTAATCCTTGATAAAAACAAATCATATCCTAATAAAGCAAAATCTATATTAAAAATTCGTTTGTTGTTATTATAGCATGTCACTGAGTGTGAATTATGATATTTAACACTTGTAATATCATTAAAAGTTAGAGCACGTACCTTTCCGAATGCAGGGCAATATATTATGTCATTATTTTTTATGATTAATTTAATTCGAGATGTGGCGTACATCGCTATGAGTGATAACAGCGAAAGTGCAACAAAAAATAAAAGTGACCACCACGTTACTGTTTCGTTATAACCTATGGTTGACATAAAAATTACTAAACCAGTACTAAACAGGGAACATAAAAATAAAATAATTGGTAATAGTTTTGGATATCTAATTATAAAATCATTTCTAGTCATTTTTGAAGAGTATTTTTTGCTTGTTATAGCAAGAAGCAAAAACAAAAGACTTAAAACAATATATATCAAACCATAAGAAATGATAAAGGTGAAATCCATATTAAGTTTACTTCCCGTTAAAATTTGCTATAAAAATACATTATAAAACTTAACTTTTAAAATATTTGAAATCTTTTAGTATTTTAATTAAAAAATATGTTTTGTATATGATAATTTATTTGGCGGAGCATTGCATTTGAAATTAGAACTTGCTCGTTTTCCGCTATGTTGTCTAGTGCCTCATTATACGTAAATTGGCGAAGATTAAACAAGTTATAATAAATTGCTGTTTTATCGTCAAAAACATAAACACTATTTACAAATTTATTTATTATTTTTCTTTGATAGTCAATATCATTAATATTTCCGTCTAAGTACTCGGCAAGAAGATTTTTCACATCTTCTTTTGTATGGGTTATAAGTTGTACCATTTTTAGTTTTTTTATTTCTTTTTGTATATCTTTTTTTTGGATGGTAAGGCTATTTGCCTTGTCATTCATTCTTTTTTGTAACTCTTCATTTTCAGCTTTATAAAATAGGTTAAAACACTTGTCTAGTTCTTGCTCGATTTTTTCTATTTTCTTTTCATATTCTTTAATTTTTATTGCGGTAGTATTTTTGTTCCATTGTTCTAGCATTCCATTTGCAATATTTTCTATTTGTTCTTCTGTCAAAACAAAATTTAAAGTTTGTTCTACTACATATCTTTCTAAACTTTCTTTATGCTCGTTTTTCTTATTGCAAGTATGCTTTTTGTATCTTGTAGAACAAGCATAGTAGTAGTGTTTTGTTTTGTTATTACTTGTTCCAGAAACTCCAACTAAACTAGCCCCACAATGTCCACAAAATGCTTTGCCAGACAAAAGATACTCTACTTTTGCTTTTTGTGTTCCCGGTCTATGTTTATGTTCGGCAAGTTTTACTTGTACTTTTTCAAATAATTCTTTACTAATTATTTGTGGGTAGTATTCGTTGTTTTGATAATGCCCGTTGTCAAAAACACCTATGTATTTTTTGTTGCTTAAGTTGTTTTGAAAACTTGTATATTTAATAGGCTTGTTTTTTAATCTATACCCCATTTGATTAAGTTCATTAATTATTTGCTTTTTACTTTTTCCATTGGCATATTCTTCAAACAAATAACGAATTGCTGGGGCTGTTTCTTCATCAATAACTATTTTTTTGTCTACTACCTTATAACCATAAAGAATATAACCGCCTATATAATTTCCTTTTAAAATACTTTCTCTTATGCCTCGTTTAACTTTTTGGCTTAATTCTTTTGAATACATTTCGGCAAAAGTTTCAAGCATTCCTTCCATAAGTGTTCCCTCGGGGGTGTCGCTTATAATTTCAGTTGCGGAAACAACCTTAATTCCGTTTTTTGCTAAGTTGTGTTTATATACTACACTATCATATTTTTTACGGCTAAATCTATCTAACTTATATACAAGTATTTGTTCAAATTCTTTCTTCTTGCTATCTTTAATCATTTGCAAAAAGGCGGGGCGATTATCATTTGTCCCCGTTGTTGCTCTGTCAATGTATTCATTAATAATGTTTAATCCTTTATTTTGTGCGTACTCTCTACAAACTCTAAGTTGCCCCTCAATACTTTGTTCGGTTTGGGAGTGCGAAGAAAAACGGGCATAAATAACTACATTCATAGTTTTTACTCCTTTATAAACTGACTAAGCATAGAGATAATTATTTCAAGTTGTTCATTAGTAACTTGATATTCTTTTTTTCTTCCGTTTGTATAGATAATAATTTCATTGTCTTTATTTTGCTCTTCAATTCCAAGTAAATATGCCGGGGTAGTGTCTAAGGCTTTGGCAAAAGATATAATTTGTCTTTGTGATATGTCGTTTATTCCAAGTTCAATTTTATTTATACTTGACCTAGACTTATAACCCAACTTTTTTGCTAATTCGTCTTGGGTCATATTAAGTTGTTTTCGTCTTGACTTTATGTTTTCACTTAGTTTGCTCATAAATATTACTCCTTGGAATAATTATAAAATAAAATTGATAAAAAATCAACAAATTTAATTTTTTTATAAAAATTTGTTGACAAATATTCTACAATTATATAAAATGGGTCAAAAGTAGATTTTAAATCTACTAAAAATTAAAAAGGGGGTTAAACAATGACAAACACAAGACTTTTAAAATCATACATAGTAAAAAATGGTCTAACACAAAAAGAACTCGCAAAAATTGTAGGAATTTCTTTTGCTTGTTTAAATGCAAAAATAAATAACAAGAAAGATTTTAAATCAAAAGAAATCTATAAAATTTGCGAGATTTTAAAAATCGAAGATATTGACAATGTTTTTTTTGCTTAGTTTGTAGATTTTAAATCTATTTTTGAGGTTATTATGCTAATTCAAATTGGAACATTAGGTTATAAAGACGAACAAGGTAATTATATAAAAAATAAACCTTTGAAAACTACAAATACAAAAGAGTTGTCGCAAGCAATAAAAAATTTATGCAACTCGGCTTGTGATATGTTTGTAATTGACCTTGTGGACTTTATACAACAAAAGGAGGAAGAAAAAGTTGTTATTAAAAGAGATATTAGCAAGGAAGAACTTAAAACAGAACGACATAGCAAGAGTGCTAAAACAAGACAAGTATTACATAAGCAAGATAGCAAACTATAAATGCCTACCTACACCAGAGCAAGCGAGTAAAATTTGTTTAATGCTAGAATGTAATATACTTGATATTTACAACAAACAAGAAATTGACCTTTTAAAAGGGGTTAGAAAAGCAAGTCGCAACACGGACGACGAATTATACTACCGCCTTAGTGTTCGTTTAAATAAGAGCGGTTGCAACTGCTTAAAATTAGAGAATTTAAAAAAATTAGGTTACAAAACTATAAAACAATGGGTTTTAGAGTGTATGGAAGACCTAAAAAGAAGATTAAAGGAGATATAGGAAAAATGGAAAATAAAGAAGAAGTAATACAATTTTTTAATCATTGGATTGATTTTTGTACAAATCAAAAAGCAATTAATAAAGAATATCAAAAGACACTACTTGAAACCGAGAAAAAACTAGAAAGTATATTTTTAAAATATGATATGAAAATTGACGACGAGGACTATATATGGGAAGTGTTGACAGTACGAGCGGATGAGTACTTAAAACTCCTTGCCGAATGCCCTTTTATTAGTCTTAATAAAACACAAGGTATTCCATGTAGTAAGGGTGTAAAATATGAGGGCTAGTATATGGAAGATAAAAAGAGAGAAAGTTTTGTTTTTTATCGTTCCTACTTTGAGGCAATAGAACTAATACCAGACAATGAACATAAAGCAAAAGCATATAAAACTATTTGCGACTATGCCCTAAATGGTAAAATAACAAAAAATGATAGTTATATAGAACTCATTTTTAAACAAGCAAAACCGCAAATAGATAAAAGTAATTTAAGATATGATAATTGCAAAAAAAATGGAAAGTTAGGGGCGGAAAAGAAAAAGCAAAAACATAGTAAATTAAACCAAGATAACAACCAAAGGTTGTACCAAGACGCTAACCAAGGACTTAACCAAGACACTAACCAAAAGCCTAACCAAGACAACAACCAAGAACACAACCAAGAGGCTAACCTTAATTATAATTATAATGTAAATTATAATGATAATTATAATTATAATGACAATCAGACCAACAAAATTGATGGGCGGTCAGTTGGTGTTTTTGAATACTTAAAAATTTTATATGAAAAACTAGAAAATGTATACAACAATAAGGAGTTGTCTTTGCCTCTTGATAACTCATACTTTGAAAGGCTTAAAAGTTTCTTTTTAAAACTCAGTTTTGAAAAGAGTGTAAAAGTTGGCAACATGGAACTAAGTGTTGAAAATGTAATGCAAGACTTAGTTAGTATTTTTGCCCGTTCAGATAGCGAAGCGGTCGAACTCATTTATGAATGCTTTAACATACTAGATGAGTCAAAGGCAAAAAATAAGTTTAATTATTTAATTAGTGTTTTTTACAATAAAGTAAAAGGGTTTTAATCTTAAAACTATTTTATTGTACAAAAACTGTAACAAGATACGCAGAATGCGTGCGGACGGTAAAGTAAAAGACTAGAAGAAAAAGCAAAGCAAAAGCCCCTTAAATATAAAGCCCGTATTTATTTATTTTGCCACTTTTTTCATTACACACAAGGGGTTTATCCCCTTGTGAAAAGTGGCAAATACGGGCTGTTATTGGGGCTTTGCGTGCTTTGTCAAAATTAAAACTAGTTGTGTCCGTCCTTTTAAAAATTTGTATTTTGTATAAAAACATATTTTTTAGGCTAAAAGCCTCTTGAAGTGCGTAAGCACTCGAAAATGCCTAAAATTAATGCTTAAGCAATTTGTATATACAAGAGCTGGAGAATAAAGGAGTTTTAAAAATGAAATACACGGAAGATATGTATCTAGAAGATAAAAAAATTGCGTGTTGGGTGTTTAGCAAAAAGTTTTTATTTCTAAATCGTTTAAAAGAAGACTTAATACAACTTGCACTTGTAAATTTATATTGTAGTCGACCAAATTATGATAGTTCAAAAGGAACTTATTTTACTTTTGCTATAAAAGTTTGCTATCAATCTATGTTAAAAATTCTATACAAAGAGCAAAAAAGCACAAATAATTTTAGTAATAGTTCCTTAAATTTTGTAGTAAAAGATAATGCTACATTGGAAGATTTTATAGGTAAAAATGACAATGTCGACTCAAATATGAATTGCGAGTATATTTTAAAGACTTGTAAAGATATATTAAATAATAACAAAAGTAAGACCTTTAAAACAATAAATACCCTATACCTTAAAGGTTACAACACCGCCCAAATAGCAAAAATATTAAATGTAACTCGTCAATGTACAAACATTTATGTTAAAAAATTTAGAAAACTATTAAAAGCAAGGTTGATTAGAGAGGGTTATTTATAGACAAAAGAAAGTAGTTAGGCAAATCCGCTTAACTACTTTCTTTTAACAATAATACCAAACAAATCGTCAAAAAACACATAAACGCAAAAGTTCGTATTTTTAATATTTTGGCGGAGAGGACAGGATTCGAACCTGCGGTTGATTGCTCAACACGCGCTTTCCAAGCGCGCACTTTAGACCACTCGGACACCTCACCAAAATAAAAAAAATATCTTAAACTAAAGCGTTGAAAATTGGTGCTAAGAATTT